>CAXGUG010000119.1:0-9207 GCA_964012715.1 uncultured Rhodospirillaceae bacterium | reverse complement strand
TATAGGTAATCGCCGTCAAAGGCGTAGATATCGCCGAAGTCTCCGGCGGCGATGGCGTCTTTCAGCCAGCGGTAAACTTCGGCCCCGCGCAGCACCAGGTTGGAGCGCAGGTGCAGGTTCCCGGCCCGCGCCCAGCGGGCGGCGATGTCGTCGGCTTCGGCGTCGGTCCGGCATAGCGGTTTTTCGACGAACACGTGCTTGCCCGCGTCCAGGGCGCGGCAGACTTCGTCGTAATGAAGATGGTCGAAGGTCGCGATGGAGACCGCATCGACGTCCGGCGCGGACAGGATTTGATCGTAGCTTTCGGCCACGCGGCCCTGGCCCAGGTCGGCGGCGATGCGCTGGGCCTTATCTGCCTCAAGGTCGTAAAGCCAAGTGACGCGGCTGTCCGGCCCGGCGGCAAAAGCGCGGGCGTGCTGTTCGCCGATCCCCAGGCCGATCACCGCGACGTTAAGTGTCATCCCTGCGGCTCCGGCGTGGCGACGCGATAGGTCGGATCGAACAGCTCGGGCCGGTCGTTGGCCAGGGCTTCCAGGTCACTGACCCCGAAGTGGGGCTTGGCCGGATACAACAGGTCGAAGATCTCGGTAATGCGGCGATAGTCGTGCTGCGTGTCGAGCAGGCATTTCAGGTGATTTCGGTTCGGCGTGCGGCGGATTTCCAACATGGGAAAACGCTCGCTGCGCCGGGTGAAGAACGGGATCATGTTTTCCCGCTCGTACATATCGTCGGATTCCGCCGCCAGGGCGCGCAAGGCATCGACGCGCAGAACGTGGCTTTCCACCCCTTCGGGATAGCCGGAATCGTTTGGGTAATGACCCCAGGCGGCATCGGAATTCAGGACCAGCTGTAGCAACCCCGCCGCCAGATCCGGGTCGGTCACCGGACAGTCGCCCCACATGCGGACCAGCACATCGGCCCCGGTCAGGTCGGCAGCCATCAAAAACCGAGTGACGAGATCGTCGTCCGGCCCGCGCACGACGCGAATTTGCGGATATCCTTCGACCGCGGCTTCAAGCGGGTCGTTGGCTTCGCCGGTCGGGATCGCCAGGACCAGATCGTCGACGCCCTGAATGCGCAGGGCGCGGTCGAACAGGTGGTGCATGACCGGCCGTCCGGCCAGCGGCAACAATGCCTTCTGCGCCAGGCGGATGGAGGTCAGACGCGCTTGGATAACGCCGGTGACCTTGGTCATTTGTGCTGCTCCCTTTCTGGTGCCGCGTGAAAAATCATTGGCTCTGACCGCTTTGCTGATCAAGGAAAATGCGCGCCGAGATGAAGCTGAACAGGAACTTAGACAAGCTGTTGGTCGCCATGTCGTCGGACAGGAAGGCTTCGAACTTGGTGCGGTCGATCAGGTCGAAGATCGGCCCGTCGGCCAGCAGGCGATCGCGGGTGTCCGGATCGCTGCGGTCGACCAGGGAATTGATCGAGGCGTTGAAGCCCCGCTTGCGCTTGTCCAGGCGCACGCTGTCGGGAACCAAGCCTTCGCCCGACTGGCGCAGCAGGAATTTGGCGAAGCCTTGGCCCATCAAATATTCGCTGGGCACATTGAACATGAATTCGACCAGATTCCGGTCCAGGAACGGGGACCGGTTCTCGACCGACCAGCGCATGGAATTGCAGTCGTCCTCGTGCAGGATCACGGGGATCGCTTCGGCGAACAGCTCGTTCATCATCCGGTTGCGCAGCAGTTCGCGGGAAAAGGCGGTTTCCTCGAAGTCTTCGTGGAACGGTACGGCCAGCAGGCTTTCGAACAAATCCTGGTCCAGGATGATATGCCCGCGCTGGTCCGGATCCTTCACAAAGGTCATGGGGTCTTGCAGCAGCGGGTTCTGGACGTAGGACCCGAAACCGCCTTTCCAGTCGGCCAGCAGCGTTTCGAAGTCGACCGTCGCGTCGATCTGCGCGCGGCGCCACATCTGCGCCAGCCACATGGAATAATGGTCGTAGTAGCCGGTATAGATTTCATCGGCCCCGGTGCCTGAAACGGCGACCTTGTATCCCGCGTTGTGGATCGCTTCCGACAAGAAGGAATGTACGTAGTAGCTGATCGTCGCGACCGGCGCATCGTGATAGGCGACGATGTCGCCCATGCGCTCGAAAAAACCCTCGGTCGATGTGCGGGTCACGTGATGGCCGCAGCCCAGGGCATCGACCATGGTTTTGATGTTGGCGCTTTCGTCATAGCGCTCATCCGAATCGATGATCGAAAAACAATGGATATCGGCGCCCAGTTTCTTCGCCGCGATGGCGGCCAAGGTTGCGGAATCGATGCCGCCGGACAGGCAGAACGCAACCGGCACGTCGGCCCGCAGGCGCAATTCGACCGAGCGAAACAGCCGTTCCCGCGCCCCTTCCAGCGCGTCATCAGCGGACATCGGCCGCGGGATGTGGCGCAACTGCCAATAAAATTCCGGCGGCGACAGCTTCGGCGACTTGAGCGTCAGATAGGTCGAAGGCGGCAATTCGAACACGCCGTCGAAAAAGGTGTCGCCGTGTTTGTAGAGCGATTTGTAGCCGAGCGTCAGATAACGCAGGATCTGGGTCTGGTTGACCGGCGGGGCCGATCCAGCCAGGGCGGCCAGGGTTTTGATCTCGGATGCGAAGTACAGCACGCCGTCCTTGGGCCAAAGGTACAGCGGCTTTTCCCCGAACCGGTCGCGGCACAGGGTCAGGGTGCCGGCAGCGGTATCCGCCACGGCGAAGGCCCACATGCCTTCAAGACGGTCCAGCGCCTTAGGCCCCCATTGCCGCCAGGACGCGGCCAGGACTTCCGTATCCGATGAGGTCTGGAATTTGTGGCCCAGGGCTTCCAGGTCGGCTTTGACCTCGAGGTAATTGTAGATCTCACCGTTGTAGGTGAAGACCAGGCCGTCCCGTTCGAACGGCTGATTGGCGCGCGGGTCCAGATCGATGATCGACAGGCGGGTATGCAGAAGCGCGACCTGCTGTTCGCCGAACGACAGCACGCGTTCGCCCGAGGCATCCGGACCGCGCCGGTCCATGGTCGCCAGGGCCGCCTGGATACGGGCGGCGTCGGGCGCCGTGGGGCCGAGGGTTCCTGCTATGCCGCACATGTCGAAACTGTCCTTTTGTTATTTTGTTTGGCTCGCCCGGTCGGCGTACTGCGCCAGGCAATAGTCCTTAACGGCGGCGGGCATGGGCGTATAGAGCTTGCCGATCCGCTGAAGGTGATTGACCGTCAACATCCCGCCATCGGCGAAGAATTGCATGACCTTCAGCGCGCCGGTCACGCAGCCTTCGGTCACCGCCTTGCGAAGACCGGCCAAGGGGGTGCCGTCCGCGAGGTGAACAGGCAGCGCCCGCAGAATCGCACCGGTGTTCGGGTTTTCATCGGCGTATTGAACGATGCTTTGCAGGTCGTCGGTCAGGCCATGGTACACGGCCCACAGATGGGTGTCCGCGCCGCGAAAGTCTTCCGGGTTGCCGGCATGAAGGACCACTGCGTGGTCTTTCGCCAATTCGATGATTCCGGCACTCAAGGGGCCAGCGCCAAAGGCGACGATGACGTTCGGCGCCAGGTCGCGCACGGTATCGAGTGCCGCCGCCGATGTCATGTCCGGCACGGAAAAAACCGGACCGAAATCGGACAGCTCCGGGATTTTCTGAGGAAACCAGTTCGCTGTTTCATAGGCCTCGGTTTCCGCGTCCAAGGGGTGTGCGGTCTCGAACGGCAGGGGCGGGAGGCTGGTGGCCGTCAAAACCCCGCATAGCTCGTACTCAGCCGCCAGGGCTTGCGCGCAATACAGCGCGGGCAGGCCGTCGGTGGTGAGCAGAGCGATCCGCATGGGGGCTTAGCCTTCCGCCAAATGGTCGGGCAGGATCATCGATCCGGCGGCGACCGGCGTGGTCAATCGTTTCGATAGAACGTCCGCTTCGTTCCCGGGGGCGATGCCGCCGCCGGGGCGGACCCAGACGATATCGTCCATGGTCAGGACCTGCCCGGCGGGAAGGTCACGGGCCGCGGCGATTGAACGGCGGACGGGCGTCACAAGATCCTGTTCGCAATCCATGGTGCCCAAGTGGCCGTCGCCGGTCATGGCCTCGACCGCGCGGATGCGCTCGACCATCGTCGTCATGTCCGCCGGGTTGGCGGACAATTGGTGGTCGCGGAAATCGGAATAATCGTTGGCCAGGGTGAAGTGCTTTTCAACGATGCGGGCACCCATGGCCACGGCGGTCACCGCGGCATCCAGCCCGATCGTGTGGTCGGAATAGCCGATCGTCTGCTGGGGGAAGGCGGCTTTCAGCCTGGCGATGGCGCCCAGGTTGGCCTGTTCCGGCGGGGCGGGGTAGCTGACGATGCAATGAAGCAGCGCCAGGTCGCCGGTCACCCCCTTGGCCGCGCGGGCGGCGGCGACGCGGTCGACGGCTTCCTGAATTTCATCACGACCGGAAATGCCGGTCGAGATGATCATCGGCTTTCCGGTCCCGGCGCAAAACTCGATCAATGGCCAGAAGGTGTTGTCGCCCGATGCGATCTTCAAAGCATCGACAATCCCATCAAGGAACCGGGCGCTATCCAGATCGAGCGGCGTCGACAGGAACTTCAGCCCCTTGGCGCGGGCGCGGTCCGCCAGCTCGGCGAACTGGTCGAAGCTCAATTGAAACTGTTTCAGGCGGGCAAACCGGGCCGGGTCGCTCGGGGCCGAGAATTTCTCCGCGATGAAGGTCTGGAACTTGACCGCATCGACCCCGGTTTCCGCGGCGGCATCGACCATGGCGCGGGCCGCGCCCATGTCGCCTTCGTGATTGTTCCCGATCTCTGCGATGACCAGGGTCCGTGTCAGCTTCTCGAACACGCTTGCGCTCCACAGTTTCCGTAACGGGCTGTCCGGCGTCGGATGCGATGACCCGGCGATGAGACAAGATAGGGAGAAAATATGGTCGAAACGCTTAATGATCCATTGAGATTAGGTGGGCGTTTCTTCGCCCCAGCCAGGGAGGTAAGGTTTTATGAAGGTCTGAAGGGCAAGATTGGCATTGAGTTGACAGGGCATGCCCCAGGAATTTAGGCGGCACAAGCGGCATGAGTTCACTTCAGTATTTAGTCGATCCCGCAGGGGATGTTCAGGTCGGCGATGACATGATCGCCTGGTCGGCGCAGTCGTCCTGGCAGCGCTATTGGCTGTTTCATCGCATTTGCCAGGATAACTATATCCGCAGGCACGGTGGCCCGCCGCCGCCGGTGGCCGGCGGCAACGCCCTGGCCGAAACAGGCGTCAGCCTTCATCCGGGGTTGTTGAGCCTTGGTGGGTGCAATGCGTTGACGCAGTCGATCGAACAGCACATGACCGAATGCGTGGGCGATGGCCCGCGCGAACTTCAATACGTCGTGCCATGGACGCAGCAACGCGCCAGCCTTTTGCGCCGGGTGCTGCCGCATGTGATCTCGCCGCAAATTACAGCGATCTTGGAAGATTATTACGGCAGCCATTTCCAAATACTGGCTATCAACATGCGGCGGAATTTTCCGTCGCAGGACAAGGACGTGTCCTTCGTCTGGCACCGGGATTGCGAGCCGAGCCAGCAGGTTCATTTGATCGTTTATCTGAGCGGGGCTTCAGACGAAGGGGGGCGCACCGAGGTCTTGGATGCCGAGGCGACGCGCAAGGCGGCGGAAGCGGGCTACGGATTTGCGCCGTTGGACAAACGAACCGACAGTCTGGACGAAGTGTTCGGGCAGCCTGCGGACGACGTGACCGTCATTTCGCCCGAGTTTTCGCCTGGTGGCGGGCTGTTGTTCGCGGCCCCCAGGAATCTGCACCGAGGGCGCCTGCCGACGGCGAAATGGCGGGATACGTTGTTGTTCCTATTCGTGCCCAGCCCCGTTCCTTGGCGGGAACGCTTGGCGCAAAACGGGGACATGGTGCTTATGGACGGCCCTTGCATCACCAGCTCAATGCGCAATCCGCTGCTTAAGTTTGCGGATTCACCGGAAGCAAACCACGGCGTTGCGCCGGATTGGGCCGAATTGGGCGGGCTTTACCCGCCCGACGGGGCGCCCTAGGGGCGGCTCCGCTCTTAGTTTTCGCTGTTCGCGGACTCCATCCGGTCGGCCAGTTCCGCAGCTTCCAGCTGATCCGCGAACTGGCTGAAAGTATCCGCTTCGTGGCGGATCAGCTTTTGCGTGGCCTTCAGGGCGCGGTACAGCTTGGCCTCATCCGCGAACTTGGCGATTTCATCCGCGATCGGCTTGGCGCTCGGTGCGGCTTTGACATAGTCGTCCAAGAATTCATGGAAGGTTTTTAAGTACTCGTCTTCGTGACGGGGGAACATGTAGGCGCATTGAAGCGCAAAATAGACGCGCGCCGCCGGCGTATTCGACTCGCCCTGCGACAATATTTCTTTTTCGCGAATGATTGCCGATTCATTGTGGATCAGAAGCTTCGCATTGCCGCCGACGTTTTCTAGAACGGCGCCGTTAATTACGAGCTTTTCTCCGGCTTTGATATCAAGCTTTAGCGGCATTTTCTTTCCCCAACCAAATATTTAGTGCCTCCACCAACCCGATACATATGAGGTAATCCGTAAGGGCAGGCAAGGGGGAGCCAGGGCAGTCTGTGCATGCGGCCGCTAAACCATAGAATACTATGGAGAATTGTTGTTATCGCGATATAAGAAGTAATGGCCGTCTGGAAAGAAATTGTTAACCAGTACGGGCTAGAGTACCGTGCGATTCGTTGGCAGAAAGCGCAACGTTAATGCCGTCGCGACCAAAGCTAGTAGGGCTGGGGTCGTGAAGTAAACGGGGCAATGAAATGTCTGACGTGGCTCTTTCTGCTGCAGTACGCAGCTCGCTTCTTGCGTTGCAGCGCACAACCGATCTGATCGATCGGACCAACAACCGCCTTTCCACCGGTCTTCGGGTCTCCGGCCCGGTCGATGATCCGGTTGCATTCTTTTCATCCAAGGCGCTGCGCGATCGCGCATTCGATTTCACCGAACGCAAGGACGGTATCGACCAAGGGATTTCGACGGTCACGTCGGCTCTGGACGGTGTCGAGAGCATCGACACGCTCGTCCGCCAGCTTAAAGGGATCGCGACGTCGCTGAAATCGGCGACGGCGAACCAGTTCACGGACCTTGTCGCGCAGTTCAACAACATGCGCGGGCAAATTGGCGATCTGGCCAACGATGCCGAATACCAGGGCGTCAACCTGATCGACAACACCTCTGAATCGCTGACGGTCAACTTCGCGAACAATACGACCAGCCTTTTGACGATCGACGCGGTCAACCTGCGCCAATCGGGTCTGGCGATCGACGCGATGGAAATCCGCGCGGACAGCAAGGTCAGCTTTACAGGCACGGTTTCTTCGGGGATCTCGCTCAATAACACGGGCGCGTCGGTCGCGACCGGGGAACTCTCCGGTATCACCGCGGTTTCCGAATTGGGCGGCCAGATTGTCGTCACCTACAACGGTACGGGGCAGACCCTCACCGCGACGGGTGGCGAAGTCGTCTTCGCCCTGAACACCCAATACACCATCACCGTCGCCGTCGGCACGGGTGACGACACGAGCGTGACTCAGGGCCAGGTGCTGACCCTTCAGTTGGCGTCGTTCAACGCCGCCGTCATGTCGGGCGTCACGGCCGCGGTCAACAACTCGCAGTTCAATACGGGCGCTCTGTTGGGCATTACCGGTATGTTCGTCGGTGTCGTCGCGGGCTTCACCCAGGCGACCGTGGGAACGGGCGATACCTTCATTCTGGCCGCGAACACGGCGGGTGCGTATCAAAGCGGTATCGATTTCGTTGCCGAAGGGGTTACCTCGGATATCGAAAACCTGGTCGTCGACCTGGATGCCGCGCTGACGACGCTCCGTTCGGAAGCCCAGAAACTGGGTTCCAACGTGGCGCTGCTGCAGACCCGTCTGGACTTCACCGAGCAATACACCAACACCCTGGAGGGTGGGGCGGACAAGCTGACCTTGGCCGACCTCAACGAAGAAGGCGCCAACCTGTTGGCCCTGCAAACCCGCCAGCAGTTGGGTATTTCGGCCCTGTCCTTCGCCGGGCAGTCGGAGCAGGGAATTCTCTCGCTGTTCAACTAATTCGTCGGGGGCGGCGCCGTCCGGCGCTCCCTCGCGACAATCGAAGACCGCCGCATCCCCTTGGGAAGCGGCGGTTTTTTTGTCGCCTCTCGCCGGAAAATCAGAACGCGCTCATTTGTGGTTGACAGCCTTGTAAGGCGTCGATAGGGTGGCTGCTGACCGTATGGCATTTCGCCAGAAGCGCGTAGTCTACGGTTATGGATAGTAGATCCGTTTAAACGCTCTAGAATGGAGTATTAAAATGTCTGACGTTACCCTTTCGGCTGCAGTCCGCAGCTCGCTTCTTTCCCTGCAATCCACCACTGATCTGATCGACCGCACCAACGGCCGTTTGTCCTCGGGCCTGCGCGTCGCCAGCGCGATCGACGATCCGGTGTCCTTCTTCTCCGCCAAATCCCTGACCGACCGTTCGTTCGACTTCACCGAACGTAAAGACGGTATCGACCAGGGCATTTCGACGGTGACGGCGGCCCTCGACGGCGTTGAATCCATCGACAGCCTGGTTCGCCAGCTCAAAGGTATTGCCAACTCGCTGAAGTCCGCGACCGGCACCCAGTTCACCGATTTGGTCACGCAGTTCTCGAACATCCGTTCGCAGATCGGCGATTTGGCCAACGACGCCGAGTACCAGGGCGTCAACCTGATCGACAACACCTCCGAGACGTTGACCGTCAACTTCTCGAACAACACCACCAGCCTTCTGTCGATCGAAGCTGCTCAGCTTCAGGAAACCGGCCTGGGCATCGATGGCTTGGCCATCCGTGCCGATAGTAAGGTCAGCTTCACCGCTACGGTTACCTCCGGTATCTCCCTGAACAACACGGGTGCCTCGGTCGCGACCGGTGAACTTTCCGGCATTACGGCTGTTTCCGAATTCGGTGGTCAGCTGGTTGTTACCTACAACGGTACCGGCGGTTCGGTTACCAACACCGGTGCTGAAATCGTCTTCGCCCTGAACACCCAGTACAGCATCACCGTTGCTGTCGGTACGGGCGACGAAACGACCCTGACCCAGGGTCAGGTCCTGACCCTGCAGCTGGCTTCGTTCAACGCCGCTGCTCTGTCGGGTGCCACGGCTGCTGTCAACAACTCCGCGTTCAACACCGGCGCCTTGGAAGGCATCACC
>CAXGUG010000118.1:0-9555 GCA_964012715.1 uncultured Rhodospirillaceae bacterium | reverse complement strand
AAGCCATCGACATGGTGAAGGCCGGCAACCCGCCGAAAATCCCTCAGAACGAAGACGAAGCGACCTACGAATCCTGGTGCCGCAAGAAGGACATGGAACTCGATTGGTCCAAGCCGGTGGCCGACGTCTACAACCAGATCCGTGGTTGCAACCCGCAGCCGGGCGCCTGGACGACGATCGACGGCAACCAGCTGAGCATCTTCGACAGCCGCAAAGTCGATGGCGACACGGGCGGTCAGCCCGGCGAAGTCGTCGAGATCGCGGACGATCACATCCTGGTCGCGGCCAAAGGCGGCGCCATCAAGGTCATGCGGCTGCGGCCCCATGACGACAAGAAAATCACCGCAGCGGAATATGTGGCCAAAGTCGGCCTGCAAAAGGGGAAGGTCCTGGGCGCCTAACGGCGTCCGGTACCGGACCAGGGAAACAATCCAGGCAATCTAGAGATCCCGCAGAGGGACGCGAGAGGAAACTATGCCGAAAAGTGATATCGAAATCGCCCGCGAAGCCACAATGAAGCCGATCGCCAAGGTCGGTGAAGAAAAGCTGGGTATCCCCGGCGATGCGCTTCTGCAGTACGGCCCGCACAAGGCCAAGGTCGATATGAATTATCTGAAGTCGTTGGAAGGCAACGCCGACGGCAAGTTGATCCTGGTCACGGCGGTCACGCCGACCCCGGCCGGTGAAGGCAAGACCACGACCACCGTCGGTCTGGGCGACGGCCTGAATCGCATCGGCAAAAAGGCGATGATCTGCATCCGCGAACCTTCGCTGGGTCCGTGCTTCGGCATGAAGGGCGGGGCCGCCGGCGGCGGTTACGCCCAGGTCGTCCCGATGGAAGACATCAACCTGCACTTCACCGGTGACTTCCACGCCATCGGCATCGCCCACAACCTGTTGGCGGCCCTGATGGACAACCACATTTACTGGGGCCTGGAGCCGCAGATCGACAACCGCCGCATCGCCTTCAAGCGCGTCGTCGACATGAACGACCGGGCCCTGCGCTCGATCGTCAACTCGCTGGGCGGCGTGCCCAACGGCTTCCCGCGCGAAGACGGCTTTGACATCGTCGTCGCCTCGGAAATCATGGCGATCTTCTGCCTGGCCAAGGACCTGAAGGACCTGACCGAGCGGATCGGCAACATCGTGATCGGCTACAACCGCAACCGCGAGCCGATCTACGCCCGTGACGTCAAAGGCCCGGGCCCGATGTCGGTGCTGCTGAAAGAAGCCATCGCGCCGAACCTGGTGCAGACCCTGGAAAACAATCCGGCCTTCATCCACGGCGGTCCGTTCGCCAACATCGCGCACGGCTGTAACTCGGTCATCGCCACCAAGTCGGCGCTCAAGCTGGCCGACTACGTGGTGACCGAAGCCGGTTTCGGCGCCGACCTGGGTGCGGAAAAATTCTTCGACATCAAGTGCCGCAAGGCCGGCCTGAAGCCCGCGGCGGCGGTCATCGTCGCCACCGTTCGTGCGTTGAAGATGCACGGCGGCGTGGCCAAGGAAGATCTGGGCACGGAAAACGTCGAAGCGGTCAAGAAGGGTTGCGGCAACCTGCTGCGCCACATCGAGAACGTGAAGAAGTTCGGCGTGCCGGTGACGGTCTCGATCAACAACTTCATCACCGATACGGATGCCGAACTGAACGCGGTCAAGGAAGCGGCCGAGTCCCAGGGCGTCAAAGCCTTCATCGCGACCCATTGGGCCGACGGCAGCGCCGGTACCGAAGAACTGGCCAAGCATGTGGTCGAACTGGCCGATTCCGGTCAGGCCGACTTCAAGCCGCTGTACGCCGATGACATGCCCCTGTTCCAGAAGATCGAAACGATCGCCAAGGAAATCTACCGGGCCGAAGAAGTCACCGCCGACAGCAAGGTTCGCAACCAGCTGAAAGATTGGGAAAAGCAGGGCTTCGGCCACTTCCCGGTCTGCATGGCGAAGACGCAGTATTCGTTCTCGACCGATCCGAACCTGAAGAACGCGCCCACCGGCCATAGCGTCGGCGTGCGTGAGGTTCGCCTGTCGGCCGGCGCCGAATTCATCGTCGCCCTGACCGGTGAAATCATGACCATGCCGGGGCTGCCCAAGGTGCCTTCGGCCAACAACATTTACCTGAACGAACAGGGCCAGATCGAAGGCCTGTTCTAATCACCGGATGAAAATCCCGCCGCCGGATCAGTTCGGCGGCGGGACGCCGGAATAAGAATTCCAACGATGGGAGGACGTCCATGAGCATCCGCAACATTCTTGTTCCCGTGCGCGGCGACGGGAAGGGCGAACAAGTCCTGAATGCCGCAGTCGCGCTCGCCAAGAAATTCGATGCGCATATCGACGTCGTCCACGCCCGGATGGCTTCGAAAGATCTGCTGGCCTATGGGGCGACCCTGGCCGGCGTGCGCGACGTGGTCAACGAAATCGCCGAGACCCACGCCGCCGAGGAAGAAGCCCGGGTCAAAAAGTTGTACGAGGAATATTGCGAGACCCACGGGATCGCCAATATCTCCGAGCCGAAGAACGGCGACAAAGGCGTCAGCGCGTCGTGGCACGAGGAAAAGGGACGGCAGGCAAGCGTTGTCGCCCGGCGGGGCCGTCTAAGCGATGTGATCTTCGTCTCCAAGCCCGACGGTCAATTGGGGATCAATACCTTCGAGGCCGCGTTGATGGAAACGGGCAAACCCGTGGTCAGCGTTCCGCCCAAGGATATCTCGACGATCGGCAAGACCATCGCCATCGCCTGGAACGGATCGGCGGAAGTTGCTGCGGCGGTCACGACTTCGCGCCCGATCTTCGAATCCGCCGACAAGATCCTGATCTTCTCCGCGCCCGAAACGCATGGCGATGAGTTGCCGGCCGCCGACCTAGCCAATTATCTGCGTTGGCACGGCAAGCAGAGCGAGATCAAAACTCTCAAGTGCGATCCGCACGAAGTGGGGCAGACCTTGCTCAAGAATTGCGCCGAAAACGGCGTCGATCTGATGCTGATGGGCGGCTACGCCCATGCCCGACGCCACGATTTCAAGATCGGCGGCGTGACCCAATACGTGGTCGAGAACGCGGACATCCCGGTTCTGTTCCACCACTGATTTCTCCTTACTCTGCGCGGGGTGCTTTTTTGCACCCCGCGTCTGTTTTTCCACGATCAGGAAAAAACCCCGCATTTATTGCGCTGCGTCATCGCGTTTGTTTGCATGGCGCGATTTCGGCTGGTTACTGTCTGCCCCCCTATCGGGAAGTCTAATAACCAACCAAGGACCGGCACAGCCGGCCGCATAACGCGAAATTCGCGGGGAAACATCGAAAATGACACTGTGGATCAGATACGATCGCCAGGGTGCCGAAGGATTCGGCACGCTCGACGGCGACGTTATTTCCGTTCATTCGGGCAATATGTTCGAAGGGGCGCAACCGACAGGCGAAACCGTCAACTTGTCTGACGTTACCGTTCTGGCTCCGGTCAAACCGGGCAAGATCGTCGCGCTGTGGAACAACTACAACATGATGCGGGAAAAGATGAACGGCCAGCGCCCGGACGAGCCGCTGTGGTTCATCAAGACCAATAATTCGCTGACCGGCACGGGTGCCGCCATCGAACGGCCCGCCAGCTACGACGGCAAGATCGTCTACGAGGGCGAACTGGGTATCGTTATCGGCAAGCGTTGCAAGAACGTGTCCGAGGCCGACGCCCTGAGCCATGTGTTCGGCTATACCTGCGTCAACGACGTGACCGCCATCGACATTCTGAAGCGCGACGGCACCTTCGATCAATGGACCCGGTCCAAGGGCTTCGACACCTTTGGCCCGATGGGCCCGGTCGTCGCCACCGGCCTGGATCCGATGAAACTGACCGTCAAAACCGTCCTGAATGGGGCCGAACGGCAGAACTATCCGGTCAGCGACATGTTGCGCACGCCGGCCAAGCTGGTCAGTGAAATCTCCCACGATGTCACGTTGGAACCGGGGGACGTCATCGCCTGCGGCACCAACGTGGGCGTCGGCACCATGAAAGAGCCGGAAAACACGGTGGAGATTGTCATTGATGGAATCGGTACGCTAAGCAACACTTTCAAAAACTAGCGTGGCAATACAGCCGGGCGGGATCGCATCGCAATCGATTCCGTCTGTTAGGGACACCGCGCAGGGGCGTTAGACCCCTGGCGCTAGGGAAGAGAAGAGCAGGGAGAATATCATGCGAGTATGCGTGATCGGCGCCGGTGCCATCGGCGGCCTGATGGGTGCCAAGTTGGCATTGGCTGGAAACGACGTCAGCATCGTCGACATGGGGCCGCACCTTCAGGCCATTCGGCAGAACGGCCTGAAACTGATCTGGGAAGACGGCAGTGAGCATGTCGCCCAGGTCAAAGCCTATGAAAAGTGCTCGGAAGCGGGCGAGCAGGATCTGGTGATCCTGGGCCTGAAAGCCCACTACCTGGAAATGGTCGCCAAGGATCTGAAGCCCCTGTTGGGTCCGAACACCATGATCCTGACTGTTCAGAACGGTATTCCGTGGTGGTACTTCCACAACCACGGCGGCCCGCACGACGGCGCCCAGATGGAAAGCCTGGACCCGGATGGCGTGCTGACCAAATACATCGACGGCGACCGCATCATCGGTTGCGTCGTCTATCCGGCGGCTGCGGTGACCGAGCCCGGCGTGATCAAGCACGTCGAGGGCGACCGTTTCCCCATCGGCGAGCTGGACGGCTCGGAAAGCGACCGCGTGGTCCGCTTGAAGGAAGTCCTGGAAGGGGCCGGCTTCCGGTCGCGGGTGTTGGACGACATCCGTTCGGAAATCTGGCTGAAGGCCTGGGGCAACCTGAGCTTCAACCCGATCAGCGCCCTGACCCATGCGACGCTGGTCGATATCTGCCAGTTCCCGGAAACCCGCAAGCTGGCGCAGCACATGATGGAAGAGGCGCAGATCGTCGCCGAAAAGCTGGGCATTACGTTCCGCCATACCATCGAAAAGCGCATCAACGGCGCCGAAAGCGTCGGGGCGCACAAGACCTCGATGCTCCAGGACGTCGAAGCCGGGCGGTCGCTGGAAACCGAGGCCTTGATCGGCGCGGTGCTGGAACTGGCCAAGATGACGGGCACGGATTGCCCGCATACCTTCTCGGTCTATTCCTGCGTCAAGTTGCTGAACAAGGTGATGGTCACCCAGCATGCGGGCGTCGTGGTTCAAACCGCGAAGCAGGCGGCTGAATAGCCCACTATCGTCCTTCCCGGCTCCAGCGGCGGGGTGCGTTCCTTGTTTGCGCACCCCGCCGCCTGGACCTATAGTACAAGGTGGGTGGTGGAGATTAGTTTAAGTCGCCGCGTGAACCGCCTTGGGGAAGGAACAATGGCTCAAGCAAGCGCCCAGGTTATCGGCCTGTGTGATGCCGCAATGCAGGGTCGGCACCTGCCGCAGGAATGCGCCAACTGCGCCGCGCGCAGTCTGGCCATGTGCGCCGGGTTGAACCCCAACGAATTGGCCCATATGGCCGAATACGTGACGCGCCGGAAAATCGACGCGGGTCAAAGCCTGTTTCAGGAAGGCGATACCGCGGACAATGTTTTTACGGTCACGTCCGGTGTTATCAAGCAATACAAGCTTCTGGCCGATGGTCGGTGCCAGGTGACCGGGTTCTATTTCGCGGGCGATCTGATCGGCCTGCCCGAAGGGGCCGAATACCCCGTGACCGCCGATGCCTTGGCCCCCACGACCGTTTGTTCATTTCCGCGCGGGCGGATCACCGAACTGGTCGGAAGCTATCCCAGCCTGGCTGGTGCGGTCATTCTCAAGCTGCAGCGCGAAGTCTCGACTGCTCAGGAACAAATGCTGTCGCTCGGTCGGTTGAGTGCCGAAGAACGCATTGCGGGCTTCCTGCTGACCTTGATGGTCAAGGCCCCGGATTGCATGAACGATGACGGCTCTTTGACCCTGCGCATGCGCCGGGCCGATATCGCCGATTATCTGGGCCTGACGGTCGAAACGGTCAGTCGCTCTTTCACCAAGCTGCGCAATGCCGGGGTGATCGGCGCGGATCGTGCCGGGGCGGTGGAAATACTGTCCCGCGAACGCCTGGAAGACCTCGCCCACGGGCCGGAATAAGGCCCCGAGTTTCCAGGGCCTTGCAGTGGCGGGGTTACCCAGCCATATCAATCAGGCAACCCGGAACACGGAGCGCCGAAAACCATGTCGTATGTGATGACCAAATTCGCCCGTTTGGCGCCAGCCGCCGTGTTGGCCGTTTCCCTATCCGCGGGCGCGCCCACGGCGGCCTATGCGGACAGCCAATCGTCCGATCCCGATGCGTTGCTCGAAGAAGGCACGAAGAAGATTTTGCGGGCGTTCGAGCTGTTCATCATGACGATCCCGCAGTACGAAATGCCGGAAGTCCTGCCGAACGGCGACATCATTATCCGCCGCAAGAACCCGCCGGCCGAAAAGGACGGCGATAAGCCCGCCGAATCAGACGGCTTGGATAAAACCAAAACCTGACGGTGGTGCGGTCGCGCCGAGGCGTCAGTCCTTGGCCATTTCCAATAGCTTGAACATGGTTTCCTGGGTCAGGTTGCCGCCGGTCATGGCGGCGACCGTCTTCAGCGACGTATCGACCTTGCCCGACAGGAAGCCCGCCGCCGCCGTGATCCCGGCCGGCTCGCCCATCAGCTTGGCGCGGGTCAGGATCGTTTTGAAGGCGCGGGCGATGTCTTCCTCGCTGATCAACACGATATCGTCCAGGAACTTCTGCAGATGCATGAACGGGTATTCGCCCGGGCGGCGCGCGCTCAGGCCGTCGGCGATGGAATCCCAATAATCGATGGCGGTCGGCTCGCCTTTCTGCCGCGACACATAGGCCGCGTTGGCGCGCTCGGGCTGGATGCCCACGACCTTGACGTTCGGGTTGATCAGCTTGACCGCCGCCGCGATGCCGCCGGCCACCCCGCCGGACGAAACGGGGACCAGGACCTGCTGCGCGTCGGGGCATTGTTCCATGATCTCGAACCCGATGGTGCCGTGCCCGGCGATGATCGGCGGATCTTCCCAGGTGTCGATGGCTGTCATGCCGCGTTCGGCGGCCAGGCGCTCGACCGTGGGCTGGCGGGCCAGGGCATCGTCGCCGCACAAATAAACCTCGGCGCCGTAACCTTCCGTGCCCGCGATCTTATAAGGGCTGGTGGCGTCCAGCATGACCACGGTGATCGGAATCCCCAGGCACTTCCCGGCATAGGCGAAGCCCTGCGCGAAGTTGCCGCTTGAAGCCAGGACCACGCCCTTGGCCTTTTGTTCCGGCGTCAGGTAGTGCATCACGTTGAATACGGCGCGGACCTTGAACGCGCCGGTGACTTGCAGATTTTCGCATTTCAGGAACAATTTCTCGCTGCCGACTTCGGCGGAATCCCGGGCCAGCGGCACAATCGGCGTGCGGCGGATGGCGTGGGGCATATTGGCGCGGGCGGCGCGGATGGCGTCCAGGGTGACCAGCTTGTCACGGGAGAAGAGGGAGCCGTCCATGGCCTGATGTTCCTTATCGAAGGGGTCGGGAAAAGAAGGATGAGGCGGCCCCAGCGGGCTGCCCTTCGGGTTTACTCCACCACGAGGTTCAGGCTCAAGGGGTCGAGCCGACCCAGCGCCAGCAAAAGCTGATAAGCGGCGGTCTTTTCGTCGTAAGACGCGGTCGTGAAGTTGATTTGCGCGTTGTTGACCTCGTTCTCGGCGTCGAGCACGTTGATCACGGTTTCCTTACCGGCGGCGCGCAATTTACGGCGGCTTTGCGCCACTTCCGACGCGATGTTCACGGCGTTTTCCAGCAGGATCACACGTTCCCGCGCGGTCTCCAGCGCCTGCCAGGCAAGGCGCACCTGTTCTTCGACGGTGCGGGCGGCGGCCTGCAACTTGTTGCGATTGGCCGCCGTGTCATAGGCGGCGCGGAGGGTCGATGCCCGGGTCGAAAAGCCCGAGAACAGTTCCCAATCGGCCTGAAAGCCGATGGTGTAGTCGCGCCGCGTGCCCAGAACGCCGGAATTGTTACGCTCGAAATTGAATTCGCCTTCCAGGTCGATGGTCGGGTACAGGCCGGATTTGGCCTCGACCTCGCGCTGGCGGGTCACGTCGATGCTGGTGCTGGCTTCGCGAACCGCCGGGTTTTCGACCAGGGCGATGGCCAGGGCGCGATCCAACTCGCTGGGCACGGCGTTGACCGGCGGGCGGGGGTCGTACATGTCTTCCGTGTTGGGCGGAAAGCCGAATACCTGCTGATAGCGGGACATGGAATCGCGCAACTGGCCTTCGAAGCCGACGCGCCGTTCCTTGGCGACCTGAAGGCGCGATTTCGCCTGTAGCACGTCGACCGCGATCCCCGAACCCCGGCGCACGCGTTCGTCTTCCAGGTTCAATTGGCGTTGGATGCGGCCTTCGCTTTCGATCGTGATGTCCAACAGGCGCATTTGCCGCAGCACGGTGATATAGGCGCGGATGCCTTGGAACAGCGTGTTCTGCCGCGTGCCCTCCAACGAAATCTGCGCCAGGTGTTCGTTCAACTCGGCGATCCGCACGCCCGTCTGGGTGGCGTACCCGTCGAACAGGTTCTGCGTCAGGGTGAAGGTCGTGACGTTCTTGTTCTCGATGCTCTTGGCGCCGGAGGACCGGGTCGAGGGGCTGTCGATGAACTCGCGCCCGGCGTCGCCGGTCATGCTCAGCGTCGGCAGGCGCGCGGCCTTGGCCACGTCCACGCCCTGGCGGTTGCTCTGCAGGGTGTTTTCGGCGGCCAGGATGTTCGGGTGATTGGTGATCAGGCGGGCCAGTTCCGTTTCCAGCGCCGCCGCATGGGCGGTCAACGGCGCGCAGAGCGCAGCCGCGGCGATGGTCAAAGCGGAAACCATGCGTGTCAGCATCAAGCTGAACTCCCACTCAATTTTTTGGCCCTATGGCCCTCAGGCGGGGCATTTCGCATTCCATGGCGGAGTCTAAGCGCCGCCCGCCCGGCGGTCAAACGCCGCCGAATCGCCCCAATAAAAGCACGAGCCCTTATAGAAAAGCTTGGTTAAACGCCGGTTAAGGGAGGTGGCCGGTCAGGCTTTTCGCGGCAGGGCGGCCAGCACGCCGACCACCGCCATCGCCGCCGCCGTCAGCATGGCGACCCAGCCGATAAAACCGGGAACGCCATCCCACCCTATGATCGCCAGCCATAACGACAGCGCCAAGGCGGTAGCGCCAATGCCTTGCAGGGCGCGCTTTCGCCCGGTCGAGGCGGGCGACCACCCCAATTGGCGGCGATGACGGGTCATCGCCAGGGCAAGAAAGCCCCAGGCGGCCACGGCAAGGGGGAAGGACAAAAGGATCGTCACGCGGGTTCGCTCCGGTTGCGCCGGGCCAGCCAAAGGACCGTTGCCGCGAAGGTGATGCCGACGGCAAGAAACGACACATCGACCAAGGCCATCGGCAAATCGCCCTCGGTCAGGGAGCGGCCCAGATGCCGCTCGGTGGCCAGGACGTTGAGAAAGGGCAGGCCGGCGTACAGGGCGGCGGCGGCCCAAAGCACCTCGCGCCACGCCTTCTGAACAGGG
>CAXGUG010000117.1:0-9590 GCA_964012715.1 uncultured Rhodospirillaceae bacterium | reverse complement strand
CGATGCTGGAGCAAGCCGTCGCCATCGACGGCGGTAAGGCCCCCTGGTGGAACAACCTGAGCCTAGCCCGTTACCATTCCAACGATTTTCCAGGCGCCTTGGCGGCGGCGGACCGCGCCCTGTCCCTGACGTCCGGCAATCCGGATTTCCTGAACAATCGCGGGCTGGCCCTGCAGAAGTTGGACGACCTGCCAGGGGCGATCGCCAGTTTCGAAGCGGCCCTGGCCGTGCAGAATCAGGACCCGGAGCTTTGGCACAACTACGGGGCCGCGTTGCAGACGGCGGCGCGCCCGACGGACGCCGCCCATGCGTTCGAGCAGGCGATCCGGATTTCCGGAGGCTGGCCCGATTCCTATGTCAGCCTGGGCGCGATCTATTTCGAGTTGGACCGCCAGGAAGAAGCCTTCGATGCCTGCCGCAAGGCGGTTTCCCTGGATCCCTTCCATGAAGGGGCGCACGAATGCTTCAAGAACCTGATGTGGACGGCCGGTCATCAGGACCAGATGCACGACACGTTCCGTTGGGTTTGCCGCGAACTACCGGATCATCCGATGGCCCATCTGCAATACGGCCGGTCCCTGGTGGTCGATCATTGGTACGAACAGGCCGAGGCCGTGTTGCGCCGCGCCGTGGCGCTGGCGCCGAATAGCGCCCAGGCACATGGCTTTTTGGGCGCGGCCCTGTCGGCGCTGGGGAAACAGGACGAGGCCTTGTCTGAGTTGGACAAGGCCGTGGCGCTGGACCCGAGCGATCCGGAAGTTCAGGCATTCCGCGGCAAGACGCTGCTGCGGGCCGGACGCCATGCCGAGGCGATCGCCCCCCTCAAAGCCTCGCACGAAGGCAATCCGCGCCGGTCGACGACCCTGGGCCTGCTGACCATTGCCATGACCGAGGCGGAGGACCCGAATCTGGCCAAGGTGGTCGATTTCGATACTGCCGTGACCCAGCGCCTGATCGACGTGCCGCCGGGATATGACAGTCTGGATGACTTCAATGCCGCCCTACATGCGGAGCTTGAGGCCCGTCACAAGGAGTTGCCGCCGCCGATCAATCAGACGATGCAGGGTGGAACGCAAATTCCGGATAATCTGTTTAACGGGCCGACCGGCACGGTCGCCCTGGTCAAGGCCGAGATCGTTAAATCGATCAAACGGTATATCGAGACCCTGGAACACGACGCCAGCCATCCGTTCCTGCGCTATATCAACCCGGATTTCAGATTTACCGGCGCGTGGTCGACGATCCTGCGCGGGGCGGGGTATGACGCCAGCCACATCCATGACGAAGGCTGGTTGTCAGGCGTTTATTACGTAAAGGTTCCGGACCTGCCGGAAGAGGTCTGGGCCGCGGGCGAGGGGTGTATTCAGTTCGGCGCCCCGCCCGAGTTTTATGTGAGCGATCGTAATCGAACGCGCTTCACGATCCGGCCGGAGCCCGGGAAGCTGGTGCTGTTTCCATCCTACGTCTGGCACGGCGTGCTGCCGTTCACGCGCGAAGACACCCGCCACGCAATCGCGTTCGACGTGATTTGACAGCCTCGCCGTTTGGTCGGTCGGGCCGCGTCGAGGATCCAATTTTCGGAAAAAATTAGGGGCCTGCCTTAGGGATCGCGAAGGGGGGCTGGAGCGATCCAAAAAGCAGACCCCAAGGTGGGAAGTCAATTCCCGGTGGAAAACCGGGTAGGGAGATAAAACTGTGGTCTCAGTTCGAGAGTGGTCTGTAGGCTAGTCTCAGTCTGGACCCGTCGCCGTCAGGCGCCGGGGTAGTCAAATCGTGGGCTCTTAGTGAAAGAGCCGGCCGATGGCCCGGCGCATGTTCCGCATGTCGCGGCTCCAGGCCTGATGGCGCAGGGCGCTCATCTCTTCCTGGGTCGGCAGTGCGCCGGAGGGCAAGGGCGCAGATTGTCCGATATAGCGATTGTAAGCCATGTTAATTCTCCTTAAGCGTCAAAAAGGTTTTCACGTCCCCGTGGACTGCTTGGTGTGATCTTCCCTTTTTTTGGCTTAGTGCCTTTAGCGCCGGGGAAGCCTGTTGTTGGCTGGGTTCCCGTCGCCTGTTGAGAAGAAGGTACGTTTGCAGGCGCGAAATAACAAACGACCATTTCTCACTCTTGATTTTAGAAAATCTATACGATACACCTTGGCGTCATGAGACAGCTTCCGCCTCTGAACGCCCTGCGCGCCTTTGAATCCGCCGCCCGGAACCTCAGTATGTCCCGCGCCGCGGAAGAGCTTCATGTTACCCCTGCTGCGATCAGCCACCAGGTGAAGGGGCTTGAAGAATATCTAGGCGTTCAGCTTTTTCACCGGCAGCAACGGGGTTTGGCCCTGACCGAAGCAGGTGCTGCGTACCTTCCGGGGCTGCGTGAAGGGTTCGAAAAACTGGTGTCGGCGACCCAGGCCTTGTTCGAGGCCGAAATCAAGGGGCCCTTGACCCTGTCGATCACGCCGACCTTCGCCGCGAAGTGGCTGGTCCACCGTTTGGAAAAATTCACCATTCTGCACCCGGACATTCAGGTCATGTTGATCGCGACCGCGCTGAAGGTGCGGTTCGACCTGGGCGAGGCAGATGTCGCCGTTCGCTACGGCCCCGGCGAATATCCGGGCTGTCGCGTCGACAAGATGTTCGAAGAAGAAGTTTATGCCGTCTGCGCGCCGGAGCTGATGAAGGGCAAGAATCCGATCCGCGAGCCCAAGGATCTTTTAAATCACACCCTGCTGCACCCGGTGCAGCACGAGATCGATGACAGCTTCCCGACCTGGGCGATGTGGCTGCGCGGCCATGGCGTGCGCACCCAGGGCCCGA
The DNA here is from genome assembly GCA_964012715.1 of uncultured Rhodospirillaceae bacterium. GTDB lineage: Bacteria > Pseudomonadota > Alphaproteobacteria > Rhodospirillales > Casp-alpha2 > UBA1479. The sequence goes on along the minus strand of CAXGUG010000117.1, from coordinate 6,785 downwards.
TCCCGGGGCCGAATATTTCGCCCCACTGGATGCTGGTCGAAGCGGCGGTTAACGGTCAGGGCGTGGCGCTGGTCAAAGCCTCGGTCGCCGAGCGCGATCTGGAAAGCGGGCGTTTGGTCCGCCCCTTCGCCGAAGCCTTCCCGGTGGCCCATGCCTATTGGCTGATTTCGCCGGAAGAAGCGGCCGAACGGCCCAAGGTTAAGGCATTCCGCGATTGGATCATGGCCGAAGCACGGGAGCATGCCGAACACCATGCCGAGCTGGAAGCCAAACAGCAGCTCGAATGGGCGGCGGCGCGGGTGCGGCTGACGGAATCCAAGGCGGCCAAACAAACCGAAGACGCTTGACTGTCCCGCTGCCTGGACCGACGAACGAACAAAAGAAAGAATGCGAAGAGGGGCTTAAGACGGATGAACGGATCAGCATGAAAATTACCATTCTCGACGACTATTTCGATGTCGTGCGCACCTTGCCGAGCTTTCAGAAGGTCGCGCATCACGACATTACCATCTGGAACGACCACCTGCAGGATACCGACGGACTGGCCGAGCGCCTGAAGGACACCGAGGCCCTGGTCCTGATCCGTGAGCGGACCAAAATCCGCACCCCGCTTTTGGAACGCCTGCCGAATTTGAAGCTGATCAGCCAGCGCAGCGTTTACCCCCATATTGATGTCGATACCTGCACCGCGCGGGGTGTCGTCGTGTGCTCGTGCCAGCATGAAGGCACGCCGTCTTACGCTACGTCCGAATTGACCTGGGCCCTGATCCTGGCCGCCATGCGACAGATTCCGCAGCAGATGGCGTCGCTCAAGGCCGGGACATGGCAGACCGGCATGGGTCATTCCCTGCGCCATAAAACCTTGGGCCTATACGGCTATGGCCGGATTTCCCGCGCCGTTGCCGCCGTCGGGCGGGCGTTCGGGATGCGGATTCTCGTCTGGGCGCGCGAAGCCTCGCGCGAAGCGGCGCGGGCCGAAGGCTGCGACGTGGCAGACAGCAAGGAAGCGTTTTTCGCTGAATCGGACGTCCTTACCCTGCATATGCGATTGAAGGACGGAACCAAGGGTATCGTCAGTCAGGCCGACCTGGAGCTGATGAAGCCGACGGCGTTGCTGGTCAATACCTCACGCTCGGGTCTGATCCAGGCCGGGGCCCTGGCGGCGGCGCTGAAGAACGGACGCCCGGGCATGGCGGCGGTCGATGTTTACGACCACGAGCCGGTGACCAAAGGCTCCGAGCCCTTGGTCGATATGCCTAACGTCATCTGTACGCCGCATATCGGCTATGTCACGGACGAGGAATGGGAACTGCACTTCTCCGACATCTTCGACCAGATCGTCGCCTTTGAAAAAGGTGCGCCGATCCACGTCGTCAATCCGGACGTCTTGCAGGGATAACCACGACCATGTCTGAGCCTCTTTTGTTCAAGCTTCCGGCCCCCCATTACCGGGAGGAGCTGCGAAGCACCTTCGACATCATTGATTTCAACCAGGCGGACGGAACGCCCGACGACGCGATCCGTCAGAAGGCCCGGGTGCTGATCACCTCTGGTTCCGTCGGCGCCACGCCTGAAGAAATCGCGGCCCTACCGTCCTTGGGTCTGATCTGCTGCCTTGGCACGGGCTATGACCGGGTCGACCTGAAGGCCGCGATGGCGCGTGGCATCAAAGTCACCCATTCGGCGGGCACCAATGCGGAAGCCGTAGCCGATCATGCCTTTGCATTGTTGATGGCGACTGTCCGGGATATTCCCCGGTTCGACGCCGATGCGCGGGCCGGAAAATGGCGCGCACCCAGCGATACCCGCCCGCCCCTGAATGGCGGGCGGATCGGGATCGTCGGCATGGGCGGCATCGGCAAGGGCATTGCCCGCCGGGCCGAAGGCTTCGGGATGAAGATTTCCTATACCGCCCGCAGCGCCAAATCGGACCTGCCCTGGACCTTCGTCGCCGATGTCAAAGAAATGGCGGCCGCGTCCGATTTCATGGTGATCGCCGTGCCGGGCGGGGATGCGACCCGCGGCATGATTGATGCCGAGGTGTTGAAGGCCCTGGGCCCGAAAGGGTTCCTGGTCAACATCGGTCGGTCCTCGGTCGTGCCCACGGATGATCTTGTCGCGGCCCTGAAGAACGGCGTGATCGCCGGGGCGGGGCTGGACGTTTACGATAACGAGCCGAACATTCCCGACTCCCTGACAGCGTTGCGCAACGTCGTGCTGACGCCCCATACGGGTGGCTTGACCGATGGTGTGCAGGCGATCAGCGCCAAGCTGATGCGCCAAAACATCGAGGCCTTTTTCGCCGGACAGCCGCTCATCACGCCCATTCCCGAAATGGCCGGGTGATCCCGGCGTTGGAGTGACCATCATGAAGCATTTGGCGCATCGGGCCTGGGTGCCCGACGATTGTGAGGTTTTGGTTCAGCGGATCGCCGGAGAGACGGCGGCGGGCGGCTCCGATGCCGTGGCGGCGCGGATCGATGCCCTGGTCGACCGCAATCTGGAAATCCACGACCGGGAATGCTTCAACCTGAACCCGGCGACCAACGTCATGAACCCGCGCGCCGAAGCCGTCTTGTCGGCGGGGTTGGGCTCGCGCCCGTCGTTGGGATATCCGGGCGGCAAGTACGAGATGGGCCTGGAAGCGATCGAAGAGATCGAGGTTATCGCCGCCGAATTGGCCGCCGAGGTATTCCGCGCCCGGTATGCGGAAATTCGCGTTGCCTCGGGCGCGTTGTCGAACATGTATGCCTTCATGGCGACCTGCCGCCCCGGTGATGCCATCATCGCGCCGTCGTCGGAAATCGGCGGCCATGTGACCCATCACGCGGCGGGCTGCGCGGGTCTGTACGGCCTGACGACCCATGCCGCCCCGGTCGATGCCACGGGCTATACGGTCGATCTGGACGCCCTACGCAAGCTGGCGCACGAGGTTCGGCCCAAGCTGATCACCATCGGCGGTAGCCTCAACCTGTTCCCCCATCCGGTGGCCGAGGTTCGGGCCATCGCCGATGCGGTCGGGGCCAAGGTTCTATTCGATGCCGCGCATCTGTGCGGCATGGTCGCAGGCGCGGCCTGGTCCGATCCGTTGGCCCAGGGGGCGCATCTAATGACCATGAGCACCTATAAAAGCCTGGGCGGCCCGGCGGGTGGGTTGATCGTGACCAACGAGGCCGAGATCGCGCAGAAGCTGGACGCCATCGCCTTTCCCGGGATGACGGCGAATTTTGACGCCGCCAAATCGGCCTCGCTTGCGCTCAGCCTGTTGGATTGGCGCGAATACGGCCATGCCTATGCCGCGGAAATGGTCGCGGTGTCGCGCGCCCTGGCCGAGGCACTGGATGCCGAGGGCGTCGCCCTGTTCGCCAAGGATCAGGGCTTTACCGCCTCGCATCAGTTCGCGGTCCTGGCGGAACCCTGGGGCGGGGGGCAAACGGCGGCCAAAAAGCTGCGCCGCGCCGGGTTCCTGGCCTGCGGCATCGGCTTGCCGACGGCCCCGGTCGAGGGTGATTTGAACGGCCTGCGCATCGGTACGCCGGAACTGGTCCGCCGTGGCATGACCGTGGCCGACATGCCACGCTTAGGCGCGCTGATCGCGCGGGGTCTGCAGGCCAACGACCCGGAAAGTCTGTCCGCCGAGGTTCGCGAATGGCGCGAAAGCTTCAGTGGGCTCCATTACGTTCGGGCTTAAAAGGCGGTCTTAAAACGGCCAGAACAGCAGGATCGCCGGAACCGCGACGATCAGCACGACCGCCTGCAACGGCAGGCCCAACCGCCAGTAATCACCGAAGGCATAGCCGCCGGGGCCCATGACCAGGGCATTGTTCTGGTGCCCGATCGGCGTGACGAAGGCGCAACTGGCGGCGACGGCGACGCCCATCAGCATCGGGTCCGGATTGACGCCCAGGCGCTCCGACAGGGTCAGCGCGACCGGCCCCATGATGACCGCCGTGGCGGCGTTGTTGAGCACCGCCGACAGTCCCATGGTCACGATCATCAGCAAGGTCAGGATGGCCAACGGATTGAGGGGCAGGGGGCTGTCCAGGATGCCCTGGGCAATCAGGCCCGTGGTCCCGGTCGAGGTAAAGGCGTCGCCGACTGGGATCAGCGCGCCGATCAGAACCACGACCGGCCAGTCGATCCCGTCGTAGATTTCCCGCACCGGCAAAAGGCCCAGCACGACCATGGCCACGGCGGCGGCGCCCAGGGCGATGGTGATCGGCAACAGGTTGAAGGTTGCCAGCAGCACGCCGACGGCAAACACGGCGATCGATAGGCGGGCTTGGCGGTTGCCTGCTTCGCCGAACTGCACCCGTTCCTGCAGTGTCAGGCAGCCCATGCGGGCCATCAGGTCAGGCATCTGGTCCCGCTGGCCATAGAACAGCACAAGGTCACCGGCGCGAAATCGGAATTGCCCCAGGCGACCGCGAAAGGCCCGGCCCTGCCGGGACACGGCCAGGATATCCGTGCCGTAGCGGGCACGTAGGCGCAGGGACAGCAACTCCCGCCCGATCATGCGTGAACCGGGGCGGATGACCGCTTCGACCAGGTCCATGTCCTCGTCGATCATGTGCTCCGATTTGGCCCCCTTCATGGTCCCGACCTTCAGGTCCATGGCCGTGGTCAGGCGGTCGAGGCCCTCCGAGGTCGATTCCAGTAACAAGCGGTCCCCGGTTTTCAACCCTTCGCCCATGGGCAGGCGCGCCATGCGCCGCCCCCGGCGGATGATGCTGACGACCAGAACGTCGCAGTCCGTCGCCAGCATGCGCAACTCGCCCCGGGTCATGCCGACGGCGTCGGTGCCTTTGACGACGGTCGCTTCGGTGACGAACTTGTCGATGTCCATATGGCCGCCGGTCGCGTCCTGAACCTGGCGGCGGCGCGGGATCAGATAGCGGGCGGAAAATGCCAGGAAGGCCACGCCGACGGCGGAGACCAGCAACCCGACCGGGGTGAAGTCGAACATCCCGAAGGGTTCTTGCGTCGCTTGTTCGCGGACCGCCGCGATGATGATGTTGGGTGGCGTGCCCAACAGGGTGATCAAGCCGCCCAGGATCGTCGCGAAGCTGAGCGGCATCAGGACGGCGCCGGCGTGATAGCGGGTCTTGGCCGTCGTCTGGATCGCCGCCGGCATCAACAGGCCCAGGGCCGCGACATTGTTCATGACCGAGGACATCAATGCGCCGAGGCCGGCCAGCACGGCGATGTGACGGGCCATGTTCTTGGCCGACCGTTCGATCACGCGGGCGAGGATTTCAGATGCGCCGGTCCGGGCCAGTGTATGGCTGAGGACCAGGATCGCCGCGACGGTCACCGTCGCCGGGTGGCCGAATCCGGCGAAGGCCTCCCGCGCCGGGACTAGCCCCAGCACGACGGCGGCCAACAGGGTGGCGAAGGCGACCACGTCGTAGCGCCAACGGTCCCAGACGAATAGTCCGAGCGTCACCACGATCAGTCCGACGATCAAGATTTGGTCCAGGGTCACAGGTGGAGGTCCGCTTTTTGCCGCGCTGTCATGGGGGGAGTGTGCGGGGCTATGACCCAAAAGAAAAGGGGCTGACGGGATGAAAGAAAGGGCGGCCCAAGGGCCGCCCTTTTAGTTGCCTATCTACTATCAAGTAGGGAGATGGCGTCATTTCGCTCCGAGCCGGACAAGGGGCTAGCCGGTGGAGATGCCTCCAAGGAGCACCGCAGACGACCGGGCGGTTAAAGCGTTGCGGCCCCTTCGCAGCGATTGCCGGGGCGGGAATAGCGGAACATCCGACCGACGATGTCGCGCAGGGCTTCGGCGCGCAGGCGACGGCCCAGCCGGATTCCGGCTTCGATTTCGGTCAGTGGAACGGCGTTTCGAAGTTCGAGAGGTGTCATGGACATGGCGTTACTCCTTGATCATGTCCGATTAATCCTGTTCGGCACTCAATGAATGCCTAATGTTGGACAAACCTTAACCATGAGAGTTTTGATTGATAATCACCCTATATGGATTATGATTTATGAAATAAATTCAATAAACGCATGTGTGGAGGATTCATGGATCGGGACAGTGAAATGGCGGTGTTCGTCCGCGCGGTCGAAGGCGGTGGGTTTTCCGCCGCCGCGCGGGATCTGGGCATTACGCCGTCCGCCGTCAGCAAACTGATCGGCCGGTTGGAGGATCGATTGGGCGCACGCTTGCTGAACCGCACCACCCGATCCATCAGCCTGACGGAAGAGGGCCGCACCTATTTCGATCGGGCGGTGACGATCCTGGAAGAAATCGAGGCTGCGGAACTGGCGGTGCGTGAACTGCATGCTGAGCCGCGCGGCGTGCTTAAGGTCAATTCCTCGACCGCGTTCGGGCGGTTCGCCGTCATCCCGCATCTGCATGAATTTATCGAGGCCTATCCCGAACTTCAGGTCCAGTTCACCTTGTCCGACAGCATGGTCGATCTGGTCGGCGAGGGCGTCGATGTGGGCTTGCGGATCGGTACGTTGACCGATTCCTCCCTGATCGCCCGCCGTCTGACGCCGGTCAAACGCGTGGTGGCCGGTGCCCCCGCCTATTTCGAGCGCCATGGCGTACCGATGACGCCGGACGATCTGGCCGATCACAACTGTCTGCGCGTCAGTTTCGAGACAACGATCAATCGTTGGGAGTTCAAGGGGGCCGATGGCCCGCGCATTCTCGACGTTAAGGGCTCGCTGGTCGTCAACGATGCGTCATTGCTGTACGACGCGGCGCTGGCCGGGGTCGGCTTGATCCGTGCGGCGCAGTTCCTGACCTGGGAAGCATTGCGCGATGGGCG
>CAXGUG010000116.1:0-9836 GCA_964012715.1 uncultured Rhodospirillaceae bacterium | reverse complement strand
GAGGAAGGCGACATTGTCAAACGCGCTATCCGCGACCTGTATACCAAGGACATCGACGAGATCATCGTCCAGGGTTCGGACGCCTATCGCGCGGCCAAGGACTTCATGAAGTTGCTGATCCCCAGCCACGCCAAGAAGGTCCAGCCGCACGACGAAAGCGACGTGCCGGTGTTCCAGAAATTCCACGTCGAAAGCCAGATGCACGGCATGCACGAGCCCGAGGTTCAGCTTCGGTCCGGCGGCTACATCGTCATCAACCCGACGGAAGCTTTGGTGTCCATCGACGTCAACTCGGGCCGCGCGACCAAAGAGCGCAACATCGAGGAAACGGCGCTTAAGACCAACATTGAAGCGGCGGAAGAGATCGCCCGCCAGTTGCGCCTGCGCGACCTGGCCGGTCTGATCGTGATCGACTTTATCGACATGGAAGTCAGCCGCAATCAGTCCAAGGTCGAACGCGCCCTGAAGGACGCCATGCGCAATGACCGCGCCCGCATCCAGATCGGCCGGATCAGCCCGTTCGGACTGTTGGAACTGTCGCGTCAGCGGCTGCGCCCGTCACTGCATGAAACCAGCTTCGAAACCTGCCCGCACTGCGGCGGCACCGGGGTGCGCCGGTCCACGGAATCGACAGCCCTGCAGATGCTGCGGGTTCTGGGTGAAGAAGGACAGAAGGGCCGCTCCAAGCAGCTGACCCTGTACACGCCGACGGCTGTCGCGCTGTACCTGTTCAACAACAAACGCCCGGCCATCGCCGAGATCGAACAGCGGTTCGACCTGATGGTCCGGATCGAAGCCGACGACACGCTGATCCCGCCGGACTTCCGCCTTGACCGGGTCAAGGCCGACGGCGCCGTGGAGACGGCTGTCGAGGTTCAAACCAACACCGAGGAAGAAAAATCCGAGGAAGACGGCGGTCGTCGTCGCCGTCGGCGGTCCCGTCGGCGCAAGCGGCAGGACAATGCCGAGACGTCGGATCAGATCGAGACGCAGTCGGACGATCAGTCCGACGACGCCTCGGACGAAGCCGATGCCGACGGCGAAACGGAAACCCGCGAAGGTGCCGCGGACGGCACCGAAGAAGCCCAACCGAAACGCCGGCGGCGTGGTCGCCGTGGCGGACGGCGGCGGCGGCGCTCTGAAGAGGGCCGCACCGACGCCCAGGCTGGTGAAGAACAAACCGGCGAAGAGCAATCTGACGAAGAGCAGGTCACTGCCGACAGTGGCGAAGCGGACCAGGGCGATGCCCCGGCTCAGCTTGAAGCTCCGCAAAGCGACGCCTCCGAAGCGACAGCCGACGCCGAAAGCCCGGCTGAAGTCGCCGTGACCGACACCGCCGAAGCCACCGTCGAGGCGGAAGCGGAAGCAGCACCGGCCGAAAAGCCGAAGCGGACGCGGACCCGCCGCAAGAAGGCGACCGAGGAAAAAGCCGAAGCCGCCGAAGGCGAGGAAGAGAAACCCGCCAAACCGCGCCGTCGCCGGACCCGCAAGGCCGCTGCCGAGGAACAACCGGCGGAAACCGCAACGACGGAAGAACCGGTGGCAGACGCTGCCCCGGCCGAACCCGAAGCGCTACCTGCGCCGGAACCCATGTCCGCCCTGCCCGCGCCGGAACCCGTTCCGGCTTTGGCCGCGCCCGAACCTGAAGCAGTTGCGGAAGCACCGACCGATACCGACGAAGGCGAAGACCAACAGGCCGCCGCCAAGACCGTCGTGATCGAAGTCGGCGCAACCACCGAAGCCGCCCCCGCGCGGCGTGGGTGGTGGAACCGCCTGATGGACTAAGCGTCCGGTTTCAAAGAATGCGTAATGAAGCGCCGGTGGAGAAATCCACCGGCGTTTTGTTTTGGCTCAGCGCCGCCAAGTAATCAGGCGGTCCGCAGCTTCCGCGACTTCGGCTTCGCCCCCGGCGAAGGAAAAGCGCACGAAGTGGTGGCCCCGCGTCGGGTCGAAATCGACACCCGGCGTTGCGGCCACGCCGATTTCCGCCAACATGCGGCGGCACATGTCCGTCGCATCGTCGGTCATCTCGGAAACATCGGCATAGATGTAAAAAGCCCCCTCCGCCGGTGCCAGGCGGCTGAACCCCGCCTTGGGCAGCTTGTCCAATAGAAGCTCGCGGTTGCGGGCGTAGTGTTGGACGTTGGCTTCCAGTTCTTCCACACAGTCGAAGGCCGCAATCCCAGCCAATTGCGAAATCGCAGGCGACGAAATGAATAGGTTCTGCGCCAGACATTCGATCGAACGCTGCAAATCCTGGGGAACGATCATCCAGCCTAAGCGCCAGCCGGTCATCGAATAGTACTTGGAGAAGCTATTGATGATCACCGCGTCCCGCGTGTGGTTCAAGGCTGTCACGCAAGGCACACCATAGGTGATCCCGTGATAAATCTCGTCGGAGATCAGACGAATGCCGTGCACTCGGCAATACTCGATCAAGGCCTTGAATTCTTCGGGATGGATCATTGTGCCCGCCGGGTTCGACGGGCTGGCGACGATCAGGCCATCCGGCACCTGATCCAAAGCTTCCAGGCGCGCCACGGTCGGCTGGAAATTGTCTTCCAGCGTCGTCGGCAAATCGACAACCTCAACCCCTAAGCCGGTCAGGATATTTCGATATGCCGGATATCCAGGGGACGCCAAGGCAACCCGGTCACCCGCGTCGAACGCCGCCATGAACGACAGCACGAAACCGCCCGACGACCCTGTCGTAACGACGACCTCGTCCGGGGCCACCGACACGCCGTAGGCGCCGCCGTAATGCTTGGCGATGGCCTCGCGCAGCTCCCACATGCCAAGCGCGTTGGTGTAACCGATACGGTCGTCCCTAAGGGCCTGTTCGGCAGCCTCAATCACCTTTCGGGGCGCGGCGGTGGCCGGTTGACCAACCTCAAGGTGCAAGACGTCGCCACCGGCGCGCTCGCGCTCTTCGGCGGCGCGCATGACATCCATAACGATGAACGGCGGCACCTGGCCGCGTGAAGACGCTTTCAAAACCATGATTACGAACTCTGTCTAACGGTCGCCGACGGCACCAAGACCATATCCGCGGGGATCCGCGAAAGCACCGCAGGACTGATTGTCTGACGGCACGCCGGTGTCGCAATAGATGGCGTTGATCCGCGCCGCCGATGCCGCGGGATGAAGGGTATGTCCTTGCCCACGCAGCTTCGTCTGTGCGTCCGCGGGCAGGCTCGGTTCGATCACCAGGGCGTCGTTCCCCTCGGCATAGAACATCCGGGGGCCGCGTAGCACCGATTCCAGGGTCTCACCGCCCCCAGCGACCCGCAGCGCCAGATCGGTCAGGGCTTCGGTCGCCCCCGGCCCGCCGGTCACCGTCGCCGCCATGAACACTTTTTCCAACGTCCGATCCGCACGCTGATCGCCGACCAACAACATCGGGGTCGCCGAAACCGGCGGCAGGGAATTCGGCCCAGCCGGTTGCGCCAGCAGGAACCCCAGCGAGGGCGCAATCTTGCCAGAGCCCATGGCGCCGTTCATCGTCACCGTGCAAGCCACGGCGGAACCGAACTTGTCGACCGCGACCAAGCCCGCCGAATTCGCGCCGGTCGGCAGGGCCACCGCCCCATCGCCGGTCGGCGGTTTCTGGCTATGGCGTTCGTCATCCAACGCCTTGGCGATCAAGGCATGACGGTCGGCATTGGCGAAGAAATAGGCCGGCTGCGTCACCAATCCGTCGCGCCGCAACCAATCCGCCCGGCGCGCCTGCGCGGCCAGGAAGCCCTCGGCAGCCAAATTGCGGCGTGTCTCCGGGTCTTCTTCGTAATACTTCGACTGGGCGAGAATGCCCGTCAGATCGGCCGCCAGCACGCCCCCCAATTCCGGTGCGCTCGGGAACAGGAATTGAGTGCGCTCGATGAACGGCAAGGTAACGGCCGGGCGAACCTCGGGCAGGTAGCCGCGCATGTCCTCAATCGTCAGCGCGCCGCCCCGGCTGTTGGCATCGTCGATGAAATCTCGCGCCAACTGCCCCTGGTAAAAATCGCCGACGCCGCGCACCCGCATGCGGCCCAGAACACCTGCCAGGCGAAGCCGGTCAACGCGGTCGCCTTCGTCGGCCAGATGTTTTTCGCCACGCTTGCGGAACAGCATCGCGGCCTCGGGCAAACCTGCCAGACGCCCAGCCTGGGCCCGCAGGTCCATCGCGAAAGCCCGCGATACGATGCTGCCGAAGCGCGCCAGATTTTCCGCCGGTTGAACGACCTGGCCCCATTTCAGTTTGCCCAAACGGGCGTGGAGCACCGCGAACCCGCGCGGATTGCCCGGAATGGGGACATTGCCGCGCGCCTGCCCATTGGCGTCGCGCGGCACCGTCGGCGGAAAGGCCAGAACGTCGTTTCGCTTGTTCTCGTTATCACGAATAACGCAGATACCGCCGCCGCCCAGGGCCGCGTTGGTCGGCTTGACCACCGCCATCGTGAAATACATCGCTGCGACAGCGTCGGCGGCAGACCCGCCCGCGGACAGGATATCCCGTCCGACCACGGTCGCTTGCGGGTCATCGGCCACGACCCCGCCCAGGAATCCGCGAACAAACCCGGTTTCGCCCAGTTGTTTCGTGTTCTCCGGCTCGTCCTTACCGAACGGATTGGAGAATCCGCTGGAACACCCGCTCAGAATCCCGGCCATCAAAAGGCCAGAAAGCAGAGGGATGGTCAATTGACGGAAGCCAGGGGCGATACTACGTTTGAATCGCCCGGAAACAGAAGGGAACGCGTCCCAACCGGCGCTGATCGATTTGCAAAACCGCATTTTTAAGCCGTTGTTTCTACTTGTCGTTTTTGCCATCGGCCTAACTTCTTGGTCGACGGCCTCCCTTGCGCGGTCATTGTCCATGATCCGGGACGTCGAGATTGAAAATATCATTCGGGAATACGCGACGCCAGTGTTCGAAGCCGCCGGGCTCAATCCCAAGTCGATTAAGACCTACCTCGTAAACGATCATCGGCTCAATGCCTTTGTCGCGGGTGGGCAGAACATGTTCATCAATACAGGCCTTCTAATTCAGGCAGATACCCCCGGTCAGGTGATCGGCGTGATCGCCCACGAAACGGGCCATATCGCGGGCGGACACTTGGCGCGCACCCACGAAGCTCTGTCGCGCACGGCCGCTGCGACGATCCTGTCGATGATCCTGGGCGGGGCCGCGGTCCTGGCCGGTGCGCCGGATGCGGGCGCCGTTATCATGGGCGGCGGCCAGAGCATGACGCAGCGTTCGTTCCTGGCCTACAGCCGCGGCCACGAAGGTGCCGCCGACCAGGCCGCCATGACCTATCTGGACCGGACGCATCAATCGACAAAAGGCTTGCTGGAATTCATGGGCAAGCTGGAATCCAACGAATTGCTGATCAGCGCGGCACGCGACCCGTACCTGTTGACCCACCCGCTGACCCGCGAACGTATCGACGCGCTACAGGCCCATGTCGACCGGTCGCCCTTTTCCAACGTGCCGGACAGCCCCGATCTGGTCGCCAAGCACAAACGCATGCAAGCGAAGCTGATCGGCTTTCTGACACCGACGCAGGCCCTGCGGACCTATAAAAAAGACGACGCCAGCGTCCCGGCCCGATATGCCCGCGCCATCGCCTATTTCAAGCTGGCGCGGATCGACGACTTTCTGAAAGCCATCGACAGCCTGCTCGCGGATTACCCGGACGACCCCTATTTCAACGAAGTTCGCGGCCAGGGCCTGTTCGAGAACGGCCGCGCCAAGGAAGCCATGGAATCCTATACCAAGGCGGTGAAGCTTCTGCCGGAATCGGACCTGCTGCGCTACGAATTGGCGCGAATCCAATTGGCCGTGGGCGAGCCCGAGGTGATCGACGACGCCATCGAAAACCTCAAGTTCGCCTCTCATTACGAGCGGTTTTCACCGGCGATTTATCAGCTTCTCGGCAATGCCTATTACAAGAAAGGCGACGAGCCCCGCGCCCGCCTGTACCACGCCGAGGCCGCATTCCTGCGCGGCGAGACGGAAAAGGCGATCTACAACGGCGAGATCGCGGCCCGGTCCTTTAAGGAAGGCAGCTCCGAATGGCTGCGCGCCAAGGACATCATCAACGCCACCCAGCAACAACGCGACCAGCGGAAGGGTCAATAGGCGTGGCGCCTGTCCGCCGTCGTCCCGCCGCCCGCCGACTGTCCGCCTTTCTGGCGGCGGGGTTGACGCTCGGTCTGTTCGGCTGCGTCACCGGGCCTGCGGGCACGCCGAGCGATCCCTCTGAAATCCAGTCGATCATGGCCACGTTGGGCCCGTCGCCCTTGTTTGCCGGGCTGGATCCCGGCGACCGGTGGTTGATCGTCGGCGATCCGACGAACGGTAGTGCCCGCATGGTCGCCGACGAAGGCCTGCCGGTGGTCCAAATCACCGCGGGGGAAGACGACCTGATCCTGGGACGGCGCATCGACCAGCACCTTCTGGCCGCCCCTTACCTGACCTGGACCTGGAAACTGTCGCCACACAAGGGGCCTTATCACCCGGTGCGCATCGCCGTCGGCTTCGCCGATACCTCACGCCCCCTGCCCGAGCGCGATGAAACCCTGCGCCATCTTCCCGACGGCGTCCGCATTCTGGAACTGGTCTGGAATGAAAAAGCCCTGCGCCGGGGAACCTTGGACATGCCGCACGGCGCCGCGCCCGCGCGCTACACCGTGCGCGGCGGCGAAGAAGGCCTGGGGCGCCGCTGGCAGGAAGGGATCGACCTGATCACCCTGCACGACCGCGCTTGGCCCGGATTGTCGTCCAGCCACACGCGGATCGTCTTCGTCGCGGCGCGGGCGGTGCCGACACCCCGCCGATCCGGCCGCACGCCCCCCGCCGCCCTGATCTCAAACCTGCGCCTGATGCGATAATTGGCGCTGACGCAAACGTGAGGATCACAGGCCGCGGCGCGGCTTGCCCCCGCAAACGGTCTGGACCAATATGCCGCCACCAAATTCAAATAAAGGATCGATCATGAAATTCCGCTTTCCGGCCCTGCGCGCTGCCTTTCTGGCGTTGGCTCTTTCGGTTTCGGCCCTCGGCACCGCCCAGGCGCAGGACAAAGCCGCCGCTATCGACGCCGCCCAACGCGCCGGCATCGAGAATGTCGTGCGGGAATATCTTCTGAGCCATCCGGAAATCGTGGTCGAAGCCATCCAGGCCTATCGCGAGCGCGAACAGAAAGCCCAGGAAGAGCGGACCAAACAGGCCCTGAACGCCCATAAGGAAGCTCTGGTCAAGGCCGAAGGCGCACCCTTTGTCGGCAACCCCAAAGGCGACGTCACCGTGGTCGAATTCTTCGACTATCGCTGCGGCTACTGTAAACGGGTCTACCCGCTGGTCGCGCAGTTGCTGAAGGAAGACAAGAACCTACGCTGGGTGTTCAAGGAATTCCCCATCCTTGGGCCGGATTCACTGACCGCATCGCGCGCGGCCCTGGCCGCCTGGGCCTTGGACCCGAGCAAGTACATGGCTTTTCATTCCGAGCTGATGAAGACCTCCGGCGCCCTGCCCGAGGATCGAATTTTGCGGATCGCCAAAGATGTCGGTTACGACGTCGACAAACTGCGCACCGGCATGAAGGACGCCGCCGTCGACGCCCAGATCAACCACAACCACCAATTGGCGGAAACCTTCGGCATCCGCGGCACGCCCGCGTTTATCGTCGGCGACGACCTTGTTCCAGGCGCCATCGACATCGACACCTTGCGTGAACTGGTCGCCAAGGCGCGCAATAAGTGACGGGCATCCCCCGATAATTACTTACATTTAGGCTCGGGCAGCGGTTCGACCGTCTTCAGCAACTGAACGACGGTGAACCCGCCCAGGTCCATTTCCAACAGGCGCGGCACGCCGTTGTCCAGGATTTCGACGTCCATCTGATAGCTGGGCGTCGACTGGGCCTGCTGCTTGGCCGGATCGCCTGTCGTGTCGAAAAACGCCGATGACACACGCCATCCCGCGCCGCCGCCCATAGGGCCCCATGCCGTCCGCATGCCTTTGCCTTCACCTGGCTTCAGCCGTTTGGTGATGACGCTGGACATCAACTCCGGCCCCGTTTCCTCGGTCCCGTCAAAGGTATGGAACTGGGTTTGCTTCTTCCCGGCGGCCGCATCCGCCAAAAGCTTCCTGATCTGCCCGACCGGCAGGTAGGTGCCTTCCGGCAGGGTGACCTTGTAGCCTTCCGGCGCGCTATAAACCGCCGTACCGGCCCCGCCGTCGTGATCGACGCTGAGCGTCCCCTTCAGCTTTTTATCTTCGTTGCCGGCCTTGCTTTTGATCGTCGCCGCGAACCGGTACTTGGTCCCGTCCGCCGCTTCCCAACTGGTGAATCGGATTTCCCGATCGATCACGCCGCCGACACGGGTGAGCACCCGCATCACCATATGCTCGGCGACGATCCATCCGTCGCAGGTACGTTCGACCGAGCGCGTGACAAGGCCCTCCACGCCGTCATAGGGCGTCTTTCCCGACACAGCGCCAGGCAACAGATCATAGACCGCTTTATGCGGCGCGAGGCCCGCCTGAACGGGGCTCGCCGCGATACAGGCCGCGGCGGCCACGGCCAGGGGAATAAGGAAAGTCCGGCGTTTCGCTAGCATGTCGTCTTCTCCCGCATTACGGAGAAAAACATAGGGTTACCAGCCTTGCGGCGCAAATCACCAAGCCAACCCGCATAAACGGCAAATCGCCCACAATATAGACTTAAGTCAGGGTTACTGTAGCGTAATGGGGATTATATCCTCACATTACAACCGGCGCATAAAGCAGAAAGCCGGGACCTCGAGACATACGGTGTGATGCAGACACTTCCGCCAATCATATTGGATGGCTACATGCGGCCAGTGGTTCGTTCGGATGTTCAGGATCCGGATTCCGTTGAGGATTCTTGTATCTCCGACTGCCTGACCTATTGGCGCGGCCAACAGGGCGAGGCATTTGCCCCGCGCTGGACGGATTTTCACCTGCATGAGCTGCCATCCCGGACGCTGCCCTATATCCTGGTATTGGATGTCGTCGGCGAACCGCCGGAATACGTCTATCGCTATTGGGGCTCGGGCCATACCCAGTACCACCAGCGGGACTACACCGGAAAGAAGCTGACCGACATGGCCGACGCTTGGTCTGCGGACCTGCTGACCCGGCAATACAACGCCGTCCGCGACGCGCGCCGCCCCGTGGTCTTTCTCAATTCCTACGAAGGCGTCGAGAACCCTTTAAAGTCCCTGCGGATGCCGCTGTCCGAAGACGGCGCCAAGGTGACGCATTTGGTTTCCTTCGTCGGGCGCCAGAACGTCAGCGAAAGCCTGAAGCCGCTTTTCTCGGCCCGCGCCTGAGTTTTCCGTCCGTGACGGTTGCCAGTCTTCCCGCCCTTGCTTAGGGTCGGGAAAACGACATCCTATGAGGACACATCCATGACTACTGAACGTAAACGTGCGGCCCTGATTACCGGGTCGGGAAAGAACATCGGCCGCGCCACGGCATTGGCCCTGGCCGAAGACGGCTACAACGTCGTCATCAACGGTTCCAGCGATAAAGCTTCCTGCGACGAAGTGGCGGAAAAAGCCCGCGCCTTGGGTGCCGAGGCCCTGGTCATCATGGCCGACGTCGGCGACAAGGACGCCTGCGACGCCATGGCCAAACAGGCCATCGAACATTTCGGCGGGATCGACGTGCTGGTCAACAACGCGGCCGTCCGCCCCAGCCATGCCTTCTTGGACATGACCGACGAAATCTGGGACCGCGTCCTGGACGTCAACATGAACGCCGCCTTCCGTCTGTGCCGGGCCTGCATTCCCGGTATGGTCGAACGGGGCTGGGGCCGGATCGTCAA
>CAXGUG010000115.1:0-10071 GCA_964012715.1 uncultured Rhodospirillaceae bacterium | reverse complement strand
GGATTAGAAGCCGGTATCGGTCTCGGGCGATGCCGGGCGCATGTGCCGGGGCACGCGGTTGGCTTCCTCGTCCTTCAACTCGCGGCAGGTGCTGCTGATGACCTTGACCGAGGCCTTCGGCTGGCCCGGCGGCAGGGCGAACATCGGCTGTTCGGCGAACTTGTCGGCGGCGAAGGAGCAATAGGTTTCGCGGGAAAACCACATTTCGACCTGGAGGGGGCCGTTAACCTGCGGCACGGCCAGCATCAATGTCAGCAACCAACCCATCAGGGGCCCCGCTCGGCAATTGGCGTCAGGCTCATTCGATGAGGATAGGGCGGGGATGTGAAACCTTGATGACCGCCCAGCGAAGGTTCAGGGCTTCGCTTTCCGCTTGGCGCGAACAAAGGTGTAGTAGGGATCGAACTGCGCCAGAACCTGGGACATGGCGAAATGGCCGGAATCCCACTGTTGCATCAGGGTCGGCTGCGCGTGGTGCAGGTAGCGTCGGAAATCGTGACATACCCGGCGATTGGTGGTCTTGCGGAACCGCACCATGTCGCGGGTGTCTTGGGCCATGCCTGCATCGGCGATGTAAAGCTGCTGCCACAGCCGCGCCTCGCATTCGAGGTCGATGGGCCGGTCCGCGCCGAAGCGATTTTTAAGGCGCTGGATGCCGTGGCCGATCAGTTCGTGGACCAGGACGGGGGCAAGTTCCTCTGCCGTCCAATTGGCCCCGAACCGCCCGACCACGACGGTAAAATCGCGTTTGTCGTCCTGCGGCTGGAATTCGCCGACCAGATAGGCCGCGATAATGACCCGCGATAAGGACTTGGGCGGAAAGGCCGCGTCATAGACGATCCGTATCTTGCCGTTCTCGGCCAGTTTAGCGATCCCCGCCGCGGCGACGGGCGAGAATTTCAGGACATGGTCGATCGCGGACTGAATCTTGGTGATGGTCGCCGCCGGATCGGCCAGGGGAATGTCGTACTCGGCGGCGGGCGGCAGCTTCATGCCGACCAACTCCATTCCCCGGTAATCGGTCTGCAGGGCGGCCAGCGACATGGGCCGCAGACGCCAGACCGTATCCACGAGGTTCTGGGCCCGAGCCACGGACGGATCAAGGCTCAGCCACAGAAGGGCGGCGAATGCGATGGAAGGAATAAGCCGCCAAAGCGACAGTGCGGCGGCGGAAACGCTGCCGAACGGCCCCGTCATCCAGCCGCGCGGCGGCCGCGCGGGGCCTGGCTGTTGATGTATTCCTCGTCGAACAGTTCGGCGAGGTTGGCCATCATTGTGCCGCCCAATTCCTCGGCATCAACGATGGTCACGGCGCGGCGGTAATAGCGCGTCACGTCGTGGCCGATGCCGATGGCGGTCAATTCCACATCAGATTTGTTTTCGATGAAGTGGATGACGTCGCGCAGATGCTTTTCCAGGTAATTGCCCGGGTTCGCGGACAGGGTCGCATCGTCGACCGGCGCGCCATCGGAAATGACCATCAGGATGCGCCGCTGTTCGGGGCGGCCAAGCAGGCGGTTATGCGCCCACATCAGGGCTTCGCCGTCGATGTTTTCCTTCAGCAGGCCTTCGCGCAGCATCAGGCCCAGGTTGCGACGGGCGCGGCGCCAGGGCATGTCGGCGCCCTTGTAAACGATGTGACGCAGGTCGTTGAGGCGGCCCGGATTGCGAGGCTTGCCCTGGGCAACCCAGTCTTCGCGCGATTGTCCGCCCTTCCATGACCGGGTCGTGAAGCCCATGATCTCGACTTTGACGCCGCAGCGTTCCAGGGTGCGGGCCAGGATATCGGCGCTCATCGCGGCGACGGTGATCGGACGGCCGCGCATCGAGCCGGAATTGTCGATCAGCAGACCGACGACCGTGTCGCGGAATTCCGTATCCTGTTCCTGCTTGAACGACAGGGGATGCAGCGGGTCGGTGACCACGCGGGACAGCCGCGCCGCGTCCAGGATGCCTTCTTCCAGATCGAAGTCCCAGGACCGGGTCTGCTGCGCCATCAACTTACGCTGCAGCCGGTTGGCCAGGCGCGAAACCACGCCTTGCAGGTGTGACAGCTGCTGGTCCAACTGGGCGCGCAGGCGTGTCAGCTCCTCGGAATCGCAAAGTTCCTCGGCTTCGACCACTTCGTCATAGGCCTGGGTAAAGGCTTTATAGAGCGCCATGTCGTCAGGCGAATTGCGCTGCCAACGGTCGTCCCAATCGGACGGACCGGCGGGTTCTTCCTCGCCTTCGCCGGACATCACGTCGTCGTCGAAGCCCTCGGTCGAGTACTCCATGTCGTCGGACATCTCGGCTTCGCCGGATTCGCTGGTCATGGAGCCGTCGGAATCCATGTCCGCGTTCGGGTCCTGATTCTGTTCGCCGCCTTGTTCCGGGTCTTCCTCGGACGAATCCTGCTGGTTCTCGGGCTCGGACGGGGCCGGTGCCTCGGTCATCATGTCCAGGGCGGTGATCATCTGGCGCACGATGTCGCCGTAGGCTTCCTGATTGGTGGCGTTGTTGCTCAGTTCGTCCAACTGCGCGCCGACCTTGCCGGTCAACTCGTCACGCCACAGGTCGACCAGTTGCTTGGCCTCGGCGGGCAGGGTCTGGCCGGGCAGGCGTTCGCGGGCGAGCAGGCCCAGAACGTCGGGCAGCATCGCTTCGTCGCGTTCGGTGACCGCGCCATAGCCTTTGGACCGGCATTTCTCGGCCAGCAGGAAATCCAGATTGTCGGCCACGCCGACCATGCGTTGCGCGCCCAGGCTTTCGCAGCGCGCCTGTTCCAAGGCTTCGAACACGGCATGTCCGTCCGGCCCGGCGGGGGCCATGCGGCGATGAACGTCGGCGTCGTGGTAGCGCAGACGCAAGGCCAGGGCATCGGCCACGCCGCGCAGCTTGGTAATGCCTTCGGCGCTGGGCGGCCCGGACGGCGTGGGCAGGTTGATCGCGCCCTCGCTCACGGATCCGCCCGAGGCCTGGAAGTGGACTTCCAGTTCAGGACGGCGCGAAACGGCCTTCACCGTCGCGGCGGTGACGCGTTTCAGAAGATCTGCCGGGCGTTCAGAGTTGCTCATAGCCTAATATTCGGCCCCGTTTCCCGGCCAGGCAAGGCCCGACCGGGGATCAGGGTTCCTACTGCAACACCGCGCGCATGGCGGAGTCGGGAAGTTCCTCGCCCATGCAGCGCTGATAGTATTCGGCGACCACGGGGCGTTCGATTTCGTCGCATTTGTTCAGGAACGTAACCCGGAAAGCATAAGGCACGTCGTTGAAAATGCGGGCGTTCTGGGCCCAGGTGATGACCGTGCGGGGCGACATGACGGTCGAGATGTCGCCGTTCATGAAGCCGGTGCGGGTCAGCGAGGCCAGTTCGACCATGGCGCTGACCGTGTCCTTGCCGGCCTTGTTGGCATAATCGGGCACCTTGGCGCAGACGATTTCGACTTCTTCGTCATGCGGCAGGTAGTTCAGGGTCGAGACGATGCTCCAACGGTCCATCTGTCCCTGGTTGATCTGCTGCGTGCCGTGATACAGGCCGGTGGTATCGCCGAGGCCGACCGTATTGGCGGTGGCGAACAGGCGGAAATACGGATGCGGTTTGATCACCGAGTTCTGGTCGAGCAGGGTCAGCTTGCCGTCGACTTCCAGGACGCGCTGGATCACGAACATCACGTCCGGGCGACCGGCGTCGTACTCGTCGAACACCAGGGCGCAGGGATTGCGCAGCGCCCAGGGCAGGATGCCTTCGCGGAATTCGGTGACCTGCTTGCCGTCACGCAGGACGATGGCGTCCTTACCGACCAGATCGATACGGGAAATGTGGCTGTCCAGGTTGACCCGGATGCACGGCCAGTTCAGGCGCGACGCGACTTGTTCGATGTGCGTCGACTTGCCGGTGCCGTGATAGCCCTGGATCATGACGCGCCGGTTGTAGGCGAAGCCCGCCACGATGGCGAGGGTCGTCTCCCGGTCGAAGCGATAGGCTTCATCCCGTTCCGGCACATGCTCTTCGGCTTCGGAGAAGGCCGGGACTTCCAAGTCGCTGTCGATTCCGAAGGCGTCGCGCACGGAAACGGTCGTATCCGGCACTTGGTGGCCGGCATCGATCCCGGGGGTGGCGGTCGATTCCAAAGTTGTCATTTAATCAATCCAGTTTCTGAGGCTGCCCCGGGAACCCAGGACAAGGCGCGGTAATGTTTGGCAAACGTCGTAGGGGTTAAGCGGCGGGCCGTCAAGGGGCGAGAAAGTCGAGAAGCGCGGCATAAGCCTCGCTGACCTTCTTGAATTCCTCCTCCGCCGTCTTGGTGCCGCCGTTGGCATCTGGGTGGTGGCGTTTGACCAGTTCTTTGTATCTGGCCTTCACGTCGTCAATCGTGACGGGGATTTCAAGGCCGAATACGGCAAGGGCGCGGCTGGTCTTGGCGTCGGCCTTGACGGTTTCGGGCGGATTGGCGCCGTTGATGCGCGCTTCGGCATCCCTGGCGGCGTCGCCGACGCCCAGGGGGTCGTGGATCCGGGTGCGCCCGAATTTGGCGGATTGCCCGGCGCCCAATTTCCAGGTCGGGCGCTGCCAAACCGTATCGTTGCGGACGTCGGCTTCGACCTGGGTCTCGTCCATTCCTTTGTAGTAGTTCCAGTTGCGATTGTATTCGCGCACATGGGGCAGGCAGAACCAGCGATATTCGTTCAACGCGTCGCGCGACCGCGGGGCCTTGTATTCCCCGGCGCAATCGCAGCCAGGCCATTCGCAGGCCTGTGCGTGGACGCTCGTCTTCCGATTTTTCAGCAGTTCTCCCATGGGCAGTAATATGCGCGCCCCGACCGATGCAGACAAGATTGTCGGCATTCGGTCCGTCCACCGGAAAAATGATCATGTTCGGGTGCAACCAGAAGGTTGAAAAACAGACTTATTACCTTCGTCTAACTTGAAATGGTTGGGATAATCTCTGATGTTTGAACTACCGGTGGACGATTCCGGCTGCGTGCCGGTCTTGTAGCGCTCTCGTGCGGTGCGCTGGATACCGGGGGGAACTGAGTATGAGGCGGCGAATCAGCAGGTTCGTCGGGTAGACAGCGTTAAACGGGTATTTAAGACCGTCCGTAGCGAACAGGGGGTCGCAGCAAGAATATGCAAAGCAAGCTCATTAGCCGAAACGTTACCGTCAACGGGCGAAGAACGAGCCTTAGACTTGAAAGTGCAACGTGGGAAGCTCTCGACCAGATTTGTGAAGCCGAAAAGATCAACGTGCATCAGCTCTGCACAATGATCGAAGGTGTCCGTTCGGGCTCGTCCCGGACGTCGACCGTTCGGGCTTTTATCGTCACCTATTTCCGTCTGGCGGCAAGCCGTGCGGGATTGGAAGGCGGCATCGCCGATAAGGCGTTGAACGCGTTTCGCGGCGGCTGAGCGCCCGCTCAGCCCGCCTTCTTTTCGGCCTCTTCCGAGGATCCCTCGGGGCCGTCCTCTCCTTGATAGAATTCCGGCCAGCGCGTCTTGACCACAGGACCGTCGCTGCGGAACGCATAGCACGTATCGATCAGCGGTGATTTCTTGCCCGGGCCGGGTTCCCCGCGCTTTTTCCGGGCAGGGATGATCGTCTGAAACGCCGTCACGGCAACGGGGCCCATCAGCATGTCACGCAGGTGGGTGCAGCCGTGCACGTTGCCCATGGCCTGCGACACGTTCTTGCGCCAGCCGGGGCCGACCTTCAACCCGACCAGGTTCGAAAACGCCTTGGTTACGTCGCCGCACATCGAAAACGGGCTGGAGGCGGTCACGGCTTCGGCTTCTTGAACCACCATGTCGCCGGTCAACGTCAGGCGGATGTACATGTCGTGGATCGGTTCGCCGGCGGCGATGCCGCCCCGGTCGTGGTTTTCGAAGCTGTAGGTTTTGATGTCGGTCAAATGGCCTTCGATGTCCCACAGGCCGTCTTCGCGCTCGTACCCGCGGCATTGGATGTCGCGGGAATGGATATGCTTGCGGGGCGCGGGTTTGCTAAGCGGCATGGTCTGTTCCTGTCGGATAGGGGGAGCCCCTTTCGCCGGTGCGTTGGCGGGGCGATCGTTGGCGCGAGTCTATCGCCAGCCGCCCAGGCACGGCAAGTGGGCCCGCACCGCCGGGGCGGGCGGGCCGAAATTCAGGGAATTTGCGGTCAGGCGCTGTAGCGGTCGCCGAACACGAAGGCTTCGGTTTCCCGGATGTTTTCTTCCAGGCCTTCTTTGACCGCTTCGTACAGGTCGCGGATCGACACCATGGCGACGCAACGTCCTTCGTCGCCGAGCACCGGTAGGTGCCGGTAACGGCGGGTCAGCATCAGTTCCAACGCATCAGACGCCCGGTCGTTGGGCGCCAAAGTGTCGGGGTTGGCGGTCATGATATCGCCGACCTTAGTTTCGCTTGGCCGGGCGTTTACCGCGACCAGACGGCGGGTCAAATCCCGTTCGGTCAGGATGCCGATCAGCTTACCGTTGTTATCGATGACGATAATCGCCGCGACATTGGCCGCAGCCATGTCTTGCGCGGCCTGTTCGGCGGTGGCGTGAATGGTCGTCGTGGTCAGGTCCCTGGGTTGGACGATGTCCGGGATGATCTTGCGCTGCATCGGCCGTTTCCTCTCGTGTTGCGCGGTCTATTCCCGGGCATGCCCGGGCAGGGGCCCGTCCGGCGTCATCGCGCGCCGTATCGGACCCCCATTGTACGAGAATTAAAGGCCGGGGTTAAGGATTAACGAAACCTGATGTAGTCGCGTCGGCACGGTCTTAGTCGCCGATTTCTCCCGGTTGCGGCGGGGTTACCCGGACGCGCGTGATCTGATGCCGATGGCGGGTCACGATATCGAAGCGGAACCCGAACAGGCGGAACGATTGGCCGACATCGGGGATGCGCCGTGCTTCGTGCAGGATCAGGCCTGCGACGGTCGCGGCCTCTTCATCGGGCAGGCCCCATTCGTATTCGCGGTTGAGGTCGCGGATCGTTACGGTGCCGTCCAAAAGGTAGGTGCCGTCGGGCTGCGGCTCGACACCGGCGACGCGCAGGTCATGCTCGTCGTCGATCTCGCCGACGATCTCTTCGATGATGTCTTCCAGGGTCACGATCCCCTGCAGGCTGCCGTATTCATCGACCACCAGCGAGAAATGCTCGCGCCGTTCTCGGAACGCTTCCAATTGGTCCAAAAGCGGCGTGGTTTCGGGGATGAACCAGGGTTCGGCGGCGATATCCCGGACGTTCAGCTTGGTCATATCGCCCCCGGCGGCGCTGACGGCGCGGAACAGGGCCTTGGCATGCAGCACGCCGACGATGTTGTCCGGGTCGTCCCGCCACAGGGGCAGGCGCGTATGGGGGCTATCGAGGACGGCGTCGATCAATTCCTTCTGCGGCAGATCGATGTTCAAGGTTTGCACGGCTGACCGGTGGACCATGATCTCGCCCACTTCGACGTCGGCCAGGTCGAGGACGCTGCGCAGCATGGTCCGCTCCAGGCCGGTGTCTTCATCGCCCTTATGCAGTTCGATGGCGCCGCGTAGTTCTTCTTCGGGCTCGTGTTCGGCATCGTCCGAGGCGCGAATGTCGATCCCGACCACGCGGAAGCAGCCGCGCACGATGACCTCGACCGTGTGGGTAACCGGCGACAAAAACGCCACCAGAATCTGGATCGGCCGCCCCACGGCCAAGGCCATGGTGTTGGCGTTCTTGATCGCATAGGTCTTGGGCATGACCTCGGCGAAGATCAGGACCAGCAGGGTCATGACCAGGGTGGCGTAGGCCACGCCCGCTTCGCCGAAATAGGTGATCAGCAGGCTCGTCGCCAGGGACGACGCCAGGATATTGACCAGGTTGTTCCCCAGCAGGATCGCGCCGATCAGCCGCTCTTTCTGCTCATACAAGCGGTTGACGATCGCCGCCCGCTTGTCGCCGCCTTGCTCCAGGCGGTGCATGAAGGGCTGCGAACTGGCGGTCAGGGCCGTTTCCGAGCCGGAAAAGAACGCCGACATCAGCAGCAGGAACAGAATGGTGATCAGGCTTGTTTCGTCTTCCATGACATTCGCTCACTTCGTGGGCCGGGGCCGCGGGAAATGGTTCAAGCCCGGCCCCCCAAAAATTCGTTCAAAACGTCGGCCACAGGGCCGATCGGGACGTTGCGTTCGATGAAGGCTTCACCGATGGCGCGGGCCAGGATGAAGGTCAGCTTACCGTCTTCGGTCTTTTTGTCCTTCATCATGTGGGTCAAAAGCTTTTCCGCCGTCCAGCCGTCTGTCGGCAGGCCTGACAGGTCGAACGGCAGGCCGGTCGCCCGCAGGTGTGCGGTCAGCCGCCCGATGTCGTTGCCGGGGCAATGGTCCAGGCGCGCGGACAGGGTCAGGGCCATGACCATGCCGATGGATACGGCCTCACCATGCAGCAGTTTCGAGCCGTATCCCACCTCGGCCTCCAGCGCGTGGCCGAAGGTATGTCCCAGGTTCAACAGCGCGCGCAGGCCTTGCTCGGTCTCGTCGGCGCTGACGATCCGCGCCTTGGCCGAGCAACAGGTCAGAATCGCCTGACGACGGGCGGCGGCGTCGCCGTCCAGCAGGGCCTTGCCGTTGCCGTCCAGCCAATCGAAGAAATCGGGCATGTCGATCACGCCGTATTTCACGACCTCGGCGTATCCCGCGCGCAGTTCGCGGGGCGGCAGGGTGTCCAGCACGTCAGTGTCGGCCAGAACCAGGCGCGGTTGATAGAACGCGCCGACCAGGTTCTTGCCCTCGGCGGTGTTGATCGCGGTCTTGCCGCCGACCGAGCTGTCGACCTGGGCCAACAGGGTCGTCGGGATCTGGATGAAGTCGACGCCGCGCAGGGTCAGGGCGGCGCAGACGCCGGTCAAATCGCCGATCACCCCGCCGCCCAGCGCAATCAGCGCGGTCTTGCGGTCGATCCCACCCGCCAACAGGTCGTTGGTCACCCGCTCCAGATGGGCGAAATCCTTGGTCTGCTCGCCGGGTTCCAGAACGATGGCGCGGTTGGAAATGCCGGCCGCGCTCAGGGAGGCTTCCAGCGTTTTCAGATGCCCGGCGGCAACGACGTTCTCGTCTGTGATAATCGCGACCTTGGTCGAACGCAGGACCGGCGCGATCATCCGTCCGGCGTCGGGCAACAGCCCCTTGCCGATGACGATATCGTAGCTGCGGTCGTCCAGGTCGACGCGCAGGGTTTCGTGGGCGGTTTGGTCGGTGGTCATTCGGTGCCGTCCGTCAGCTTTTCGATGATTCTGTCGGCGGTCTTTTCCGGGGTTTCATCGAGACTTTCAATCGTGATGTCAGATTGTTCGTACACGGGATAGCGCTCTGATATCAATTGCTTCAGTTTCGCCGATGGGTCCGTGCCCTGCAACAACGGCCGCCCGGCGGCGCGCCGACGGGTGCGTTTCTCCAACGTGCCCAGGTCCGCCTTGAGCCAGATGCTGACCCCATGTTCCGCGATCCGCTCCCGGGTGCGCGGGTTCATATAGGCGCCGCCGCCCGAGGCCAGGATCACAGGCGGCCCGGCCAGCAGCCGTTCGATCACCCGTTCCTCGACGTCGCGAAAGGCCGGTTCGCCGTATATTTCGAAGATATCTTCGATGCTGCAGCCGGCGGCTTTTTCGACTTCGTCATCGGAATCGATGAACGGCAGGCCCAGGCGCGCCGCCAGAATTCGCCCGACCGAGCTTTTCCCGGCCCCCATCAGGCCGACCAGAACGACGGTTTTTTGTTTTTCTTCAGATAGTTGGTTGGTCATTTCTTCGAAACTCATGGGGTCGATATAGGGTCGGATGGGCGACGTTGAAAGCACGGAATGGAGCCGATAAACTTCGGCTTTCCCGCCGCCGCCGGAAAAATGCCATAGTCGGGGGCTAGCAGGAAGCCCTGAAGGCCGCGTAAAAGGCCAATGCCGACAGGGGTGTCGTGCCCTGCACTGGCTATATCCGAAGACGAAGAACTCAATAGGCCGCCGCTCGCATGAAAAGCTTTTCAAAGATTATCGTTATTCTCGCCCTGGCTCTGGTGCTTGGTGGTGGGACGTTCCTGGTCACCTGGGATTTCCCCGCCCCGTCCAAGGAAGGGAAGAAG
>CAXGUG010000114.1:0-10141 GCA_964012715.1 uncultured Rhodospirillaceae bacterium | reverse complement strand
CACCATGGTCGCGGCGTGGATCAGGGCCGAAACCGGGGTCGGGCCTTCCATCGCGTCCGGCAGCCAGGTGTGCAGGCCCAACTGCGCCGACTTACCCATGGCACCGACGAACAGCAGCAGGCAGCAGATCGTCAGGGCATGGAATTCGGCGCCGAACACGACCAGGGTCGCATCGGACTTGCCGGCCACGGCCTTGAAAATCGTGTCCAGGTTGACCGTATCGAACAGCATGAAGGTCGCGAAGATACCCAGGGCGAAGCCGAAGTCGCCGACGCGGTTGACGATGAAGGCTTTCATCGCGGCGGCGTTGGCCGACGGGCGTTCGTACCAGAAACCGATCAGCAGGTAGGAGGCAAGGCCCACCCCTTCCCAGCCGAAGAACAGCTGCACCAGGTTGTCCGAGGTGATCAGCGTCAGCATGAAGAAGGTGAACAGGCTCAGATAGCTCATGAACCGGGGGATCGACTTGTCGTGGTGCATGTAGCCGCACGAATAGACGTGGACCATGGCCGAAACGCCGGTGACGACGATCATCATCACGGCGGTCAGGCTGTCGACGCGCAACGCCCAGGACACTTCCAGCGATCCGGAATCGATCCAGGTGAACAGCTCGGTCACGCGGGCGTTGCCGTCCAGTGCGACGTCCTTGAACAAGAAGATGGCGCAGGTCAGGGACAGCAACAGCCCGGCGCAGGTCACCCATTGCGCCAGCGTGTCCATGACATGCTGCTTATGCTTGTCTTCCTGCGGCATGAAGACGATCAGGCCCGCGAGCGCGGAGCCGACGAGCGGCAGGAATACGGCGAGAATTTCGATCATGAGCCGCTCCCTAGCCCTTCATCAGGTTGATGTCTTCGACATCGATAGACCCGCGATTGCGGAAGAACACGACCAGGATGGCAAGGCCGATGGCGGCCTCGGCGGCAGCCACGGTCAAGACGAACAGGGCGAATACCTGCCCCATCAAGTCACCCAGGAAGACCGAGAACGAGACCAGGTTGATGTTCACCGCCAACAACATCAGTTCGACCGACATCAGGATGACGATCACGTTCTTGCGGTTCAGGAAGATCCCGAAAATCCCGAGCGTGAACAGGATCGCCGCCACGGTCAGATAATGGGCAAGGCCGATTTCGAACATGCTCAGATCCCCTTCCCGACTTCGACCTTGCGGACTTCGACCGTGTCGGTGCCGCGGGCGTTCTGATCGGCGATGCGCTGTTTCTTGACGCCGTCGCGACGACGGTGCGTCAGCACGATCGCGCCGATCATGGCGACCAGCAGGACCATGCCCGCCGCTTGGAACAGATAGACGTTGTTGGTGTAGATGATCTCACCCAGGGCATGGGTATTGCTGATCCCCGGTGCGACCGGCGCCACAGCCTTGGCCAACTTGGCTCCGGCGGCGATGGACTGCCATCCCCCGGCGACGACCAGCAGCTCGGCCAGCAGGATCAGCCCGATCACCCCACCCAGCGGCAGGTACTGCAGGAACCCGGCACGCAGTTCGGTGAAATTGATGTCCAGCATCATGACCACGAACATGAACAGCACCGCGACCGCGCCGACGTAGACCACGACCAGGGTCATGGCCAGGAACTCCGCCCCCAGCAGCACGAACAACCCGGCGGCGTTGAAGAACGCCAGGATAAGGAACAGCACCGAATGAACGGGGTTCTTGGAAGAAATGACCAACACGCCGGCGGCGACGGCGATGAAGGCGAACATATAGAACGCCAGGGCTTCGATGATCATCGCGCGCCCCCTTTCACGTCCCCTGCCCGCGTCTGGCCGCGGTACTTGTCCGGATAAACCCTCATACTCTCCTCGTCGGTCCTTTTGGTCTCGTCCTTGCCTGTCACGGCGTTCCGTTCAGCGCCCGATCAGCGATAGGGCGCGTCGGCGCGCAGGCGCTCGGCGATTTCGGTTTCCCAGCGGTCGCCGTTGGCCAACAGTTTGGACTTGTTGTACAGCAGCTCTTCACGGGTTTCGGTGGCGTACTCGAAGTTCGGGCCCTCGACGATGGCGTCGACCGGGCAGGCTTCTTCGCAATAGCCGCAATAAATGCACTTCACCATATCGATGTCGTAGCGCGTGGTCCGGCGCGAACCGTCGTCGCGCGGCTCAGCCTCGATGGTGATCGCCTGCGCCGGGCAAATGGCTTCGCACAGCTTGCAGGCGATACAGCGCTCTTCACCGTTGGGATAACGGCGCAGGGCATGCTCGCCCCGGAACCGCGGGCTCAACGGACCCTTTTCATAGGGATAGTTGAGGGTCACCTTGGGCTTGGTGAAATACTTCAGCGTCAACGCCATCCCGGAAACAAGTTCCTTTAGGAACAAGGCCTTGGCGGTTTGTCCGATAAAGCTCATGGAAGTCTCCTAACCTTACCCGGCAACCGGCGTGGGAACCATGTCGAAGGCGACCAGCACCCCGGCGACAACGGCAACGGCGAACAGCGACAGCGGCAGGAACACTTTCCAGCCCAGGCGCATCAGCTGGTCGTAGCGATAGCGCGGGAACGTCGCGCGGACCCAGATGAAGATAAACAGACAGAACGCGATCTTGGCCGCGAACCAGATCGGGCCCGGAATCCAGTTCAGGGGCTCGATATCGAACGGCGGCAACCATCCGCCCAGGAACAGGATCGAGGTCATGCCCGACATCAGGATCATGTTGGCGTATTCACCCAGGAAGAACAGGGCGAAGGCCATGCCCGAATATTCGACGTTGTACCCGGCGACCAGTTCCGCTTCCGCTTCCGGCAAATCGAACGGATGGCGGTTGGTTTCCGCCAGGGTCGAGATGAAGAAAACCACGGCCATCGGGAACAGCGGGATCACGAACCACAGGTCGCGCTGCGCCTCGACGATCGCCGACAAGTTCAGCGAGCCGACACAAAGCAGCACGGTGATGATCACCAAGCCCATGGACACTTCGTAGGACACCATCTGCGCGGCGCTGCGCAGCGCCCCCAGGAAGGCGTAGCGCGAGTTGGATGCCCAACCGGCCATCAGGATGCCGTACACGCCGAGCGACGAAATCGCGAACAGGTACAGAATACCGACGTTGATGTCGGCCAGGACCAGCCCTTCACCGAAGGGAATGACCGCCCAAGCCATCAGTGCCAGCGCAAAGGTCACGCAAGGCGCTAGGATGAACACGCCCGGGTTGGCCCCCGACGGAATGATCATTTCCTTGAGGAACAGCTTGGCACCGTCGGCCAGGGGCTGGAACAGCCCGAACGGCCCGACGATGTTCGGTCCCTTGCGCAACTGCATTGCGCCGATGACCTTGCGTTCCGCCAGCGTCAAATAGGCAACCGACAGCAGGACCGGCACCACGATCACGAGGATTTTGATAACGATCCAGACCGTCGGCCAGATCCAAGTGTTCCAGGCCTCAACCATCGGTACCGGTCTTCCCTTCGCCGCGTCCCAGGATCTCATCCGTGCATTCTGCCATGGTGGCCGAGCAGCGGCTGATGGGATCGGTCATGTAGAAATTGGCAATCGGATAGGTGAAGTCGCCGGAAACTGCGCCCGGCGCACCGAATTCGGCCCAATCGGCGGGCTGAATGTCGTCAATACCCTGGAACACGGGGTTGGCCTTGACCAAACCCTGGCGAACGTCGCCCAGGGTCGTATAGGGCAAGGTCGCATTCAGGGCGTCGGACAGGGCGCGGACGATCTTCCAGTCCTCGCGCGCATCGCCCGGGGGGTAGACGGCCAGCTGACCGCGCTGCACCCGCCCTTCCAGGTTCACGTAAGTCGCGTTCTTTTCGGTAAAGGCCGCACCCGGCAGGATCACGTCGGCGACATGCGCCCCCGCGTCGCCATGGTGGCCCTGATAGATGACGAAAGGTTTGTCCAAGCTCGTGGTGTCGATCTCGTCGGCGCCCAGCAGGTAGACGACCTTGATATCGCCCGAGGCCGCACCGTCGAGGATCGCCGCCGTATCGCGACCGCCCTCACCCGGCACGAAGCCCAGGTCCAGGCCGCCGACGCGCGACGCCGCGCGCTGCAACACGTTGAAGCCGTTCCAACCCTCGACCACCATGCCGGTGGTTTCCGCCACCTGACGGGCAAGGCCCAGAACCGCAGCGCCGTCCGGGCGGGCGACCGCGCCGGAGCCGACGATGATCATCGGCTTTTCGGCGTTCTTCAGAACGTCGGCGAAAGGATGGCTGCCATTGGCGATCTCGGCCAGGATATCGGCCCCCTCGCCCAGCCAATCGACCGGATAGCTCAAATCCACGGCGGGACCGACGGCGGCAATCGAGAACTTGCCCTGCAGGTGACGCTTGCGGATGCGGGCGTTCAGCACCGGGGCTTCCCAACGCGGGTTGGCGCCCACGATCAGCAGCGCATCGGCGTCTTCAATCCCGGCGATGGTCGAATTGAACACATAGGACGCCCGAACCTTGGGATCGACCTGCGATCCGTCCTGGCGGCAATCGATGTTGGTCGAGCCCAGACCGACCATCAGCTCCTTGAGGACCAGCATGCTTTCGCAATCGGCCAGATCACCGGCGATGGCGGCGATCTCACTGCCCTGCTTTCCCTTCACGGCCTTAGCGATGGCCGAGAAGGCCTCCGGCCAAGTGGCAGGGTGCAACTTGCCTTTGACCCGCACATAGGGACGGTCCAGGCGCTGACGCTTCAGGCCGTCGACCCAATACCGGGCTTTGTCGGAAATCCATTCTTCGTTGACGTCTTCGTTAAGGCGCGGCAACACGCGCATCACTTCCGGCCCGCGGGCGTCGACGCGGATCGCGCAGCCCTGGGCGTCGGACACGTCGACGCTTTCGGTCTTCTTCAGTTCCCACGGACGGGCCGAGAAAGCATAGGGCTTGGAAGTCAGCGCGCCGACCGGGCAAAGGTCGATCACGTTGCCCGACAGTTCCGACGACACCGCGTGGTCCAGATAAGACACGATCTCGGCATTCTCGCCCCGGCCGATCAGGCCCATGTCGGTCACGCCCGCCACTTCCGTGGTGAAGCGCACGCAACGGGTGCAGTGAATGCAGCGGGTCATGATCGTCTTGATCAGCGGGCCCATGTATTTGTCTTCGACGGCGCGCTTGTTTTCCTTATAGCGACCGTGGTCCATGCCATAGGCCATGGCCTGGTCCTGCAGGTCGCATTCGCCGCCCTGGTCGCAGATCGGGCAATCCAGCGGATGGTTCAGGAGCAGGAACTCCATCACCCCCTGGCGCATCTTCTTGACCTCGGGCGTGTCGGTATAGACGACCATGCCGTCGCCGACGGGCATGGCGCAGGACGCCACCGGCTTCGGCGAGCGCTCCATCTGCACCAGGCACATCCGGCAGTTACCGGCGATGGACAGGCGATCGTGATAGCAGAAGCGCGGGACTTCCTTGCCGGCCTGTTCGCAGGCCTGCAGGATCGTCATGCCCGCGTCGACCTCGTATTCGGTGCCGTCGATGGTGATCTTTGGCATCTGCTCTAAGTCCTTAGAATACCGCTTTATTCGGCCGCCGCACGACGGGCGAGATTATCCAGAATCCGCTTTTCCATCTCGGGACGGAAATGACGGATCAAACCTTGAATGGGCCAGGCCGCCGCATCGCCGAGCGCACAGATGGTGTGCCCTTCGACCTGACGGGTGACTTCTTCCAAAATATCGATTTCTTCCACATGGGCGTCGCCGGTGACCATGCGCTGCATGACCCGCGCCATCCAGCCGGTGCCCTCGCGGCACGGCGTGCATTGGCCGCAGCTTTCATGCTTGTAGAACGCCGACAGACGGGCAATCGCCTTCACGATGTCGGTCGACTTGTCCATGACCATCACCGCCGCCGTGCCCAGGCCCGAGCGCTGCTCGCGCAGGCTGTCGAAATCCATCAGCACGTCGTCGCAGATGCTCTTGGTCAGCACCGGCACCGAAGCCCCGCCCGGAATGACGGCCAGCAGATTGTCCCAGCCGCCACGCACACCGCCGGCATGCTTTTCGATGAGTTCCTTGAGCGGAATGCCCATCTCTTCCTCGACCGTGCAGGGCGTATTCACATGGCCGGAGATGTTGAACAGCTTGGTGCCCACGTTGTTGGGGCGACCGATGCCGGAAAACCACGAAGCGCCCCGACGCAGGATGGTCGGCGCAACGGCGATCGATTCCACATTGTTGACCGTGGTCGGGCAGCCCCAGACACCGACCCCGGCGGGGAACGGCGGCTTCAGGCGCGGCTGGCCCTTCTTGCCTTCCAGACTTTCGATCAGCGAGGTTTCCTCGCCGCAAATATAGGCCCCTGCTCCGGAATGGACGTAGAAGTCGAACTTCCAACCGGTGCCACAGGCATCGTCGCCGATCAGGCCCGCGGCATAGGCCTCGTCAACCGCCCGCTGCAGGCATTGAATTTCGTGATGGAACTCGCCGCGCACATAGCAATAGGCGGCATGCGCGCCCATGGCGAAGGACGCGACCAGGGCGCCTTCGACCAGCTTGTGCGGCTCCGAGCGCATGATTTCCCGGTCCTTGCAGGTACCGGGTTCGCCCTCGTCGGCGTTGATTACCAGGTAATGCGGCCGGTCGCCGATTTCCTTGGGCATGAAGGACCACTTCACACCCGTCGGGAACCCGGCCCCGCCACGTCCGCGCAGGCCCGATTCCTTCATCTCGTCGATGATCTTGTCGCGGCCCATTTCGATCAGCTTCTTGGTGCCGTCCCAATCGCCACGGGCGCGGGCGGCGTCCAGGCCGGCGCTGTCGAAACCGTAGATGTTGGTAAAGATACGGTCCTTATCGGCAAGCATCAGTTATCGCCTCCCGCCTTGGCGGCCCGATCGGGATAGCGCTCTTTCAGCGACGTGATCCCGCCCGCGGGCTCGCAGGTGTGGCGGCCGTTCTGAGAGCCGACCTTCGGCTTCTCGCCCGCCTTCAGGGCCTTGAGCACGGCCTCGGCCGATACCCCATCCAAATCTTCGTAATAATCGTCGCCGATCTGCATCATCGGCGCGTTGACGCAGGCGCCCAGGCACTCGACCTCAAGCACGGTAAACTCACCGTCTTCCGAGGTTTCGCCGTTGGAGCAGCCGGTCACCTTCTTACAGGCTTCGACGACCTGATCCGAACCTCGAAGCCAGCACGGCAGATTGGTGCAGACCTGCACGAAATGCTTACCGACCGGCTTCAGGTTGTACATCGTGTAGAAGGTCGCGACCTCGTACACGCGGATCGAGGCCATGCCCAGCATATCGGCGATATATTCGATCGCCGCCTGGGGAATCCAGCCGCCGTTCTGCCGCTGCGCCAAATCCAGCAACGGCATCACCGCGCTTTGCTGACGCCCTTCCGGATACTTGGCGATATGCCACTTGGCCTTGTCGAGGTTCTCCGCCGTAAAGGCAAAGCTCGACGGTTGTTCTGTTTGCATGCCGCTCACCGGTCGATTTCGCCGAACACAACGTCGATGGAACCGATGTTCGCCACGATATCGGCGAGCATATGCCCCTTCGACAGGAACTCAGTTGCTTGCAAGTGGGCGTAACCCGGCGCCCGGATCTTGCAGCGGAAAGGCTTGTTGGAGCCGTCGGCCACCAGATACACGCCGAATTCGCCTTTCGGCGCCTCGACGGCGGTATAGGTCTCCCCGGCGGGGACATGGAAGCCTTCGGTAAACAGCTTGAAGTGATGGATCAGAGCTTCCATCGACTGCTTCATGTCGCCGCGGGTCGGCGGCGTGACCTTTTTGTTGGTCGACTTGACCGCGCCGCTCGGCATGTTGTCGACGCACTGCTTGATGATCTTCAGGCTCTCGCGCATTTCGATCATGCGGACCAGATAACGGTCGTAGCAGTCGCCGATACGGCCGACGGGAATGTCGAAATCCATTTCCGCATAGGCGTCATAGGGCTGCGACTTACGCAAATCCCAGGCCACGCCCGAGGCGCGCAGGTTCGGGCCGGTGAAGCCCCAATCGAAACACTGTTCGGCGGTGATCAGGCCGATGTCGACCGTGCGCTGCTTGAAGATACGGTTGCCGGTCAGCAGGCTTTCCAGATCGTCCAGGAACGGCGGGAACTCTTCCGTCGCCCATTTGCCGATTTCTTCCAGAAGGCCGGCCGGCAGATCCTGCGCAACGCCGCCGACGCGGAAATAGTTCATGTGCAGGCGCGCACCGCAGGCGGCCTCGCAGAACTCCATCAGACGCTCGCGGTGCTCGAACCCCCAGAGCATCGGCGTCATCGCGCCGACGTCCATGGCGAAAGCCGTGATGTTCAACAGGTGGTTCAGGATGCGGCCGATTTCGCAATACAGCACGCGGATGTACTGACCGCGCTTGGGAATCTCGATTCCCAACAGCTTTTCAGCCCCCAGGACAAAGGCATGTTCCTGGTTCTGCGGCGCGACGTAGTCCAGCCGGTCGAAATACGGAACGGCCTGGGCATAGGTCTTGTACTCGATCAGCTTTTCCGTGCCCCGGTGCAGCAGACCGATATGCGGGTCCGCGCGCTCGATCACTTCGCCGTCCATTTCCAGGACCAGGCGCAGCACGCCGTGGGCCGCAGGGTGCTGCGGACCGAAGTTCAGGTTGAAATTCTTGATCTGGGTTTCGGCCATGGTCAGGACGCCTCGGTTTCCGGTTCCGCCTCGGCCTTCTCATCGCCGGGCAGCACGACCCGTTCCATGCCCTCCCAGGGGCTTTCGAAGTCGAAGTTGCGGAATTCCTGGGTCAGCTTCACGGGTTCGTAGACCACGCGCTTCTGTTCATCGTCGTAGCGCACTTCCACATAACCGGTCAGCGGGAAGTCCTTGCGCAGGGGATGCCCCTCGAACCCATAATCGGTGAGGATGCGGCGCAGGTCCGGGTGATCGGAGAAGAACACGCCGTACATGTCCCAGATCTCGCGCTCGAACCAGTTGGCGGTCGAGAACACGCCACAGGCCGACGGCACGGGTTCGTCCTCGTCGGTGCGGACCTTGACGCGGATTCGCGTGTTATGGGTCATCGACAGCAGGTTGTAGACGATTTCGAAGCGCGGGCTTTCGTCCGCGTAGTCGACGCCGCAGATATCCATCAGCTGATGGAACCGACAGTTCGAATCGTCGCGCAGCTTCTTCAGCACGTCGACGATGACGTCGCGCTTCACCGTAATCATCAATTCGCCGAGGCGAATCTCGTCGGCCAGCAGCTTATCGCCCAGCTGGTCGCGCAGATGTTCGGCAAGTTCCTTGAGGGCCTGGTCCATGATCTTCTCGGTCCCGCTACCTGTCGTTCCGGCCGCTTAGCGCCACAGAGCGCCGGTGCGCTTGATTTTCTTCTGAAGCTGCAGGACGCCGTAAACCAGCGCTTCCGCCGTCGGCGGGCAGCCCGGCACGTATACGTCGACCGGAACGACCCGGTCGCAGCCACGCACCACGGCATAGGAATAATGGTAATAGCCGCCGCCGTTGGCGCAGGATCCCATCGAGATCACATAACGCGGCTCGGCCATTTGGTCGTAAACCTTGCGGAACGCCGGGGCCATTTTGTTGGTCAGCGTACCGGCGACGATCATCACGTCCGACTGCCGCGGCGACGCGCGCGGCGCGACGCCGAAACGCTCCATATCGTAGCGCGGCATGTTGACGTGGATCATCTCCACCGCGCAGCAGGCAAGGCCGAAGGTCATCCACCACAGCGATCCGGTCCGCGCCCATTGGAACAGATCCTCGGTCGAAGTGACGAGGAACCCCTTGTCGTTCACTTCGGTCTGTAGGGCGTTGAAATAATCCGCATCGGGCTGGCGCACCTCGCCGCCTTGCGCGGCGGGGACGCTCTGAGGCGGGGTGATGATGGTAGAAGTGCTCATGTCAGTCCCAGTCCAGCGCGCCCATCTTCCATTCATAGGCCAGGCCGATAGCCAGGATGCCCAGGAAGATCATCATGGCGATCCAACCGGTCCACCCGGTGTATTCGAGGCTCACCGCCCATGGAAAGAGAAAGGAAGCCTCCAGGTCGAATAGCAGAAAGCTGATCGCGACGAGATAGAATTTCACATCGAATTGGCTGCGCGGCTCTTCGAACGCCGGGAAGCCGCATTCATACTCGCTGAGCTTTTCCGCATCGGGTTTGTGCGCACCCGTGAGCCGTGAAACGCCCATCGGCAGGAACACGAAAAGCGCCGAAAGGCCCACA
>CAXGUG010000113.1:0-11157 GCA_964012715.1 uncultured Rhodospirillaceae bacterium | reverse complement strand
AACGACAGCCCCAGAGCCATGCCGATCACGGCGATGACCTCGTGCCAGTCGATCACCGCCGGCAATTGGGACAGGAAATAGATTTCAGCGGCGAACAGGTCGGTTCCGGTCAGGCTCTGAATCCACTGCCGCACGGTTTCGATATTGTCGGCGAAGGCGATACCCAGGAAAGCGCCCGCGACCGTGCCGATCACGCCGACGCTAGCGCCCGCGATCAGGAACACCCGCATGATCATGCCGCGCGTCGCCCCCATCGTGCGCAGGATGGCGATGTCCTTGCCCTTGTCCTTCACCAGCATGATCATCGACGAAATGATGTTGAACGCCGCGACCAGGATGATCAGCGTCAGGATCAGGAACATCACGTTGCGTTCGACCTGAATGGCGTTGAAGAAGCTGGCGTTGGCTTGTTGCCAGTCATAAATCCGGCCAAGCCCCTGCACCGCCCCGCCGATCCGCTGTTTGACCTCGATCGCCTGGTCGGGGTCTTTGATGAAGACCTCCAGCGACGAGACCGCCTCCTTGGGGAATTTGAAATAGATCTGCGCGTCGGCCAAATCCATGAACACGAAACTGGAATCGTATTCGAACATCCCGACCTCGAACGTCGCGACCACCTTGTAGGCCGCCGTTCGGGGCACGGTGCCGAAGGCCGTGGTACTGCCCTTCGGTGAGATCAGCGTAATCTTGTCGCCGACCCGAATGCCCATCTTCTGGGCCAGACGGTCACCGATCACAACCCCCTTGCCGCCGTCCTTGAATTCGTCGAGCGAGCCGCGCACCACGTTGTCCGCGATCAGCTTGCGCCGGTTCAAATCCTGATGGCGCAGACCACGCACCAAGGCCCCCTGCGCCGTGCCGTTGGCCGTGGCCATGACCTGGCCTTCGATCAGCGGGGTGACACTGATCACGCCTTTGAGGTCGCGAATCTTGTCGGCGATCGGGTCGAAATCTTTGAGGTCGCGAAATTGCCCCTGCACGCTGAGGTGCCCGTTCAGGCCGAGGATGCGGGTCAACAACTCCTGTCGGAAGCCGTTCATCACCGACATGACGATGATCAGGGTGGCCACGCCCAGGGCAATTCCCAACAGGGAAAACCACGCGATGACCGAGATAAATCCTTCCTGTCGACGTGCGCGCAAATAGCGCAACGCCATCATCCATTCAAAGCGGCTGAACACGGGGCCAGGTTATCCTTGTTCCGTCGGTCGGGATTCCGTCAGGCGAGCCAATGCCGATTCCCGGCTGATTTCCTGACGCTCGCCGGTCTTGCGGTTTTTCAATTCAACCATGTCCTTTTCAAGGCCACGCGGACCGGCGATCAACTGCCACGGCAGACCGATCAGGTCCATATCGGCGAACTTACCGCCCGCCCGTTCGTCGCGATCATCGTACAGGACATCCTGGCCGGCGTTGCGCAGGTAATCGTACATCCCTTCGCAGGCGGCGTCGCACTTGGCGTCTCCGGTGCGCAGGTTGATCAGGCCGACGCGGAACGGGGCCACTGGCTCGGGCCAGATGATCCCCGCCTCGTCGTGCGAAGCTTCGATGATCGCACCGACCAAGCGCGACACGCCGATCCCGTAGGACCCCATTTCGCAGACCACTTCCTGCCCGTCAGGACCGGTGACCTTGGCCCCCATGGGCTCGGAATACTTGGTGCCGAAATAGAAGATATGGCCGACCTCGATCCCGCGCGCGGTGATCAAATCGTCGCCCAGGGCCTTTTCGGCCTCGGGGTCGCGCTTCTCGTCGGTCGCGGCGTATTTCTCGGTAAAGGTTTTGACCACGGCTTCCAGGTCGCCGCCCATATCGACGCCGTCCAACCAGTTGTTGTCCAGGAAGTCCTTATGACAGGCGATCTCGCTTTCGCCCGTCTCGGCCAGGATCAGGAACTCGTGGCTCATGTCGCCGCCGATCGGACCGGTATCGGCCGCCATGGGAATCGCCTTCAGGCCTAGGCGCTCATAGGTCTTCAGATAAGAAACGAAATGCTTCTGATAAGACTTTCTCGCCCCTTCATAATCCAGGTCGAACGAATATGCGTCCTTCATCAGGAATTCGCGGCCGCGCATCACGCCGAAACGGGGGCGGACTTCGTCCCGGAACTTCCATTGGATGTGATACAGCATCTTCGGCAGGTCGCGATAAGACCGCACCGAGTCGGCGAAGACCTGGGTGATCTGTTCTTCGTTGGTCGGGCCGTAGAGCATTTCGCGGTCGTGGCGGTCGGTGATGCGCAGCATCTCCGGGCCGTAGGCTTCGTAGCGCCCGCTCTGCCGCCACAGCTCGGCCGACTGAATGGTCGGCATCAGAACCTGCTGGCAGCCGATGGCGTCTTGTTCTTCCTCGACGATCGTGGTGATCTTCTTCAACACCCGATATCCCAACGGAAGCCAGGTGTAGATGCCCGCCGAAGCCTGGCGCACCATGCCCGCGCGCAACATCAACCGGTGCGACGCGATCTGCGCGTCGGCGGGGGTTTCCTTCATGGTGGGCATGAAAAAACGGGAAAGGCGCATGCGGGCCGAAATCCTTCCGTGGGTCGAGAGAAACCGTAGCGTGCATTGCCGAACGGTTCAGGAATTTATGGGATGGTCATACTCTTTTCCACGGGGCCTTGTCCACGGGGCCATGTCCGCGCCGCCCGCCCCGCCTCGGAATGCCCGAAAGAATGCTGCGTAAAGAAACTTTCCACAGGGTGTTAGAAAAAGGGTGACCCACGGATAGCGCAATAGTAATATGCCCCAGCTCGCAATGACGAGTACCTGCCGGTCAGACTGGGCCCGGGTTTTGGGAGGAAAAAAGCAAGAAGTAATAAGGTAAGCGGCAGCCATTAACGGCGCGAAGCTTTTCGGAATTTTCGGACTAAGTAGGCAAGACCATAGCGGTCTTGCCTTAATTTTTTGCGGATGTGTTTGCGGAAAAAAACAGGGCGGCTAAGCCGCCCTTTTTCGTTTCCGGCTAGGCTATTGATCCAGGCTACTGGCGCAAGCTGATCAGGCCGGATTCGTGCAGCCAGTAGAAAATACCGAAGAACACCCCGGCCACGACCGAGGTCGCAAGGAACTTGCGGATGATATGCGGCTTGGCAGGAGAGCCCGGGTCTTCACCCGGATTGAGGTCAGCCGGGTCGACCCGGCGCACGCCCCAGGGCAGGACCATGAACAGCGAAATCCACCACATGACGAAGTAAACGGCGAGGCCGGTTTGCCAGCTCATGGTCGCTTCCCTTCTCTCTTAAGCCTGTTCAAGCTCGATCAAGGTGCCGTTGAAATCCTTCGGGTGGAGGAACAGCACCGGCTTGCCATGGGCGCCGATCTTCGGCTCGCCATCGCCCAGCACACGGGCGCCCTGCTCTTTCAAGCGGTCGCGGGCCGCCAGGATATCGTCGACTTCGTAGCAGACGTGATGAATGCCGCCGGACGGATTCTTGTCCAGGTAACCCTGGATCGGCGAATTCTCGCCCATCGGGTAGAGCAATTCGATCTTGGTGTTCGGCAGTTCGACGAACACGACGGTCACGCCATGGTCCGGTTCCGGCTGCGGCGCGGATACCTTGCCGCCCAGGGTGTCGCGATAGGTCGCGGTGGCGGCATCAAGGTCCGGCACGGCGATGGCCACATGGTTCAAACGTCCGATCATCTGCGTCTTGTCTCCGTTGTTCTTGTCCGCGGATAGCTATCAGATACGCACCAAATGGACCGTTGTCACGGGCTTCATGTCCAAATGGCTTCGGAAAGTCCGCCGCACGGCCAGGCGCACGGCCTCGCGCACGGTATCGTCATCGGCCAGTTTCCGCGGCGGCAACGACCGCACGGCGTTGACCGCAGCCTCCCGCGCCGCATCGACGACCGGGTCGTCTTCCTGATCCTCGGAAATGCCCAGAGTCGTGATCTGCGGCAGGTCGGCAAGGCCGCCGTCGTCCACGGCCACGGTCACCGTGACGACGCCGTGCCAAACGCTGCGGATACGCTCGCGCACCAGATTACCGTCCATCGGCACCAGCCGCCCGCCAATCCGCGCCAGCCGCCCGGTCGGCACATGGTCGACGACCTGGGCCGGGCCCGGCGCCAGCCGCGCCATGGTGCCGTTGGGGGCGACGATGGCCTGTTCAACCTGACATTCGCGGGCCAGCCGCGCATGTTCGTGCAAGTGGCGCAACTCGCCATGCACCGGCAGGGAAATCTTGGGCCGGACCAGTTGGTACATATGGGACAGTTCATCCTGATTAGGATGGCCCGAAACATGGACGAAGGCATCGCGCGAGGTAATGATCCGCACGCCCCGCGCCACCAGATCGTTCTGCAGACGAGAGATCGCGGTTTCGTTGCCGGGAATTTCCCGCGATGAGAAAATGACCCAATCGCCCTCGCCCAATGACACGCGCGGATGGTCGCCGGATGCGATGCGCGACAACGCCGCCCGGGGCTCACCCTGACTTCCGGTGCAGATGATCAGCACTTTATCGTCAGGTAAGTTGTCGACATCGCCTTCGTCCAGAAACGGCGGGATATCGGCCATATAGCCGTTCTCCCGCGCCGCCGTCTGAATCCGCCACAGGGACCGCCCGGCCAGAACCACTTGTCGGCCCGTTTCCTGGGCGGCGCGGGCGATGGTTTCCAGCCGCGCCACGTTGGTCGCGAAACAGGCCACGGCGACACGCCCGGGTGCTTCGGAAATGACCTCGGTCATGCTGTCGAGAATTTCGCCCTCGGACCCGGATTGGCCCGGCGAAAACACGTTGGTGGAATCGCAGACCATGGCCAGGACACCCTCGTCCCCAAGGGCGCGCAACGCGGCCTGGTCCGAGACGTCGCCGATCACCGGATCGGGATCGAACTTCCAATCGCCGGTATGCAGCACCGTGCCCAAGGGCGAGCGAATGACCACGGCATTCGGCTCGGGGATCGAATGGGTCAGAGTGATGAGTTCAAGATCGAACGGCCCGACCGAGAACTTGCCCTGCAACGGCACGATGGTCACGTCGGCGTCGTCTTCCCAACCCGGCTCGGCCAGCTTGCGGGCCAGGATATGGGCTGTGAACGGCGTCGCGAAGATCGGGCATTTGAAGCGATCCCACAGATAGGGCACCGCACCCAGGTGGTCTTCGTGGGCATGGGTCAGGATCAGGCCGTCCAGTTGATCAACCCGTTCCTCGATAAAGGTCGGGTCGGCCATCACCACGTCCACCCCCGGCGGCCAACCGTCGGTAAAGGTGACGCCCAGGTCGAGCATGATCCATCGTTCCTCGCCCGGCGGACCATAGCCGTAGAGGTTCAGGTTCATGCCGATCTCGCCCGCCCCACCCAGGGCGACGAAGACCAGCTCGTTCTCGTTCTTCTGCTTCTTGGTAGGCTTGCCGCT
The DNA here is from genome assembly GCA_964012715.1 of uncultured Rhodospirillaceae bacterium. GTDB lineage: Bacteria > Pseudomonadota > Alphaproteobacteria > Rhodospirillales > Casp-alpha2 > UBA1479. The sequence goes on along the minus strand of CAXGUG010000113.1, from coordinate 5,790 downwards.
CATGCGGTGTTTTTCCGATGGATCATATAAAGGCCGTCCAGGGTCAGGGAGCGGTCCACCATTTCGATGGCGTCAGTGGCATTCAGGAACAGCGGCGCCAGCCCGCCCGTGGCGATAACCCGGCAGTCCGAGCCCATCTCCATGCGGATGCGCCCGACGATTCCTTCGATCAGGCCGACATAGCCCCAGAACACGCCCGACTGCATGGCGGTCACCGTATCGCGGCCGATGACCTTTTCCGGCCGCTCGACGCTGATCAGCGGCAGCTTGGCCGCGGCCTGATGCAGGGCCTCCAGCGACAGGTTAATACCCGGCGAAATCACACCGCCCATGTAGCTGCCCTGCCCGTCGATGACGTCGAACGTCGTGGCCGTGCCGAAATCGACGATGATCAGCGGCCCGCCGTATTTGGCATGGGCGGCGACCGTGTTGACCAAGCGGTCGGAGCCGACCTGTTCCGGTCGGTCGACCAGCACCTTGATGCCCAGATCGACCTTGGCATCGCCGATCACCAACGGATCGACGCCATAGTAGTCGCGGCACAAACCGACCAAGGGGAACCGGTTGCTCGGAACGACCGTCGCCAGGATGGCATGGCTGATCGCCTTCGGGTCGATGCCGTTCATTTCCATCAACGGTCGCAGCCAGACAGCGTATTCGTCCTTGGTCCGCTCCAGCTTGGAATTCGCCCGCCAGGTACCCAACAGGTTGCCGTCGTCGTCAAACACGGCGAAGACGATATTGGTGTTCCCGGAATCGATGGCTAGCAGCATCGCTCTTTCTCCGCCCGGTCAGGCCTGTTGCGCCTGAGGGAAATACACGTCACCGGCGGTGATAGTCCGAAGGCCGTCCGCCGTTTCCAAGATCAAGGCCCCGTTTTCGTCCAGGTCCTTGAACGTCCCGGTCAGGGTTTCATTGGCCAGCCGGACTTCGACGTCCTTGCCGATCTGCCCGCACCGCCATAGCCAGTTCTTTCGCAGCCGCTCGAACCCTTCGTCGACCCATAGCCGGGCCCAAGCCTGAAAATGCCGGGCGAAGGATTCCAGAAATTCGGGCGCCAGCACCGGTGTGCCTTCCTCGGTCAAGGACGTCGCCGGAAACTCCACATCCTCCGGATAGCTGACCAGGTTGACGCCGACGCCGACGACTACGAAGTCCGGCGCGGCATCCGGTTGGGTGCCGCCCTGCGCTTCCAACAGAATGCCCGAAACCTTGCGCCCGGCGACCAACACATCGTTGGGCCATTTCATCTGCGCGTCCGTGCCGGGTTGGGCCAGGCTGCCGATGGCATCGAACACGGCCAGCGCGGCGACGAAGCTGAACTGCGCCACGTCCTTCAGCGGCGCATCGGGGCGCAGGATGATCGAGCAATACAGATTTCCGCGCGGGCTTTGCCAAGTGCGGCCCCGGCGGCCCCGTCCCGCCGTCTGCTCATGGGCCCAAACGATGGTGCCCTCGGGCGCAACGTCGGGCCCCTGCGCCGCCAGACGGCGCGCTTCGGCATTGGTGCTGTCGACCGAGTCCAGCTCGACCAGCGTAAAGACCGACGGAAGATTCGGCGCGTCCATCACGGACCTTTGGCCGTTAGCCGGCCAGCAGCGCCTTGGCTGCCGCCGCCGCCGGATCGAGGATCAGGTTCGGCTGAATAAAGAAGAAGCAGATCACGAAGGCGGCGACGCCGATCAGGATACCCAGTTCCCGACCGACAGTTGCGTCCAGCGGATCTTCGGCGTCTTCGAAGTACATCACCTTGACGATGCGCAGGTAGTAGAACGCACCGATCACGCTGGTCAGCACACCGATCACCGCGACAGCGATCAAGCCCGCGTCGATCGCGGCCCAGAAGATGTACAGCTTGGCGAAGAAGCCCGCTAGCGGCGGCACCCCAGCCATCGAGAACATGAACACCAACAGGGCGAAGGCGATCTTCGGATGGGTCTTCGACATGCCCGATAGATCGGAGATCTGTTCGACCATGCGGTCGCCCCGCTTCATACACAGGATGCAGGCGAAGGCCCCGACGTTCATCACCAGATAAATCGCGAGATAAACCAGAATGCCGCGCACCCCGGCCTCGTTCGCGGTCGACAGGCCGATCAGGGCATAGCCAACGTGACCGATGGACGAATAGGCCATCAGTCGCTTGATGTTCTTCTGCGCCACGGCGGCGACCGCGCCCAGGATCATCGAGGCGACGGAGATGAAGATCACGACCTGCTGCCAGCTGTCGGCGGCGCCGCCGAACGGCTCCATCATCACGCGGATGAACAGGGTCAGGGCAGCGATCTTCGGCGCGACGGCGAAGAAGGCCGTGACCGGAGTCGGCGCGCCTTCGTAAACGTCCGGCGTCCACATGTGGAACGGCACGCCCGACACCTTGAACGCCATACCGGCGACCACGAACACGATACCGACGACCAGCCCGACGGACGGCGCGCCGTCCTTCAACAGGTCGGCCAGAACCGTGAAGTTGGTGGTGCCCGAAAAACCGTAGACCAGCGACGCACCGTAAAGCAGCATGCCCGAGGCCAAGGCGCCCAGGACAAAGTACTTCAGACCGGCTTCGGTCGAGCGCGCATCATCCCGCTGGAACGAAGCGATGACGTAAAGGGACAGCGACTGAAGCTCCAACCCCATGTAGAGGGAGATCAAGTCGTTGGCCGAGATCATCATCATCATGCCGAGGGTCGCGAACACGACCAGGATCGCGTATTCGAACCGGGCGACGCCGCTGCGCTCCATGTAACCGGAGGACATGACGATGGCCGCAGCCGAAGCGATCAGCACCAGAACCTTGGCGTAGGTCGCGAAGCCGTCGACGATGAACATGTTGTTGAAGGCCATCAACTGGCGGTCGGCCAGCATTACGACCAACAGGACCGTCAGGCCCAGCACGCCGATGGACAGGCCGGAAATCAGGCGGAAGCTTTTCACGTCCTGATCGGCCAGGGCCCCCTTCTGGAACACGCCCAGCATCAACAAGGCCATGACCATGCAGGCGACGAAGACTTCTGGCAGGGCCGGAATAATCTGATCGAGCGACATCTTGTCCGGTTCTCCCTTAGCGTCCCGCTTGCTGGGCGGCAGCCAGCGCCGTTTCGACGTTCTTCAGCAGGTGTTCGACCGAGACGTGCATGACGTCCAGGAACGACGACGGGTAAATCCCCATCCACAGCGTGATGATGATAAGCGGCGCGAAAACCGCGATCTCGCGCTTGCTCATGTCCTTGATCTTGGACAGGTGTTCCTTGGTCAGCTTGCCGAAGATGATCCGGCGATACAGGAACAGCATGTAAACGGCCCCGAGGATCACCCCGGTGGCGGCCAGCGCCGCGACCCAGGTGTTGGCCTGGAACGCACCCAGCAGGACCAGGAATTCGCCCACGAACCCACCGGTGCCCGGCAGGCCGACCGAGGCCAGCATGAACAGCATGAAGGTAATGCCGTAGACCGGCATGCGTTCGACCAAGCCGCCGTAATGGCTGATCTCGCGCGAATGCTCACGGTCATAGACCACGCCGACGATCAGGAACAAGGCCGCCGAAACCACACCGTGGCTGAGCATCTGGTAGATCGAACCCTCGACACCCTGCACCGTCATGGTGAAGGCGCCGATGGTCACGAAGCCCATGTGCGCGACCGACGAATAGGCGATCAGCTTCTTCATGTCTTCCTGGGCCAAGGCGACCAGCGAGGTATAGATCACCGCGATGACCGACAAGGTATAGACCAGCGGCGTGAACATCAGGCTGGCTTCCGGGAACATCGGCAGCGAGAACCGCAGGAAACCGTATCCGCCGAACTTCAGCAGCACACCGGCCAGGATCACCGAACCGGCGGTCGGCGCTTCGACGTGGGCGTCGGGCAGCCAGGTGTGAACCGGCCACATCGGCACCTTGATCGCGAACGAAGCGAAGAACGCCAGCCACAACCAGGTTTCAAGCTGCGGCGGGAAATCATGCACCAGCAGCTTGGTGATGTCGGTCGTGCCGGCGTCCATGTACATGGCCAGCATGGCCAGCAGCATCAGGACCGAGCCGAGCAGCGTATAGAGGAACATCTTGAACGAGGCGTAGATGCGACGCGGGCCGCCCCACACACCGATGATGATGAACATCGGGATCAGCACGGCTTCGAAGAAGATGTAGAACAGGAACAGATCCAGGGCGACAAACATGCCGACCATGAAGGTTTCCAGGATCAGGAAGGCGATCATGTATTCCTTCACGCGGACCTTGATCGCTTCCCAGCTGGCCAGGATGCACAGCGGCGTCAGCAAGGTCGTCAGCAGCACGAACAGCATGGAAATGCCGTCTACCCCGACGCGGTAGGAAATGCCGGCGATGGGCATCCAGGCCGCTTCCTCGACGAACTGCATGTCCGCCGTGGTGCGGTCGAAGTTGAACCAGATCAGCAGCGACACCAGGAAGGTGCCGAGCGACACCCACAACGCCACGCGGCGCGAGTTTTCCGGGTTGTCCGCGGGGACAAAGGCGATCAGAGCCACGCCGACGAGCGGCAGGAACGTGACCAGCGATAGAATGGGCCAATCCATGGTCTCGTCACCCCGCCTTCGTCATGAGATACCAAGTCACCAGGACCACGATCCCCGCCAGCATGGCGAAGGCGTAGTGGTACAGGTAACCGGATTGCAGCGCCGATGCGCGGCGCGCGATGTTCTTCACCGCGGCGGAGATGCCGTCCGGGCCCAGCCCGTCGATCAGCGTCCCGTCGCCTGTCTTCCACAGGTTCCGGCCCAGGTAGAACGAAGGCTTCACGAACACCTTGTCGTACAGCTCGTCGAAATACCATTTGTTGAGCAGGAACTGATACACGCCCTGGAACCGGGCCGCGATCGCCCCCGGGATACCCGGCGCGAACAAGTACAGCACATAGGCCAGCGCAATCCCGGCGATGCCGACGACCAGCGGAGCCAGCTTCACCCACAGCGGAACGTGATGGGCGTTTTCCAGCGCTTTGTGGTGTTCCAGGATCACGATGGAGTCGCCCCAGAACTCAGCCATCTTGTGGCCGACCATCAGGTCATAGGCCAAGACGCCGCCCAGGCAGGCCCCGATCGCCAACACCAGCAACGGCACGACCATCACCGGCGGGCTTTCATGGACATGGGCCATGACATGTTCGTCGGCGCGCGGCTTGCCGTGGAAGGTCATGATCAGCAGACGCCAAGAATAGAATGCCGTCAGGAACGCAGCCGTGATACCCAGCCAGAAGGCGTACTGGCCGACGCCCGTATGGGCGCCCCAGGCTGCTTCAAGCACGATGTCCTTGGAATAGAACCCGGCGAACGGCGGAATACCGGCCAGCGCCAGGGACCCAATCCACATCAGGACATAGGTCACTTTGATGTGCTTCCAGATGCCGCCCATCTTGCGCATGTCCTGTTCGTCGGACATCGCGTGAATGACGGAACCGGCGCCCAGGAACAACAGGGCCTTGAAGAAGCCGTGCGTCATCAGGTGGAACACACCCGCCGAATAGGCCGACACGCCGCAGGCAAAGAACATGTAGCCGAGCTGCGAACAGGTCGAATAGGCGATCACACGTTTGATGTCGTTCTGCACGCAGCCGATGGTCGCCGCGAACAAACAGGTCGAAGCCCCGATGATCGTGACCACGGTCAAGGCGACTTCGGAATATTCGAACATCGGCGACAAGCGCGCGACCATGAACACGCCCGCGGTCACCATGGTGGCGGCGTGGATCAGCGCCGACACCGGGGTCGGGCCTTCCATCGCGTCGGGAAGCCAGGTGTGCAGACCGAGCTGC
>CAXGUG010000112.1:0-11294 GCA_964012715.1 uncultured Rhodospirillaceae bacterium | reverse complement strand
CCGGTGGCGCGATGGTGATGATGAGAACCAGGAACATGACGACGAAAGGCAGGTCTGTGATCAGCACGGCGGAGCCGCCGGACAGCGTGTTGCGCACTGTATCGACGTCGCGGAACAGGCCCTGCCAATGGCCGGACGGCTTGGATTCCAGCTCCGAGAGCGGCAGCGACATCAATTTGTCGAATAACTGGCGGCCGACCAGGACGTCGACGCGCAACGCGACCGTCTGCATGACGCGCGACCGCGCCAGCTTCAACACCAGGTCGAAGATGATCACCGCGATCATGCCGATCACCAGACCCCACAGCGTGGAGATGCCCTTGTGAAAGACCACGCGGTCGAAGACCTGCATGGAAAACACAGGCGTCGCCAACGCGACCAAATTGATGAACGCCGACATGACGACGACCTCGCGGAAGGTCGGCATCAGGTTCTTGACGAACGGCTTTAGCCACGCGCGATTGTTGTCGGATTCCGCCATGGGCGTCCCGCTGCTCCTAATATCCCACCGCCAGACTAATGTATGACGGTAAACAGGGGATGAACAGGGGGCTGGCGGCGCGCAGGTGAACCTGAGATAATATGCACATACCCCTCCATGCGGGTCGTCGGCGTTTTCGCGCGCATAAAGAACGCGTTCCGGCGGCTAAAAGGGGGGCGGGGCGGGCTTGCGGCCAGGATGGTCGAAAGCCAATAAGGGGAGCAGAAGTTTGCCAGACGAAGGTCGCGTCGACGTTATTCCGCCGTCGGCTCCGAAGGGGCCGGCGAAACCGAATCTGGCGATGCGCGCGCTGCGCGGCATCGGTCGGGGGCTGTACAAATTCTTTCGCGGCGCAATCCGGCTGGAGCGCGTTGTCGGCTATGTGATCCTGATCGGCTTCATCGCGCTGTATATCGCCAATCCGAAACCGGTCGAATTCCTGCGCCTCAAAGGCTTCGATTTCTATCAGCAGATCAAGCCGCGTGAAATTCCGCCGCCTGCGCAAAAGCCCGTCACCATCATCGATTTGGACGAAAAAAGCCTGTCGGAAATCGGCCAATGGCCGTGGCCGCGCGACATCATGGCTCAACTGGTCCAGAACCTGATGCGCATGGGCGCGGTCGAGGTGGCATTCGATATTGTGTTCGCCGAGCCTGACAGAATGAATCCGTCCGCCATCGCGGAATCGCTGAAGGGGTTGGACGAAGACACCAAGAACAAGATCCGCCAGTTCAAATCCAACGACGAAATCTTCGCAGAGACGATCAAGCGCTCGCGCGTGGTACTCGGCCAGTCGACGGTGGAAAACGAGCTGGAGGGCGTGAAGCAGCCGCCGGTCAAGAAATCCATCGCCGTGCGTAAATACGGCGAGAACACTCCGAACCCGTTGGACCTGCTGCCCAGCTTCCCGGCCCTGGTGCGCAACGTGCCGATCATCGAACAGGCCGCCGGGGGCAAGTTCGGGGGGCATGGGATTTTCTCGATCATCCCGGAACAGGACGGCATCATCCGCCGCATTCCGTCGCTGTTCGTGCAGGGGGACAACATGTTCCCGGCGCTGAGTGTGGAAATGCTCCGCCTGGCGACAGGCCGCCCGACGATCTTGGTCAAGGTCGATCAGGCGGGAATCCGGTCCATCGGCATCGCCCGGGGCTTGGAGATTCCGACCGACCAGAACGGCCGTATGTGGCCCTATTTCTCGAAAACGGATAAGGCGAAATACGTCTCCGCCGTCGATGTGCTGAACGGCACCGTCGATAAGGCGATGATCAAGGACAAACTGACGATCGTCGGTACCAGCGCTATCGGCCTCAAGGATATTCGGTCCATCCCGACGGAAAGCAACATTCCCGGGGTCGAGGTCCATGTGCAGATCATCGAGACAGTGTTGAACAAGCTGTACCTGCACCGCCCGAACTTCGCCCAGGGGGTGGAGTTGTCGGTCATTCTGATCGGTGGTCTGGCGATGATCGTATTGGTGCCCTGGGTCGGCGCGCTTTGGACCTTCATGGTGTTCGGGGTGACCACGGCGGGTGTTGCCTACGGCAGCTGGTACGCCTTTGCCGAGCACCGAATGCTGATTGACGCGGTCTACACCTTGATCGCGATCTTCCTGTTGTATTCGACCCTGACCTATCTCAACTACGTCCGCGAAGAAGCCAGCAAGAAACAGGTGCGTGGCGCGTTCTCGCACTATCTGTCGCCGGACATGGTCGAACGTCTGGCCGAAAACCCGGACAGCCTTAAGTTGGGCGGTGAAATGCGCGAAATGACGCTGCTGTTCTGCGACGTGCGCGGCTTCACCACCATTTCCGAACAGTTCGACCCGGTCGGCCTGACGTCCCTGATCAACAAGCTTTTGACGCCGCTGACCAACGCGATCCTGAAGCGCAAGGGCACCATCGACAAATACATGGGCGACTGCATCATGGCCTTCTGGAACGCGCCGTTGGACAACCCGAACCATGCCATGGACGGCTGCCGTTCGGCGCTGGCCATGCTGGCCGAGATGGAGCCGCTCAACGACCGCCTGGAACAGGAAGCCAAGGAAGAAGGCCGCAAGCACGTGCCGCTGAAGGTCGGCCTGGGCCTCAATTCGGGCCCGGCGGTTGTCGGCAACATGGGGTCGGACATGCGGTTCGACTATTCGGTGCTGGGCGATACGGTCAACTTGGCGGCGCGTCTGGAAGGGCAGTCCAAGTCCTATGGCATGAACGTGGTGTTGGGCCCGCATACCCATGACGAGGTCAAGGATACCCTGGCCTGTATCGACCTGGATTTCATCCGGGTGAAGGGCAAGCTGGAAGGCGTCTACATCTTCGGCCTGTTGGGTGACGAAGAAGTCGCCCAGAAGCCCGAGTTCCAGAAAATCCGCCAGCTGGTCCACGATGCGCAGGAAGCCTACCGTCACCAGAAATGGGACGAGGCCGAAGAGATGTTCAAGCTGATCCGCGTGCTGGGCAGCGACGAGCACAAGCCTTGGCATCTGGAAGCGAACCTGGACGTGTTGTGCGACGTCTATGACGAACGCATCGCCGACTACCGCGAGAACCCGCCGGCGGCGGATTGGGACGGCGTGTTCGTGGCGACCACGAAGTAATCGCGGCTATCAGGCCAGCTATCACGAAAGATCGAGGACGGTTTCCATCACCGGCTCGTCCGGCAGGCGGCGGACCTTGAACCCCAGCTGATGCACCATGTCCAGCATGGGGTGGTTTTCGGCCAGGACCTGTCCGGTCATGGTCTTGATCCCACGCCCTTTGCAATAGGCGATCATCTTGTCCATCAGCTTGTAGCCCAGGCCCTGGCCCTTGATGTCGGAGCGGACGATGATCGCGAATTCGCATGATTCGTTGTCGGGGTCGTTGACCGTGCGGACCACGCCCAGGGTCTCGTGCGCATCGCCCTCGGTCGGCGTCGTGGCGATGAAGGCCATTTCCCGGTCGTAGTCGATCTGCGTCAGGCGCGCGATTTCCGAATGGGGAAACTCGCGGACGATGCCGAAGAATCGGAAGCGGATGTCTTCCGGCGTCAGGCGGGAAATGAACTCGCGGTGTTCGGGTTCGTCCTCGGGCCGGATTGGGCGGAGCGTGACCTCGCGCCCGCTGGTCAGCTTGAAGGGTTCTTCCAACTCGGCCGGGTAGGGTCGGATCGCCAGATCGCGGGAATGATCGCCCGGCGCGCGTTTGGCGACGCGGATGCGGGCGTCCAGCGCCAGCACGCCGTTTTCGTCGGCCAACAAGGGGTTGATGTCCAATTCCAGCAGTTCCGGAATGTCGACGATCATCTGCGAAATGCGGACCAGGGTCAGGCAGAGCGCGTCCATGTCGACCGGTGGGCGGTCGCGATAGCCCTGCAGCAGCTTCCACACCCGGGTTCGGGAAATCAGGTCGCGGGCCAGATGCATGTTCAGCGGCGGCAGGGTCACGGCGCGGTCGGCGATGACCTCGACCGCCGTGCCGCCCTGCCCGAACAGGATCACCGGACCGAAGATGGAATCGCAGGTTACGCCGATGATCAACTCGTGCGCGCCCGGGCGGTCGGCCATGCGTTGCACGGTGAAGCCCTGGATATTGGCCTTGGGGAATTTCTCGCCGATGTTCTTCAACATCCGCTCGGCCGAGGTCTTTACCGCGTCCGCCGTGTCCAGGAACAGGTCGACCCCGCCGACGTCCGACTTGTGCGAGATATCCTGCGACAAAATCTTCAGGGCCACGGGAAAGCCCATATCCTGGGCCTTGGCGGCGGCTTCCTCGGGCGAGGTCACGATGTGGGTTTCTACAGTCGGAATGCCATAGGCCGCCAGGACCGATTTTGCCTCCGGCTCGGTCAGCATGGCGTCGCCTTCGCTCAGGCGGCTGTCGATCACCATCCGCGCCACGGCGTTGGCTGGGTTGAACTGCGCCGGCAGGGACGCGGGCGTTTCCGTCAGCATCTCCTGGTTTTGCTTGTAGGTGATCAAATGCATGAACGCGCCGACCGCTTCGCGCGGCGTGTCATAGGTCGGAATACCCGCCTCGCGCAGCATCTTGCGCGCCGGGGCGACGGCTTCCTGCCCGACCCAGTTGGCCAGGATCGGGGCCTTTGTTTCGCGGGCCACGTCGATGGTCGCCTGCGCCGCTTCGGTGCTGGAGGCCGTGGCCGTGGGCGCGTGCATAACCAGCACGGCGTCTGATTCCTTGGCCGCCGCCAGGGTGCGGATGGCGGCGGTATAACGCTCGGGCGGGGCGTCGCCGATGATGTCCGCCGGATTGGCGTGGGACCAGGTCGCGGGCAGGTTGGCGTCAAGGGTCGCCAGTGTCTCGTCCGAGAACTCGGCCAACTTGCCGCCCAGTTCCGCCAAGCTATCGACGGCCATCACGCCGACACCGCCGCCGTTGGTCACGATCGACAGGCGTTCGCCCTTGAACTTGGGCGCGCGGGCCAGGGTTTCGACCGCGGCGAAGATCTCGTCGATGGTATCAACCCGCAGCATGCCGGCGCGGCGGAACGCGGCGTCATAGACCGCGTCGGCCCCGGCCAGGGCCCCGGTGTGCGAGGCAGCGGCGGCGGCTCCGGCGCTGCTGCGCCCAGCCTTGATGACCAGGACCGGCTTGTTGCGCGACGCGGCCCGTCCGGCGGACATGAATTCGCGCCGCTCGTGGATTGATTCAACGTAAAGCAGGATCGCCCGGGTATGTGGATCGCCGCCCAGGTAATCGAGCACGTCGCCGAAATCGGTGTCGATGGAATCGCCCATCGAAATGAAGTGGGAAAAACCGATGCCGCGCGCGCGCGCCCAATCAAGCACTGCCGTGCACAACGCGCCCGACTGGCTGGCGAAGGCGATATTGCCGGGCAGGGCGGGCAGGTGGGCGAAGCTGGCGTTCAGGCCGATCCCCGGCACCAGCAGGCCCAGGCAGTTCGGCCCCAGGATGCGCATGCCGTGCTTGCGCGCCGTCGCCAGGATTTCCACCTGCGCGGTGCCACCGCCGCTGGTCGCCGGAAGCTTGTTCAAACCGGCGGTCAGGACGATCGCGGCCATGGTGCCGCGCGCACATAGGTCTTCGATGATTTGCGGGACCGTCGGCGCGGGCGTGCAGATCACCGCCATGTCGGGGGTCAGGGGAAGGGACGCCACGTCCGGATAGGTCAGCACCCCGGCGACGGCGGTATGATGGCCGTTGACCGGCATGATCGGTCCGCTGAACCCGCCCTGCAGCAGGTTATGCATCACCAGATTGCCGACCGAGCCCTTGCGCTCGGACGCGCCGATAACGGCGATGGAGGTGGGGTGGAACAGTTTATTGAGATTGCGGACGCTCATGGTGCGCGATTCCGTTTCTATTGTGGAGGCGGCCCCCAACCGCGTCCTTCCTGGATCGAACACTTACGTTATCCGCACAATGTTGCATTGCAATAACAATGTTTGCGCGGTGGTGACGATGTGCAGAGGAGAGAGGCGGGGAGGCTACTTGCTGGTCATCACCCAGACGCCGTTCCAGTCGGCCGGGGCGTCGGCCTTCAGGTGTTCGCAGCGTTCGATGTAGGTCTTGGCCAGCTTGTCGTTGGGGTTGAGGCCGATGGCCTCGTTGAAGGCCTTGATCGCCTTGTCCCATTCGCCCTTGTTGTAGAACTGCCGCCCCGATTTGAAGTGGTTCACGGCTTCCATCAGGTTGGGGAAGGTCTCATCAGTGTGGAAGTCCAGCACCTCATAGACCTCGACCGGTTCGGTCTTGCCCTTGACGATCACGCGGTCGACGTCGCGGATGCGGTAGGTGCCTTTGAGCTTCTTATAGGTGAATTCCGAAATCAGCAGCTTGGCCGAATACTGCTTACACGCGCTTTCCAACCGCGCCGCCAGGTTGACGCCGTCGCCGATCATGGTGAAGTCCATCCGCTTGGGCGATCCGATGTTGCCCGAGACCACGTTGTCGGTGTTCAGGCCGATGCCCATGTCGATCGGCAGGTCGCCTTTTTTGACCCGTTCGACGTTCCAGTCGGCCAGTTCCCTAAGCATGGAGATGGCGGCGCGCAGGGCGCGGTCTTCCTGGTCTTCCAGGGGCAGGGGCACGCCGAACCCGGCCATGATGGCGTCGCCGATGAACTTGTCGAGCATGCCGCCTTCGCGGGTGATGCAGTCCACCATGATGGTGAAATACTCGTTCAGCATCTGCACCGTGCCCTGCGGGCCCAGGCTTTCCGTCAGGGTGGTGAAGCTGCGCACGTCCGAGAACAGGATGGTGGCTTCCAGGCTTTTGCCGCCCAGGATGTCTTCGCCGCCCTGCATCAACTGATCGGCCAGGCCCGGGTCCATGTAGCGCGACATGGTCGACTTCATGCGTTTTTCCGACGAGATGTCTTCGATCATCATCATCGAGCCGAGCTTCTTGCCTTCTTCGGTCACGAGCGGCAGGAAGTGGACGTTGACGGAATGCTTGTCGTCGCCGCGCTTCAGTTCCTGATCCATCGTGATGTCGGCTTCCTGGGTTTCCTCCAGGCGTTCCAGACGCTCGTTGATCCAGGCGTTTTCGATGGCGAAGAATTCCTGCGCTTCCTTGCCGATGATGTCTTTCTCGTCGTCACAATGCAGGATCCGCAGGCCCGAGGCATTGCAGGTTACGACCTTGCCGTCCTCGTCGATGGTGACCACGCCGTTCGACATACTTTCCAGCATGCTCTCGTTGTAGTTCTTCATGTTCTGGACGTCTTCGAACAGCTTGGCGTTTTCCAGCGCGATCGAAACCTGCGCGGTAAAGGCCTTCAGGCGGGTTTCGTCCTCTTCCGAGAAGGGCCCGCCGCGCTTGTTCAGAACCTGGGTCACGCCGATGCACTTGCCTGCCTTGTTGACGACCGGCACGCAGAGGATCGAGCGCGTGAAATAGCCGGTTTTCTTGTCGAATGCCGGGTTGAAACGCAGGTCCGCATAGGCATAGGGGATGTTGATCGTCTCGCCCGACGAAAACACAGCACCGGCGATGCCCAGATGATTGGGCAGGCGGATTTCGCCCAAGGAATCACCCATGGCGACGCGGGAAAACAGCTCGTTGGTTTTCTCGTCGTTGAGGAACAGGGTCGAGCGGTCGGCGTTGAGCATGCGCGTGGCTTCGGACATGACGCGCGACAACAGCGAACCCAACTCCAGGTTCGAGGTCACGTCCGAGACCATGTCCAGGAATTTCATTTCCTGTTCGCGGCTCTTCTTCATGCTCTCGACGAATTGCGTGCTCTGCAGGGCCACGGCGGCTTGGGTGGTGATGGCTTCCAGCAAAGCCAGGTCGTCGTCGGAAAACTTTTCGCCGCCCTTTTTGTTTAGGCACTGCACGACGCCGATGATCTCGTCCTTCACGGTCTTCACCGGGGCGGCGCAGATCGTCGTGGTGCGGAACCCGGTCTGTTCGTCGACCGACCGGTTGAAGCGCGGATCGTGGTAGGCGTCGTCGATGATCTCGCCTTCGCCCGAGGTAAAGACGTGGCCGGCGACACCGGTATTGTTCAGGATGCGGATCTCGCGCTGGAAGTTACCCTGCGCGACGCGGGAATACAGTTCGCCCGTTGCCGGGTCGTTCAGGAACAGGGTGCCGCGCTCGGCATTCAGTTCGTAAACGATGACTTCGACCAGGGTTTCCAGAACTTCATCCAGGGATTCGATTCCGGCCACCCGGCGCGACACATTGAGCAGCATTTCCGCCTGTTTCAGGCGGCGGTCGGCTTCGTGCAGCTTGCGGTGAATTTCTTCGTCCGTGGCCGACGCCGCTGCCGGGGCAGGGGCCTTGGCCGGGCGCGTGGTGGCCACCCCGCGGGGCGAGCGGCGCACGGTAACGTCGGGCGTTTGCGGATTGGCGCTCACTGCCGCGCCCCCGTGCCTTGGGTGTCGGCAACCGGGGCCTTGATCTCGGTCATCGATTTGATTTCCAGGGTCCGGCGCAGGGTGACGATGGCCTGTTGCAGTTCCGCAACCTCATCCCGGCGGGTCCGCGACATTTCTTGAACGGTCTGCTGGTGTTGGAAGGATTGTTCTTCCATCTCTTCACGCAGCGAGGCGATGGTCGCGCGCAGTTGCTGGATTTCGTCGCGGCCGGCGGAAACAGCCTCGTTCAATTCCTGTTCTTTCTCGAACTTCAGCGCTTCCATTTCGTCGCGGAGCGCCTGAATAGTGTTCTTCAACTGGGTGATTTCGTCGTTGCCGGTGGCGCGTTCCTCCTGAACTTCCTTTTGGCGCTGGAAATTCAGTTGCTCCAATTCCTCGCGCAGAGCGCCTGCGGTGTCTTTCAGCTGCTTGATTTCGTCCACGCCTTCTGCGCGCGCGTCCTGCTCGGCGCGCTGCATGTCGAAAACCTTGTTTTCGAGTTCCTGGCGAAGTGCGGCAATCGTTTCCTTCAATTGCCGAATCTCAAGATGCGCTTCCCGCATCGCGTCGGAATCGACGACGGGGGCGTCAGCGTCACTCATCCTCGAACACCTTTCCGCATTTCGCGGGATTTGGAGCATGCCCCAACCGTGATCCTCGCATGCGGATGGAACAGGCCAATGACTGCACGTAACATAGTCGCGCCCTTCGGGGGCGGGCGTCAAGATTGCTTGTCGTTCAATTGTTTATGGCGGAAGACGCGGAAAAGATGAAGACCCTGTGCCGGGATTGCGCGGCCCTATGGGATAGCGCCGAGGACGCACCGCCGGGCCGTTGTCCGGAATGCGGCGGGCGGCGGCTGTTCAGCCATCCCGAACTGGCCAGCCTGTCGATGGCGCATATCGATTGCGACGCGTTCTACGCCAGCGTGGAAAAGCGCGATAATCCGGCCATTGCCGGGCGTCCGGTGATCGTCGGCGGCGGGCGGCGCGGGGTGGTTTCCGCCTGTTGCTACATCGCGCGAATCTCGGGCGTGCGTTCGGCCATGCCGATGTTCCAAGCCCTGAAGCTTTGCCCAAAGGCCGTGGTGATTCGCCCGGACATGGAAAAGTATCAGCGCGTCGGCGGCCAGATTCGCGAGATGATGCGCGATCTAACGCCCCTGGTGGAGCCGCTCAGCATCGACGAGGCCTTCCTTGATTTGGCCGGAACGGCGACCCTGCACCGGGGGGCGCCGGCCCAGACCTTGGTGCGCCTGGTGCGGCGGATCGAAGATGAGGTTGGGGTCACGGCCTCGATCGGCCTCAGCTACAACAAGTTCCTGGCCAAGGTCGCATCAGACCTGGACAAGCCGCGCGGCTTCGCTGCCATCGGCGAGGCCGAGGCCGGGGATTTCCTGCGCGACAAGCCCGTCGGCATGATCTGGGGCGTGGGCCGCAGCCTGCGCCAGAAATTGGAGCGGGACGGTATTTCGGCCATCGGCGATCTGCTGCGGTTCGATGAGCGGGACCTGATGGCCCGCTACGGAGCCATGGGCAGCCGCCTCTATCATTTCTCCCGGGGGGAGGACGAACGTCGGGTTACGCCCGACAGTGCGGCCAAGAGTGTCTCGGCGGAAACGACCTTCGACGTGGATATCGGCGATATGGCAGCCCTGAAGCCGGTCCTGTGGCGCTTGGCGGAAAAGGTTTCGACCCGCTTGAAGCGCAAGGGTGTCTCGGGTGTGACTGTGGTCCTGAAGCTCAAGACTGATCAATTTCGCCAACTGACACGCTCCAAACGCCTGGACCGGTCAACCCAATTGGCCGATGCAATCTATCGCGCGGCCCTGCCGATGCTGGAGAAAGAAGCCGATGGGCGGTTGTTCCGCTTGATCGGCGTCGGGGTGCAGAATGTCGAGGCCGTGGATGCCTCCCAGCCGGAAACTGCCGACCTGTTGGACGGCACCGACGATCGGGCGCGGAAGGTCGAAAAGGTTGAGGCGGCGATGGATCGCCTGCGCGGCAAGTTCGGCGATGGCGCGATCAAGAAGGGCCGGTCCCTCGATTCCTGACCAGGCCCCCCGATTCTACCAGTTCTCGCAGCGAGCCTGGGTTGCGCGGTAGCTGTCCGGCGTGTCCAGGCGGCGGTCGGCGGCGTTCATTTCCGCCTGCATGCGTTGGATGACGGGCGTCAGGCGGTCGCGCAACAGGTTGACGAAATAGCGCGCGCCCGAATTCATGCCTCCGGCCGCGACCGGTGCGGCGGCCTGGGCCTCGGCGGCAAGACGCTGGCGAAGCTCCGGCATATAGGCAGCCAGGGTGTGTTGGAAATTCAGGACGTGCTGGTTTTCGTGTTCGCGAATCACGTCGTACTGGCAACTGCCTGGGCGATAGCGGCGGTCGACGTAGACGTTGATGCGGCCGTAGCCGACGGTCATGTCCACATGGTCCAGGCCGACGCAATATCCGACGGATCGGCGCTCGCCCCGGACCTTGACGCGGAATTCCCATTTCAAGTCGCGGCTCATCAGGCCGACCGGGTGCCATTCCGGTCCGGGACTGGCGGCTCCGCCCGCGCGCTGTTGTTTCGAGGCGAGCTGATTGCTGGAAAAGCCGTTGGAGAATCGGACCGAGCCGCGCTTTTCCGTCAACCGCGCGGTCGGCGGCGGCCCGGACAGGCCGCATTCCGCCGCTGCCGCCGGGCGGGGCGGCAGGATCGCGGCCAAGGCGGCAAAGCACAGAACGGATAAGGGCAGGGCGGGGCGATGCAGGGCGGCCTCCGTCTCACATCAATCAATCTGGAATCGAATGTAGGTTCGGCAACGGAAAAGGGCCAGCCCTGGTCTCAGGACTGGCCCTCTTCTAATTGGCTCCGGCGGCAAGACTCGAACTTGCGACAAGTCGGTTAACAGCCGACTGCTCTACCAACTGAGCTACGCCGGATCAGGCGTGGAGGCGCGGACCGGAATCGAACCGGTGTACACGGCTTTGCAGGCCGCTGCGT
>CAXGUG010000111.1:0-11353 GCA_964012715.1 uncultured Rhodospirillaceae bacterium | reverse complement strand
TTGGCCGCGACGACCGGGATCGTCGGCGCCACCGTGGTCGCCATGGGCCTGATCAGCCTGCCCGCGATGCTGCGCAACGGCTATTCCAAGCCGCTGGCGACCGGGACCATCGCGGCCTCCGGCACGCTGGGGCAGATCATTCCGCCGTCGATCGTGCTGATCATCCTGGCCGACCAATTGGCCAGCGCCGTCGATCAGGCCTCGACCGCGCGCAAGGAGCTGTTCAAGGAAACCACCGGCAACCTGTTGATGCCGTCGGCCTTCGACGTGACCTCGACCAGCGCCGGTGAAATGTTCCTGGGCGCGTTCGTGCCGGGCTTGGTGCTGGTCGGCCTGTACATGCTTTATGTGCTTGGCTTGGCCCTGTTGAAGCCGAAGATGGCCCCCGCCGTGCATCGCGACGGCAAGATCGACCGCAAGTTCATGGTCAAGGTGTTCGTCACCCTGGTGCCGCCGTTGACGCTGATCTTCCTGGTTTTGGGCTCGATCATCGCCGGTGTCGCGACCGTCAACCAAGCCGGCGCCATCGGCGCCGCGGGTGCTCTGATCATGGGCGGCTATCGTCTGTACGAAGGGCGCAAGCACGCCTACACCCCGGCGATCATCGCCCTGGTGTCTCTGATCGCCCTGGCGATCATCAGCATTACCCTTCACATCAACGTCAAATCGATCAACACGACCGCGGATGCGATCGGCGTGGCGGTGGCCGCGTTCTTCGTCACCACCTTGGTGATCGCCATTACGTGGAGCGGTTGGCGGGCGCTGCAGGTCGAAGACACCCTGCGTGGCGTCATGCTGGAAACCGCGAAGACGACATCGCTGGTGTTCATCATCCTGATCGGCGCCGCCATGTTGACGGCGGCGTTCCGGGCCTTCGGCGGTGAAGAACTGGTGCGCGAATTCCTGACCGGCCTGCCGGGCGGGTTCTGGGCTCAGTTCACCATCGTCATGCTGGTGATCTTCATCATGGGGTTCTTCCTGGACTTCATCGAAATCGCCGTGGTCGTGGTGCCGATCGTGGCCCCGATCCTGTTGATGGATCCGGGCGCCAACGTCACCGCCGTCTGGCTGGGCGTGATGATCGGCCTGAATATCCAAACCTCGTTCCTGACCCCGCCGTTCGGCTTCGCGCTGTTCTATCTGCGCGGCGTGGCCCCGGCGAGCGTCAAGACGACGCAGATGTACAAGGGCGTCATCCCCTTCATCTCGTTGCAATTGCTGGCCCTGGTCATCGTCGGGCTGACGCCGCAGATGGTGAACTATCTGCCGCAGCGCGTGAACTTGACGTCCGAAACCGCGCCGCCGCCGCGTAACCCGGCCTTGTCGTCTTGTGTGCAGGACCACCTGTTCTCGGTCTACGACAAGCAGGGGGCGGTCATCCGCGAAGCGATCTCGAAGGCCCGCGCGCTCGATATCTCGGTTATTCCGGGCGAGCTTCGTGGTGATCTGAAAGGCAGCTTCGACAAGGCGGATAAAACCTTCGACCTGGTCGCCAATATCCGTCAGGCCCGCGCGGCCGAGGAAGCGGCGATCCCCGGCTATCTGCCGCTGCACGTCGAGGTGCGCGAACTGCAGCGTCAGGCGCGTCGTCTGAAAGACGAAATCAAATACATCCAGACGACGATGAGCCAGCTTCCGGCCGACGGCCGAGCGGACGCCCGCAAGGCGAAGCTCGAAGCGAAGATCGAAACGCTGCGGGCCGAGATCAAGGAGTACGAGGCCGAAATCCCCGAAAATTGGCGGGCCGACCATATGGCCTTCGTCAAGTTGCAGAAGGCCGAGACCTTGGCCACGCGTCTGTATGAACGCAATGTCGACAGTGCTTACGAGCCGGTGACCGAGGTGACCAAGGTCATCGCCGCCGCTGAGCGGCTGACCGCGCTGAAGGACGACATGGCGGGCCTGCCGGCCGCGGTGACCGCTGCGGGTGACCCGGAAAAAGCCATGGACGTCGTGAACACGGTCGAGAAGGTCATGCGCGAGGTGCCGGGCACGCGGGAAATTCAGAAGCCGCTGGCCGACGCTCGCCGTGCGTTGCGGGGCGACAAGCCGGACATGGAGAAATCCATGAAGGCCCTTGCTGAAGCCCAAGCCGCTTTCGATGCGGAGGTCGCCTGGCGGACCAAGGCCGCAACCGATGTGGGGCCGGGGCTTGCCGCCTATGAGCAAGCCATCCGGATGAACATCGGCCTGCGCATGCAGCCGAAGATGGCGAAGGACCAAGCCCTTGAGGTTGCCGCCTGCATGGCCAATCCGCGTGATCTGACGCTCGACTTCTAAAGGACCGCCTAACCCGAATGCCGCCTATTTTAAAGGCCGCCCTATGGATGCTGGGGACGCTGACGTCCCTGGCATGCATGGCGATTGCGGGCCGGGAACTCTCGGCCGAGCTATCGACGCTGCAAATCCTGTTTTTCCGCAGCATCGTCGGTCTGGCGGTGATCCTGGTCGTGATCTGGCGGGCGGGGTGGCATCACCTGCGGACCCAGCGTCCGGGCCTTCAGATCCTGCGGAACATTGCCCATTACACGGGTCAGTACGGTTGGTTCTACGGCATTTCGCTGTTGCCGCTGGCCCAGGTTTTCGCCTTGGAGTTCACGACCCCGATTTGGGCGGCACTTTTGGCTCCCTTGCTATTGGGGGAATCCATCACGCCGCGCCGGGCCCTGGCGGTGGCGATCGGGTTCACCGGTATTCTGATCGTCGTCCGACCCGGCGTCGTGCCCATCAGCCCGGCTGCCTTGGCGGTTCTGGTCGCGGCCGTCGGCTATGCCTTTGCCTATGTCCTGACCAAGAAGCTGACGCGCACGGAAACGCCCCTGGCGATCGTGTTCTATATGTGCCTGATCCAGTTGCCGTTGGGCCTGATCCCGTCCTTGTTCGACTGGTTCACGCCGACCTCGGCGATGTGGCCGTGGATCGGTCTGGTCAGCGTCACGGCCCTGACCGCCCACTACTGCCTGGCGCGGGCGTTTTCCTTGGTTGATGCCGTCGTGGTGGTGCCGATGGAATTTCTGCGCCTGCCGCTGATCGCCGTGGCGGGGTTGCTGTTCTACGGCGAGGCCCTGGACCCCTGGGTGCTGGGCGGCGCGGCGATGATCTGCGCCGGAAACTTTCTGAACGTCTGGTCGGAAAGCCGCAGGCGTTAGACTGCCTTTTATTCTCAATTAAGTTTGGAACTGTCACCTTGGTGTCAGGTCAGTCGTCATAATGGGTAAGTGATACTGACTGAATTGCTCCGGGCGAGTGGCTGCGCGTGGACTTGGTAAGACGGATAAGAGGACATGAAAATGACCACTATCATCACCTATCCCTCCCAGCAGACGGCGCCGAAAATGTCGGCTTACGAACGCCTTCGCAAAGCCAGCCGCGATCTGGCCCAGGCGGTTTCCGAACAACACCAGGCCGTTAAGTCGCTGCAGGGGAACCTGCATGCCTTGGACGGTGTGCTCGACCGTATGGAGAGCTCGTTTCAGAACGTCCATGACAGTTTGGACATGCCGCTCGGTAAGTTGGCCAAGGGCGAAGCCTAAGGCCACCGCAGATCAGGTCTAATCCGGCAGGGGAATGAATTCGTCGTCGCCCGGAACCTTGGCGAAACGTCCGTTTTTCCAATCGTCCTTGGCTTGGTCGATGCGGTCCCTGGAATGGGACACAAAGTTCCAAAACATCTGCCGGGGTTGATTGGGGCGGGCGTCGGGCGCGGTGTCCAAGGGCGCGCCGCCTAGGATCATGACCTTGGACGATGCGATGGCGTTTAGGGAAACGACTGAGCCCTCGTTGAACACCACCGTTTGTCCTGCCTGATAGGTTTCGTCGTCGATGCGGACAATGCCCTCGGCGATATGGGCCGCGCGCTCGGCGTGGTCGGCAGGCAAGGTAAAGGTCGCACCTTCCGGCAGGCGGACATCCGCATAGACGATCGGGGAAAAGAAGGTAACCGGCGAGGTCCGGCCCGAAAGGGTGCCCGCGATCAGCGCGATCTCGGCACCGCCTTCGGTCCAGCGGGGAATATCGCTGGCCGGGTAATGAACGAATGCCGGGTCCGTTTCTTCATCGGCGATGGGCAGGGCGACCCAGGCCTGTAGGCCGAACAAGGGGCCGCCGGCCTGCCGTTCGGCATCGGGCGTGCGTTCCGAATGCACAATGCCGCGGCCGGCGGTCATCCAATTGACCTCGCCCGGGCGGATGGCCAGATCGAAACCCAGGCTATCCTTGTGCCCGATGGCGCCATCGTACAGGTAGGTAATGGTCGCCAATCCGATGTGTGGATGCGGGCGGACGTCGATGCCTTGGCCCGGGGCGAAAACGGCGGGGCCCATCTGGTCGAAGAATACGAACGGCCCGACCGAGCGTCGGTCGCGGTTCGGCAACGTCCGACGCACGACCAAACCGCCGATATCATGTTCCTTCGGCGTGATGACCAGGGCGACGGGACCGGTCGCCTCGTCGCCCGTGCATTGCGGGTCTTCGGTCGGTTGCCAGCTCATGAGCGGGCCAATCCGTTACTCGGCCAGCCAGCGATCCCGAATTTCGTTCACTTCCTGGGAATGGTGGCGGGCCATCTTCATGGTCGGGGCCAGGGGCTCCTGATAGAAGAACGAGGGCAGTTCGTCGTCTTCGGTGCTGAAACCTGCGGCTTTGTTGAAGGTTTCCTCCAAGACCAGGGTTTCCTTGCCCAGACGGTCGAAGAATTCCGGCTGGAATTCCGTTCCCACGGCGTCGTTGATCGCGGTCACGATCAGGTCCGGGTTGATGTTGGTCACCGACCGCCCGAACACGCAAATGCCAAGGGAGTCCACCGCCGCGCATTTGGCCTGAATCTTCAGGCTTTCCAGGGTCAGTTCTTCCGTCGACTTGCCGGTGCATTCGAACGTCGGCAGGTTCCCCGCCGTGTGGTCGGCGCCTTGCGCCGTCAGCATCATGGAAATGCCGGTTACTTCGACGACGCGCGGATCGTAGGCGCTGATCGACTGCTTCTTGATCACCGGCACATGGTCGATGTTGAAGTGCTCGGCCACGCGGGCCGTGCCCTGGGCCAGCAGGCGACCGCGTTCGTTGCCTTCGCGCATGTCGGCCAGGGCTTCGAGCATGAAGTTCTCATCGCCCCATTCGGCCTGTCCGTCGTGCATCAAGGCCCCCAGCATGGCGCCGGTTTCGATGGTGTCGATGGCCAGGTCGTTGGCGACGGCGTTGATCCGCGCCACCTGATCCGGATGGGTCAGCCCGCAGTTGGTGCCGAGCAGGCCAATGGTCTCGTATTCCAGGGGCGCGACCAATTCGTTGCCGTTCTCGTCCGCATAGACGTTGGAGCATTTGATCATGCAGCCGGGCATGCAGGCATGGGTGGTTTCACCGCCGCGTTCCAGGTTCTGTTCGCGGATGTAGTCGCCGCCCATCTTCAGGCGTTCCTTGGCCGTATCGACCAACTGGCCCGAGGTGAAGTTGCGCACCGGCAAGCCGCCCAAGTGGTTGATCACGTCGGCGACCAAGGCCGTGCCGCGCGCGCCCAGGTTCTGTGTCGCCGGGTCTTCGCGGATCATGCCGCCGTAGGTCTTGATCGACTGCATGAGCTTCTTGCGCTCATGGAATTCGGGCATCTTGTTCTTGTCGCAGACGATCGCCTTGACCTTCTTCGAGCCCATGACCGCGCCCACGCCGCCGCGCGCCGAAATGCGCGTCGGGCGGCCTTCGGGGTCGGTGAACACGATGCCGGAAATCAACCCGCCGTATTCGCCGACCGGGCTGCAAATGCCCAGGCTGACCTTGTCGCCGTATTTTTCGAACAAAAGCTTGGCGGTTTCGAACACGCCCTGGCCCAGATAGGGGGTGGCGTCTTCGAACGTGATCTCGCCTTCCAACGGGATGCGGATGATGACCCAGTCATCGGACTGGTTTTCCAGGGTAATCCCGGCAATGCCCAACTGGCCCATGGCGAAGGCCATGGTGCCGCCGCCGTTGGATTCCTTGACCCCGCCGGTCAGCGGGCTTTTGCAGCCGACGCTGATACGGTTGCCATTGGAGAAGTTGGTGCCCGCGAACGGTCCAGCGGAAAAGATCAGCGGATTGTCCGGCCCTAGGGGATCGATCTCGGCCAGGCCCCGGTCGACCAGGGTCTTGGCGATGTGATAGCGGCCGGCGCGGGCCAGGGCCTCGCCGGTCAGTTCCTCGGTCGTGACCGAATGGGTGGACAAGTCGATGGTCAGATATTTGCGCATGCTTACAGAATTCCCCAAGGTGCGGTTCCAATTGAACCAATGCCCGCCGGGCGCTTGCCCCACGGTGCCGGGCTGCGTTGCCCCTCCCACTGAATGAATGTCTTAATTTGGGGGTTCATCCCCGCAAAGACCAGCATTTTCATGCCGTTTTATGCGTTGTCGTAGCCGAAAGCCTTGATGAACGGGCGTAGCCGCAGCAAATGCGGCGCCATATGGATCTCATACTTGCGCCAGCGGTCGACGGCCTTGGTGTTCACTTCCTGGACGACCTGATGATAGCTGTTGGTGCCGATGAAACCCTGGGACCGGGCATGCCCGGTCGGGTCGAGAACCTTATCGTCCCAAGGCACGCCCAGGAATTCCAGCAACCCACGGGCGACCGGCTCCAGACCTGTCACCAAATCCTCGTAGCGAACCTGATGAACGCTAAGGTTCAAGACCTCGCGCTGGGTCTGCCACAGGCTCATGACCTCTTCATAGAACTTCACCGTGTCGTCCAGACGTGTGAAGTGAACCATCCCAGGGTTCAATTCGAACGGCTGCATGAAGCAGCTCAGGCAGACATCGCAGGGGTGGCGCAGGGCCAGGATGAAGCGCGCCGACGGGAACAGGCGGTGGATCAGCCCGGCGTCCATGATATTGAGCGGCAGTTTATCGACCAGCCGGGCGGTGGGGTCGCGGTCGATCACCCGGTCGACGGCCTGGAAATAGACGTCTCGCAGGGCGGCGAATTCGCTTTCGGGAATGTCGAACAAATTGGCGGGGAAGCCGTCGCCTTTCGCCAGCAGATGGTCGCGCACCGCGGACAGGGTTGCCTGTTCCTCCAGCACCTGGATGCCCGGGTGCGCATCCATGACCTGATCCAACAGGGTCGTGCCGGAGCGAGGGAACCCAACCAGAAAAACGGGTGCTGCGCTGTCGTCCGCGATCGCGGTCTGGGGTGCAGGCGCGTCAGCCAGGGGCTCAAAGGCTTTGTGCAGCCCGTCGAGGTAGGCACGCGATTGGGCGCGGTACATCTCGGCCAAGCCTTCGTCCCGGGCCAGATAGGCGTTCCCTTTTTCGAACTGCTCGACCGCGTCGCCGGGCCGGTCGATACGGTCGTACAACGTGCCCAATTCAAAACCGATTTCACCCTGTGCCGGTGAGGCTTCGATCAAGGCCGGGTCCAGCGCCGTCAGACGTTCAAGGGCTTGGCGCTCCTCTCCGGCCCTGCGTTCAAGTCGGGCGGCGACCAGATTGAGGGCAGGGTCGCCGGGCGCGGCCGCCAAGCCGGGGGCGATGGCGTCCCGCGCATCCTCCAGTCTGTTCATCCGCTCCAACAACCGGCCGAGTTCCGCACGGTTCCCGGTGTCTTCGGGGGGTGCTTCGACCGCCTTACGGTAAAGGTCCAAGGCGCCTTCGGCATCGCCCATGGCCCGCAACAGGGCGGCTTTGGTCTGCAGCAGTTCGATGTCATGGGGAAGGGTCACCAGGGCTTTGTCCAGGCTGGCGACCGCCGCTTCGAAGTCCCCCATTTGGGCGGCGCATTGCGCATGACGAAACAGCATCGTTTCGTTTTGCGGCATCAGCGCCAGGGCGTCTTCGCAGGCCTTGCGGGCAACGGCGAAGGAGCGGGCGCCGTAGGCGGCATTCGCCAACAGTTCCTGGGTTTCGGCATCTTGCGGGGATAGGCGGACGACCTGCTGAAAGGCTTGCGCCGCCTGGGCGAAGTCATTCCGGTTCATAAAGGCCTGGCCCAGGTTGAAATAGGCGTTGGCGTTGTCGGGAGCCAGTTCGACGGCCTTTTTGTAATGGGCGATGGAGCGCTCGACCTGGCGGTCGTCACGGTAAGCGTTGCCCAGATTGTAATGGGTGTCGGCGGAATCGGGATTGAGTTCCAGGGCGCGGCGAAAATGCCGCAGGGCCGCGTTGACTCGACCGGCCTGGCGCAAAGCGACCCCCAAAAGGTCGTGGGCGTCGGCGGAATTCGGCGCGACTTCGGTCAAGGCCTTCAAGCTGTCGGCGGCGGCGTCGGCCTTGCCTTGTTGCAGGCGGGCCAGGGACAGTAGATGCAGGACGTTCGGATTCCCCGGCAGGGCCTGAACCACGGGTTCCAGGCAAGACTCGGCTCCGGCGAAATCGCCCGATTTATAGCGCTGCGCTGCGGCCTGGAATTGCTGTTCTGCGTCCATGTTTCAGGTCCGAAAGTGAGGGTCGAAGGCTGGGGTCAGGAATAGGGCAGGTCGGCGAGGCTCAGCCGGTTTTCAAGCCGCCAGCCGCCGGGATTGTCTACGACCGACTGAAGGCCCGGGTCAATGCGCAAAGCTTCTGTTTGGTCCTGCTCGGCGGCTTCCCGCTCGGAAACGCTGGCCCGCGCCATGCTGCGCGCCAGGTATGCCTCGGCGAAGCTGCCATCGATCTCGACGGCGCGGGTATAGTGGCGAATGGCGTCTTCGTACTGACGCAGGTTCTTTTCCGTCTCGGCGCGTCCGGCCCAGGCAGCGGCGTCGCCGGGGTTGATTTCTGTCGCCTGGGTAAAGTCGGCCAAGGCATCTTCCAACCGTTTGGCGGCCAGATGGGCGAACCCGCGAATACGGAGCGCCACCGACGTTGCCCCGCCGTCGGAAATCAGGGCCGTCACGGCCTTGATCGCCAGGTCGGTTTTACCCTGACGGGCCAACAGATCGGCCTCCAACGCGCGCAGCCAGGTATCCTTTGGTGCCACGGCGCGGCCATGCGTCACATCCAGCGCCGCGCCGGTCAGGTCCCCCGTGCGTAGGTGAAGGAACGCCAAGACGCCGTAGGGTTCTGCGGTGCCGGGGGCGAGCGGGGCCAAGCGTTCATAAGCCGCTGAAGCCTCGCCCCAACGCCCGCCATACAACAGCGTGCGGGCCTTTTCCCGGAGGGCCTCGGCCTGATAGGGCTGTTTGCGTTGGGCGAGTTCGAAATCGGCGACCGCGGCGTCGATGCGGCTCAGCTGACGATAGGCCCGGCCGCGCAGGATCAAGGCTTCGACATCCGTTTCTCCACCGCCGCCTTGGGCAATCGCCGCCGTGGCGTCGTCGATCGCGGCATTGGCATCGCCCGCCGCGAGATAGGCCTTGCCGCGCACGAGCAAGGCCGGCACGTCGCCCGGGGTCTTGGACAGGACCAGGGTCAAATCCGCGATCGCGTCTCGGCCGTCATCCAGGGCCAAGGCCGCGCTCGCCCGGCGACGCAGCAGGGCCGTGTTGTGCGGCTGCAACTGCAACAGCCGCGTCAGGTCCTGTCGGGCCGCAGCGGGGCGGCCCGCGGCGGCATGCAGGGCTGCACGTAGATCCAAGGCCGTCGGGTTCGCCGGATCATTGACCAAGACATGATCCAGGTCCGTCAGAGCGCGTTTGCTCTGGTCCAGGTTCTTGTAGGCCATGGCGCGGATCAGCCGCGCCGTGCCGTTTTCTGGGGCCAGTTCAAGCGCCGAGGTCATGGACTGAATGGCGTGATGCGGCTCACCCAGGCGGAAATAGGCTTCGCCCCGGCGCACCAGCGCCGCCGTCTGGAACGGGTCGTCGCGCACGACGGCATTCATGTCGTCGACCACGGCGGCGTATTTCTCCAATCCGAAATTCTGTTCGGCCCGCAGGAACCGCGCCGTGGCGTTATGCGGTGCGTTGTCGATGGCGGCGCCCAGGTCGTCCAGGGCGATGCCGACTTCGTTTCGGCTGAGGCGGATGCGAGCCCGCAGAATGAATGCGTCCGCGTCTTTGGGGGCAAGGGCGATCGCCTGATCGGCATCGTCCAACGCCAATTGCAGGTGCCCCATGCGCCAGAAGGCCTTGGCCCGGTCGGCCCAGGTGCCGGAGACCTGGCGATCCTCTTCGAGCGAAGCCGACAGGTCGGCGCGGGCATCGGTCAGGCGCCCGCCCTCAAGATGGGCGCGCCCGCGCAGGTGCAACAGGTCGGGATCGCCGGGCGCCATCGTTAGGGCTTCGGAAAAGTCGGCGGCGGCCAGGTCGTAATCGTCCATCGCCATATGGACCAGGCCGCGTTCGCGGAAACTGTGGCGGGGTCGGCGTAGGTTACGGATCGCGCGGTCCAGGTCCGCGAGCGCCAGATTGTAGAGCCCCATTTGCCGCAGCAAGGTTCCCCGGGCATCCAGGGCTTCGCCGTCGTCGGGTGCGATTTCGATGGCGGCGTTCAAGTCAGCGCGCGCCAACTGGTACTGCTCAAGCTGCAGGTTGGCCCAGCCTCGCTGCGTCAAGGCGGTCAAATGCCGCCGGTCGATATCAAGCGCGCGCGAGGCGGCTTCTGCGGCATCGGCGTATCTCCGCAGGCCGTTGAGGATTCGGGCCTTCAACGCCAAGGCGTCGGTATCGCGTGGGGCGAGGGCGAGACCTTCATCGACGTCGCCCAAGGCAATGTCGTCGCGGCCAGCGGTGTGGTTGAGACGCGCCCGTAGGAAGTGAACCCGCTTGCGCCTGGGGGCCAGCCGGACGGCGCTATTCAGATCGCTGAGCGCCTTGTCCAGAAATCCCTGTTCGAGCAAGGCTTCGGCGCGGTTGGTGAACAACTCGGCCAGGACTTCGGGGTCCGTAACGGACCCTTGGGACAGGACTTCGGTACAGGCGAAGGCCCGCATGGCGGGGGGCAGGCCCTGATCGCCGCAATCCGTCGTTTGTGCCGATGCGGACGCGGCAAATCCCGCCGCCCAGGCGGTCAGCAAACAGAGTGGAAGTCGTCGGGTCAGCGTCATCGCCGCCTCATCTTCGCCAAGTACCGGTAATGCTTAGCAAAAATGCGGCGGCGATGCTATCCGGCTCAGGTCTCGGTG
This sequence comes from uncultured Rhodospirillaceae bacterium, assembly GCA_964012715.1. Classification (GTDB taxonomy): domain Bacteria; phylum Pseudomonadota; class Alphaproteobacteria; order Rhodospirillales; family Casp-alpha2; genus UBA1479. The sequence goes on along the minus strand of CAXGUG010000111.1, from coordinate 346 downwards.
CCGCCGTTGATTTGGATCAGCTGGCCGTTCATGAAGCCGCCCCGGTCGGAAACCAGATACGAGATCATTCCGGCGATTTCCTCGGGCGTGCCCAGGCGGCCAAGCGGCACACGGGCTTTCATATGGGCGATATGTTCGGCCATGGCCGGGTCCTTGTGGTCGCCGCCGATCGGCCCGGACGAGATGATGTTGGTGGTGATGCCCTTGGGGCCGAATTCCTTGCCCAAGGCCTTGGTCAGGCCCCAGGAGCCGTGCTTGGACACGCTGACATGGGCGCGGCCGTTATAACCGTGGATCGCGTTCATCCCGGCGAAGTTGACGATCCGGCCCCAGCCCCGTTCGACCA
>CAXGUG010000110.1:0-11502 GCA_964012715.1 uncultured Rhodospirillaceae bacterium | reverse complement strand
TTCGGCATCATGGCCGAATAGCCGCCCGTCAGGTTGGGGACGGTCACGCCGACGATCGCGTCGATGACGGCGTCCGGCTTGGTCGTACCGGCGATTTCAGCCGCTTTGACCCACATGTTGAAGCCGATGTAGTGCGCTTCCATCGGATCGTTGGTGACGCGCTTCGGATTTTTGATGAAGGTCTTCCACTTCTTGATGAAGTCGGCGTTTTCCGGCGTGTTGGCGGACATGAAGTAGTTCCAGGCAGCCAGGTGACCGACCAGAGGACCGGTGTCCAGACCGGCCAGTTCTTCTTCACCGACCGAGAACGCGACGACCGGAATGTCTTCGGCCTTGATGCCCTGGTTGGCCAGTTCCTTATAGAAAGGAACGTTGGCGTCGCCGTTGATGGTCGAAACCACGGCGGTCTTCTTACCGGCGGAGCCGAACTTCTTGATGTCGGCGACGATGGTCTGCCAATCGGAATGACCGAACGGCGTGTAGTTGATCATGATGTCGTCGGCGGCCACGCCCAGCTGATCCTTCAGATAGGTCTCAAGGATCTTGTTGGTCGTGCGCGGATAGACATAGTCGGTCCCGGCCAGGACCCAGCGCTTCACGCCTTCCTGTTGGGCCAGGTAATCAACCGCAGGGATGGCCTGTTGGTTCGGTGCCGCACCCGTGTAGAACACGTTGCGCTGGCTTTCCTCGCCTTCGTACTGCACCGGGTAGAACAGAACCGAATTCAGTTCCTCGAACACCGGCAGAACCGATTTACGGGACACCGAGGTCCAGCAGCCGAAAACCACGTCGACTTTTTTGACTTCGATCAGCTCGCGCGCCTTTTCGGCGAACAGCGGCCAGTTGGATGCGGGGTCGACGACCACGGGCTCAAGCTTCTTGCCGAGCAGGCCGCCTTTCTTGTTCTGCTCGTCGATCAGCATCAACATGACGTCTTTCAGCGTGGTTTCGCTGATCGCCATGGTGCCGGAAAGAGAGTGAAGAATGCCGACTTTGATGGTGTCGGCGGCCTGCGCGACGGTGCTCGTCATCGCGGCCGCTGTCAGGGCGATGGCCGCCACTGCCCCCCGGAAATACGTTTTCATAATTATCGCCTCCAAATAAGGGATTGTTGCTGCATTGCGGCAGACTAATGGCAAGCGGCGTGCCAATTTGCACAGGGCCGTGCAAATCTGTTTTTTTAGTTATTTATCAGATAGTTATAATATCACACTCGATACGGTGTGATATCAATTCGCCCAAAATTGATGCTCATCAATTATGCAGATGAACAATTTTGCATAAAACTTGACCATACAAGTCCATCGGAAAATTCGGTCTTTTTTTCAAATGTTTCCGCCTTGGCCCGACCGAGTGTCGGCGCTTCGACGCTCCATGACGATGCGATGACAAATTTGTTGTGATCGCGTGGCGAAAGGCATATGTATCGAACCAACCAATACCAGCTATCGCCTCACCCTATTATTCGCACTTCCGCATCTTCTGCGGCGCGACGTGCTGTTCCAATCGCCCCTTCGGAGAAATCATGATCAATTCCAATCCCCGCCCCGCCGATACCCAAACCCTGACCAAAGCCGGACAGCTGCGCCGCATGCTGACCTCGCCGGAACTGGAATTCATCATGGAGGCCCACAACGGCCTGTCGGCGAAGATCGTCGAGGAAGCCGGGTTCAAGGGCATTTGGGCGTCGGGCCTGTCGATGTCGGCGGCGTTGGGCGTGCGCGACAACAACGAAGCTTCATGGACGCAGATCCTGGAGGTTCTGGAATTCATGGCCGACGCGACCTCGATCCCGATCCTGGTCGACGGCGACACCGGCTGGGGCAACTTCAACAACATGCGCCGCGCGGTGACCAAGTTCTGCCAGCGTGGCATCGCCGGCATCTGCATCGAGGACAAACTGTTCCCCAAGACCAACTCGTTCATCGGCGAAGGGCAACCGCTGGCCGACAAGGACGAGTTCGCGGGCAAGATCAAGGCCGGCAAGGACAGCCAGACCGACCCCGACTTTAACATCGTGGCGCGGCTCGAAGCCTTCATCGCCGGGCGCGGCCTGAACGAAGCGCTCGACCGGGCCCATGCCTATGCCGAGGCCGGGGCCGACGCCGTGCTGTGCCATTCCAAGCTGGCGACCGCCGACGAGATCATGGAATTCATGCGCCAATGGGACAACCGCGTGCCCGTGGTGATCGTGCCGACCAAGTACTACGCCACGCCGACCGACGAATTCCGCAAGGCTGGTGTCTCGCTGGCGATCTGGGCCAACCACAACATGCGCGCGGCGATCACCGCGATGCGTGAAACCACGGCCCGCATCCTGCGCGAAGAAAGCCTGGCCGGGGTCGAGCCGGAAATCGTCTCGGTCTCGGAAGTCTTCGACATTCAAGGCAATGCCGAGCTGAAGCAGGCCGAAAAGCGCTACCTGCCCAAGACCGAAGCCCCGCGCGCCGTGATCCTGGCGGCATCGCGCGGCCAGGCCCTGGGCGAACTGACCGCCGACCGCCCGAAATGCATGATCGACGTGCGCGGCCGTCCGCTGCTGGCGCGCCTGACCGACACGTTGAAGCAGTCCGGCGTGCGCGACATCACCGTGGTGCGCGGCTATGCCAAGCATATGATCAACCTGCCGGGTATTCAGACGGTCGATAACGACTTCTATGAAAAGTCGGGCGAACTGGGCAGCCTGGCCTGCGCCAAGAACGACATCCAGGGCGACTGCGTGATCGCTTATGGCGACATCCTGTTCCGCCATCACCTGTTGGACAAGCTGACGGAAACCGCGGGCGACATCGTCGTCGTGGTCGACGGCCAGTGGAAAGCCCGCAGCGACGAACACCAAAGCGACGCGGCCGAGCCGGTCTGGGTCCGCGATTTCGCCGAATGCTCCCTGCCCTTCGCCGCCGATTTCATGGACGAAGAACAACCCGTGACCCTGAAGCGCATGGGCCCGGACCTGGCCGAAAGCGCGATCAACGGCGAATGGGTCGGCCTGGCCCGCGTCACCGCCAAGGGTGCCGAAATCCTGCGGGCCGAAATCGACGCCATGCAGGCGGAGGGACTGAACAACGCGGGCCTGCCCGATTTGTTCTCCCGCCTGGTCGCCAAGGGGCACGAGGTTTCCGTCGCCTATGTGGCGGGCCAATGGATGGACATCGATCAGGCAGCCGATCTGGACCAGGCGAAGCTGTTCCTGTAATCCACGTTTACAGCTGATCTGATCCAGTCCAACCAATCCAGTCCCTCTGGGAGCCCGCCATGATTGACGCCGACGATTTCCTGACTCCGCTGCGCGCGCGGGGCTACGACTTCTTTACAGGCGTGCCCTGCTCGTTCCTGACACCCCTGATCAACCGGGTCGTCGGCGGCGCGGGATCGGGAAGCGACGGCGGCAATGCACGGCTTGACTACGTTCCCGCCGCCAGCGAGGGCGAAGCCGTGGCCATCGCCTCGGGCGCTTGGCTGGCCGGTCGGGAAACCGTGGTGATGTTCCAGAACTCCGGCCTGGGCAACGCGGTCAATCCGCTGACATCGCTCAACCATCCGTTCCGCATCCCGTCGCTGGTCGTCACTACATGGCGTGGTGCGCCGGGGCTGAAGGACGAACCCCAGCACGAAGTGATGGGCGAGATCACGCCTGACCTCTTGGACGTGATCCGCGTGCCGCACCTGCCGTTCCCGACCGACGGAGCGGCGGTTGTCCCGGCCCTGAACGTCGCCATGAGCTATATGGAAGCCGAAGGCCTGCCCTTTGCCTTCATTATGGAAAAGGGCAGCGTCAAGGACGACGGCCTGGACGCCACACCCATGCCCGCCCCCGAAATGGGCCCGGTCCACGACCGCTTCACGGGCGGCGACCTGCCGGGGCGGATGAAGGCGATGGAAGCCGTGCTGGAGGCCCTGCCCGACAACGCGGGCATCATCGCCACGACCGGCAAATGCGGGCGCGAACTGTTCACCATCGAAGACCGCGCGCAGCATCTATATCAAGTCGGCTCCATGGGCGGGGCCGCGGGCATGGGCTTAGGCGCGGCCCTGAACGTGGACAGCCCGATCGTGGTGTTTGACGGCGATGGGGCGGCGTTGATGAAGCTCGGCTCCATGGCGACCATCGGCTCGATGGCGCCGAACAACCTGATCCACATGGTGTTCGACAACGGCACCTATGATTCCACCGGCGGTCAACCGACGACCGCCCCCGCGGTGCGTTTCGCCCGCGTCGCCCAGGCTTGCGGCTACGCCATGGGGTGGGAAGTCGATGACTTGGCCAGCCTCAAGACCGCCGTCACCGAGGCCCTGCAGAACCCAGGCCCGCATCTGATTCATATGAAGATCGCGCCCGGATCGATGAAGGAATTGGGCCGCCCGACGGTCAAACCGCCCGAAGTCGCGCGCCGCTTCCGCGATTTCCTGACACCGTATCGCAAGACCGGGGCCTAACCGCCAGAAGCCAACCCACCGCAGTTGCTCGCCGGTGCTTCCGCACCCAAGGGAATGATTGTCACCTCGACTCGTTCGATCATGCGGTCGCCGACGACCCCGGCGATGTGGCTGCGCATGGACAGGTCGATATTGACCGGCAGGGCGCCGCCGCTTGGTGCATTTCCCAAACGCTCGTTCAGTAGCCGCGCCGCGACGGAGCGCAGGATCGACAAACGTTCACAGATGAACTTTTTCTCTCCCGCACCAGGAACCGTGAGGCGCAACGACAGGCGGGTGCCCGCGGGCATACCCGAAATACGAACCGGAATCGGCGGAAGCGTCACAGCCATAGGCGATTGAAACGTTTCCGGCCGGGTGCTCCCCACGCCTTGGAAATCGCTCGACAACCCGGCAACGGCCATCACGGCAAGCACCGCGCCGGTCGCACCACAGGCCAACATCACACCAGTCGTCAGGTTCATTAGGGCGTTCTCCTGCCGCCCAAGGTTTTCAACAAACCTCAGAGTTCGTTTCCGCCCCCGGTCGTCACGCCCCCTCTCCCCAGGCGCGACCACGTGATACTAGGGGCACAAATCCCCTAGGCCCGTCAATTCCTTTAAGTGCGCGTAATCTAATATATTCGGTCTTGTTTTCACCCTTGAAAGGGGTTTCCGGGCCGTTTTTGGACATTCCGGGCAGGCATGTTAGGGTGCCTCCGAATCACCGACCTACAATCAGAACTGGAGAAGGCGCCTCATGGACGGACGCTTAGTGCAAACTGCTGAAGACGTATCTCAACTGGCATTCGGCTTCATGGCCTCAAAAGCCTTGTTCGCCGGACTGCACGTGGATGTCTTCACGGTGCTCGCGGACGGCCCCAAAACCGCGGTCGAAATCGCCAAAGAAACCGAAACCCCATCCAATCGGATTACGACCCTGATGACCGCGCTGACCAGCGTCGGCCTGGTCGAGCGAGACAACGAGACCTATTCCAATTCCCCGGGCGCAGAAGCCTTCTTGGCCCGTGGCGCAAAATACGATTTCGGGGATTATCTGCGCTATCAGATCGATCGCCAGATGTACCCGTTCCTTCAGCAATTGAACGACGTGATGGACGGCTCGCTCGATCCCGACGCGGTCGATAGCTACCAGCACTGGATGGCCGACCCGAAACAGGCCGTGCTTTATTCCGAAGCCCAGCACGCCGGATCGCTTGGCCCGGGCAAGACACTGGCCCGTCTGGTCGACCTGAGCGGCGCCAAGAACCTGTTGGACGTCGCCGGCGGCACGGGCGCGATGACCATTCGCCTGCTCGAAGCCAATCCCGATCTGGCATCCACGATCATCGACTTCCCCAACGTGTCCGAGTTGGGCTGGCGTTTCATCACCGACGCCGGGATGGTCGACCGGGTCCGCTACATCCCCGGCAATGCCTTGGAAGTCGCCTGGCCGAACGATCAGGACGCGATCCTGATGTCCTACCTGTTCTCGGGCATTCCCGGCGAGGAACTGCCGCGCATGGTGCAGAACGCGTTCGAGAGCCTGGCCCCCGGCGGCAAACTGATGGTCCACGACTTCATGGTCGACGACGACCGGCAGGGCCCGCCGATGGCCGCCCTGTGGCAGTTGCAGCACATGGCCTTCACGCCGGAAGCCCGCTCGGTCACACCCGGCTGGTTGAAGGCGCGCATGACCGAGGTCGGCTTCACCGATGTCGAAGAGCACGACATGGTGCCCGGCCTGACCCGACTGATCGTCGGCGTCAAACCGGCCTAAGAAAACAAAAAGTCCAGCCTCGTCGCCTGGGCCCGATCAGGGCTTAGGCGGCGTTGGCGCTGGGGCTTGCATCGACCGCACCGACCGGCGCGTCGCCGGCAAAGGTGATCCGGTGCAACACCCGCTTGTAGCCATGATAATCGTTGATCGGATTGTGCAGGGCGCAACGGTTGTCCCACAACGCGATGGAGCCCGGCTCCCAACGGAAGCGGCAAGTGAACTCCGGCCGCGTCTGATGCTCGAACAGGTAGTTCAGCAGCGGCTCGCTCTCCGCCGCCGTCCATCCCTTGAACTGAGTCGTGTGGGCCAGGCTCACATACAGGCACTTCCGGCCTGTTTCCGGATGGACGCGGATAACCCGATGCTCGGCGATCTTCGGAATCTTGACGTCTTCCTTGGGGCTGTCGGCGACGCGCGCGGCGCGCGTATCGGACACCCGCTTCTTGTTCGATGCGAACACACCGACCAGCGGCTCCAACGTTTCCTTCAATCCGTCCGACAAAGTTTCGTAGGCCAGATACAAATTGGCGAACAGGGTGTCGCCGCCGAACGGCGGCAGTTCGAGTCCGTACAGCATCGTCGCCATGGGCGGGCGCGGCTGATAGGTCGTATCCGTATGCCACAAACCGCCGAAGTTGATGGTCTCGTCCGGCAGTTTGACGATCGGCGTGATCACCGGAAAATCCGGCAGACCTTGAACAAAGGGATATTCGATCGGATCACCGAACCGTTTGGCCGCGGCAAGTTGCTGCGCCGGCGTGATGTGCTGATCCCGGAAAAACACCACAAGGTGTTCCAACCAAGCATGGCGGACTTCGGCGATGACCTCGTCCGGCAGATCCTTGGAAAAGTCCACGCCTTCGATCTCGGCTCCCAGAGCGCCGGAAATCGGACGTACGTCGATGTAAGAGTAAGTCATTTGGATGTTCCCACTTTTTTTTAGGGTTATTCCAAAAGCTAACGCGTCAACTGGCCCCTCGACAACAAAATCCGCATGTCGCCTCGCGGGAACGATCAATTTTTGTTTGAACCTTTAAGCTCAGCAACTGCCTTCCGGATGGGTCGATAAAATCCATCTTGCCAAGAATATCTCCGCAGCCCTAAATCGCTCTATTCCGCTGTGACAGCGGTTTTATGGACAAGGTTTTCAGGCGTCATGGCTGCGTCTGGGGGCTATTCAGAGCCAATCTATCTTGCATCCTATCCGAGAAGCGGAAACACCTTTCTCCGCATGGTCCTGTTGAATTGCTTCGGCTTGAAAACCGGCAGCATCTATCCTGCGGACTTGGGCCGCAACCAAGCTCTTGAGCGTTTCGTCGGACATATCGAGCACGACGCTTTCGGCGACATCGCTTTCCCCCAGGGCAATCTTCCGCTTTTGAAAACTCACGAGTTGCCGCGTGACGATCTGCCCGCGATCTATATCGTGCGGGACGGGCGCGCGGCTTGCGCCAGTCTGTGGAAATTTCAAAACCAGAGCCTTCCATTGGCGCAGGTCATCGCCGGCGCCCATCGGTTCGGGACTTGGTCGCAACATGTCGCCGCCTGGCACCCCTGGGAGCGCCGGGACACGTTGTTCATTCGCTATGAAGACATGGTTGCGGACTTGCCGGCGACCATCGCGCGCCTGGGGCGCTTTTTGGGGCGCAGGCCTATATCCATGTCGGTCCCCAGCCGTGAGGAGGTCGCCCTCGTCGATGGTCGATGGGTTACCCCGGCCAGCGAATGGGAACCCTATTTCACCGACGACCTGAAAGCCTTGTTCGAACAACACAATGGACCGATGCTGCGGCAATTGGGGTACGAGCTCCCCCTACCGCCGCCCGGCTTCGGCGGGCCGCCGCGCTCCAGACCGAATACCTAGGTTTCCCGCATCGCCAAGGTCTGCCTTATTCACGCAGACCGATTGGCGCTTGACGCTTGCAGCAACAACCGGAAATGCTGAGGCTCCATCCCCCATCTGAATGCGGCTCGCATCGTCGGGCCCGCAAGGAGTTCTCCATGACCCGTCCAGCCGCCGAAGCCACCTCCATGCTTGAGGACGAACGCGTCCGCGTGACCCGGTACGATTTTGCCCCGGATGCCGAAACCGGCTGGCACCGGCACGAAATGGACTACGTCATCACCACCCTGACCCCCTGCACCATGTTGTTGGAGGAACCCGGCGGCGGCAGCCGCACCGTGACCTTCGCCGCGGGCGAAGTCTACCGGCGCGAAGAAGGCGTGGAACACAACGTCGTCAACGCGGGCACCGAACCGATGGCCTTCATCGAGGTCGAATTGAAGTAGACTTCGCAAACGCTTTTCCCGCCCCAACCGGCGGGCCAATAAAAAAATACCTGAGGAAACAGCAAATGAACGAGACCACCTGCAGCATCGCCGTGATCCGCGGCGACGGCATCGGCGTCGATGTCACCAACGCCACCCTGGCCGTGATCGACGCCGCCCGGGGCAAAACCGGCGGCTTTCGCCTGGAATGCGAAGACCTGACCGCCGGAGCGGCCTATTTCAAGGAAAGCGGCCTGGATATGGCGCCCGGGCACGAAGATGCCTCGGCCAAGGCCGATGCCATTCTGTTGGGCGCGATCGGCCTTCCGGCCGTGCGCCATGCCGACGGCACGGAGATTTCGCCGCATCTGCGCATGCGGGATCGGTTCCAGTTGTTCGCCGGGGTCCGCCCGGTCAAAGCCTATCCCAACACCCCGCGCCGTCTGGCCGACCCGCGTGCCGCGGACATCGATCTGGTGATCCTGCGGGAATCGACCGAAGGCCTTTTCTATACCGCCGCCGCCACGGGACGCGAGATCGTCGCCACTGACGACGAAGTTCAGGACATCCTGCGAATCACGCGCCCGACCTCGGAAAAGCTGTTCGACTTCGCTTTCCGGCTGGCCGAAAAACGCAAAGCCCGGGGCAAGAAAGGCATCGTGACCTGCGTCGACAAAGCCAACGTGTTTCGCTCCATGGCGTTCTTCCGCAAGATTTTCGACGAACGCAAAGCCGCCTTTTCCGATATCGGCGTGTCCTACAACTACGTCGACGCCCAGGCCCTGGACCTGATCCGCAGGCCTTGGGATTTCGACGTTCTGGTCATGGAAAACATGTTCGGCGACATCCTGTCCGATCTGGCCGGCGGGCTGGTCGGCGGCATGGGCATGGCGTCTTGCGCGGAGATCGGCAACGAGCACGCCTTGTTCCAGCCGGCCCACGGCTCGGCCCCCGACATCATGGGTCAGGACAAGGCCAACCCCCTTGCCGCCGTACTATCCGGCGCCTTGATGCTCGACTATCTGTCGGACCGGATGGGCGGACACCAGGGACTGACCGATGCGGCGACCGTCATCGAGCAAGCAGTGCAGCGGGGCTTCGAGGAAAACCGCCTGCGGCCCATGGAGTTCGGCGGGGATATGGGAACGACCGCCGTCACCCGGGAACTGATCGACCTGATCGGCTGATTCCGGGCGACGAACGAATGGTGTGTCAGGCGGCCAAGGATCCGGCCGTCTCGGCCGCCAGTCGCTCCGGGTCGGGAATTTCCACCCGGCGCCCCTTGAAACGGGCAAGTCCATCGGCTTCGATCGCGCGGATCACCCGCGACATGGTCTCCGAACGAACCCCGATCAACGAGGCGATGTCCTGGCGCGACACCGGCAACTCCAAATGGACCTCGCCGTCGCAATCGCCGTCGCGGCCATCGACGCAGAGCAGCAGCAGCAAGCGCAGGAACCGAATGCGCGACGATGCCTTCATCGTCTCCATGACCTTGTTTTCGGCCTCTTCCATTTCGCGGGCCAAATAGCGGAAGAAGGCGGCCGTCAGGGTCGGGTCCTCGGCCATCAGGCGATTAACCGTCGCTGCGGGAACGTGACAAACGCGCGATTCCTTCAACGCCTCGGCGCCGACGCCATGGGCTTCGTTCATCAGCAATGCCCGATAGCCGAACGTCTGCCCCGGACGAACCAGCCGCAACAGCATGGAATCGCCGCCGGCATCGGTCTTGCGAATTCCGACAAGCCCTTCCGTCAGGCAATAAACCCCCGCAGGCTGGTCGCCTTCGTAGTAGATCGGCTCACCGGGCAGAAAGTTTCGCACGCGGCAGGCATCACGCACCTGCGCAGCTCTCTCTTCGCACAACGCCGCCCACTCGCCACCATGGGCAGGAAGATTTCCATGAATGATGTTCGTCATGACACTCCCCACATCTGCGTGCCGAACACGGCACCCCACTTTGCGGAGTGTCAGGCATATGCGCTTTTTTGTAATTGATGATGGTCAAAACGCTAGACCGATAAACGCGCTATAATGCCCAAGTTCGCGATATATCCGAACGAATGTCCGCGCCGGAATATTTATCCGGGCAGCCGAACGAAGGCAGGACCATGAATTTGAACGAAACCGTCCGCCGTTTCATCCTGCGTTTTGGCGAATCCGCGTTGTCGGAGGCGAATCGCCGCCTGCACGAGTTGGAATTGGCCGGGGATCGGGATGGCGCGGATACTTGGCGGCGGGTCGCCGCCGCGATCGCCGCGCGAGACGCCCGCCCCATGGGCGGACGCCTCCATTAATCGCGGCAGTTAGCATAAAGTGATCAGCGCGCGGCGGTGATCATGATCTCGACCTGCGTGCCCATTTCAAGCTGCACGCCGATGCAGGCGCGGGCCGGACGCTTCAGATCGCCCAGCCATTCCTTCCAGACCTCGTTCATCGCCGGTTTGCGGCGCAGGTCGTCCAGATAAATCGTGGCCGACAGGATCTTCGATTTGTCCGTGCCGAAATGAGCCAGGCAGGCGTCGATCTTGGCCAGGGTGTCGCGGGTCTGGCCCTGGATATCCTTCGAAATATCGCCGCCGGTCAGGCCGCACAGGTAAACGGTGGTATCCGTCGCCGTGGCCTGACTGAGAATTTCGCCCGAGTTCAGATGTTCGATGGTCATGGGATGTCTCCAAATTCTATCCGCAGTTTCTTCCTTACTTGTGACCGGCGGGCGGCGTTCCGGCAATTGAATTTCCGGTGAAGGCCTCCCGGCCCGGCTTCCCTTACGTCAACGCCGCGCCCTTGTGCCGGGACCGCCGGACCGGGATAATCGCTTCCCTGTTCCTGGGAGGATCCGCATGTTCACGACCGGCATGACCTTTGCGCTGGGCGACGAAATATCGGCGTTGCGCGACACGGTGCATCGCTTCGCGCAGGACCGCATCGCGCCCCGCGCCGCCGAAATCGACCAGACCAACGCATTCCCGCGCGACCTTTGGCCCGAATTGGGGGCGATGGGATTGCTCGGCATCACCGCAGGTGAAGAACACGGCG
>CAXGUG010000109.1:0-11805 GCA_964012715.1 uncultured Rhodospirillaceae bacterium | reverse complement strand
CCTGCTTCAGCAACGTTGGGCTTTTCGAAAAAGCACAGCATCGCCTTTGAATCGCATGGCGGGTTGATCGAACGAGTGGCTATCGATCCCCTTCTTGAGAAAATCCTTGCGGCACAACGTGACGGAAAAGTTTCCTGGAACCCCGAATGGGTGGTGATCACACAAATCTACAGGGTCAATTCGTTCTCTGCCTTCGTTTCAGGCGCACGCCATGCGAATGCGCACGTCATCGCGAAATCCGCAGATCCGGTCAGCATTTTCGGCCTAGCCGACCCATCAATCGGCCTTTCAGTCGGCAACACATCCGGCATGGCGAGCACTTCCGTCGCCAACAAAGGTGCGTTGCCATACTTTGTGATCAGCAAAGTAAGAGCCAAAAACGGGATTTACACCCTAGAACGGTACGGATGACTAAACCGTGACGCCGGTTGAAGAGTGACTAAGCGCTGGCCGCCAGGTCCTCGCCCGCCAGCGCCTTTTCGATCAGGGCGACCGTTTCGGCGACGCCGTAGAGGGCGATGAACGAGCCCATGCGCGGGCCCTGGGACTGGCCCAGCAGGATTTCATAAAGCGCCTTGAACCAATCGCGCAGGTTTTCGAAGCCGTGGCGTTTGCCGACTTCGTAGACTTCCGTCTGCAAATCCTCGGCGGAGGCGGCGGCATCCATGCCGCGCAGCGCCTCGGCCAGTTCGCCCAGGGCGGCCTGTTCGGCCTCGGTCGGGGCGCGGTAGGTTTTGCCCGGCTTGATGAAGTCCCGATAGTAGCCGATCGCCGTGGCGACCAAGCCGTCCAGGAACGGCGCGTTTTCCGGCGTCAGGTCCGGGCGGTAGCGCGAAATGAAGTGCCACAGCACGGCCTTGTCCTCGGTCCCGCAGACACCGGCCAGGTTGAGCAGGATGTTGTAGCTGAGCGCACCCTGCGGCTCCGGCGGATTGCCGGAATGAATGTGCCACACGGGGTTGGCCAGCTTCTGCGCGTCGTCCTGCCCCGGATAGGCGTTGAGGTGCGACAGGTAATCGTCGACGTTTTTCGGGATCACGTCGAAGTACAGGCGCTTCGCCGTTTTCGGCTTTTGGAACATGAACAGGGCCAGGCTTTCCGGCGGCGCGTAGGCCAGCCATTCTTCCATGGTCAGGCCGTTGCCGCGCGACTTGGAAATCTTTTCGCCGTTTTCGTCCAGGAACAGCTCATAGGTGAAGCCGACCGGCGGCTTGCCGCCCAGGATGCGGCAGATCGCGCCCGACTGTTTGACGGATTCGATCAGGTCCTTGCCCGACATTTCGTAGTCGACACCCAGCGCCGTCCAGCGCATCGCCCAATCGGGCTTCCATTGCAGCTTACAATGGCCGCCGGTGACGGGGGTTTCGACCTTTTCGCCGTCTTCGTTCTGATAAACGATGGTGCCCGCGTCGACGTTGGTTTCCAGCACCGGCACCAGCAGCACCCGCCCCGTCTTGGGGCAGACCGGCAGGAACGGGCTATAGGTCACGCGCCGTTCCTCGCCCAGGGTCGGGATGATGACCTTCATCACCGCGTCGTAGCGTTCCAGCAAGGTCAGCAGGGTCGCGTCGAACATCCCGGCCTTGTAGCACTCGGTCGAGCTTTTGAATTCGTAGTCGAAGCCGAAGCTATCGAGGAAAGCGCGCAGGCGGGCGTTGTTGTGATGGCCCATACTTTCGTGGGTGCCGAACGGATCGGGGATCGAGGTCAGCGGCTTGCCCAGGTTTTCGGCCAGCATGTCCTGGTTCGGCAGATTGTCCGGGACCTTGCGCAGGCCGTCCATGTCGTCGGAAAAGGCGAACAGCTTGGTCGGGATGTCGCATAGCGTCTGGAACGCGTGGCGCACCATGGTCGTGCGCGCGACTTCGCCGAAGGTGCCGATATGCGGCAGGCCCGACGGACCATAGCCCGTTTCGAACAGAACATAGCCCTTTTCCGGCGCTTTGCCGCCAAGCCGTTTAAGCAGCTCTCGGGCCTCGGCAAAAGGCCAGGCATTGGCGTTTTCGGCAATCTCGCGCAGATCGGTCATGGCTCGCACTCTTCAGGCATGAAATGGAGGCCGGAACCTACCCCCGGCACGCCCCGAGGGCAAGGCCCGACGCCTGACAGAGACCCGATGGAGCCGCCGACAGAGCGCTAGTAGGCGTATTCGGTGAATACCGGATCGATATTGCCGCCCCAGCGCCGCTCGTAGGCGACCAAAAGCTCCTCGGCCGCGGTCATGCCGGAATCGCAGATATGGTGGATCGGACGCAGGAAATGGCTTTCGTCCAGACCGACCGCATCCAGCCGGGCCCGGTTCTTCAGCCCGGTGCGGGCGATGCACAGAACCTCGCAGGCGATCTCGTTGACCGTGCGGTCGCGGAACGGCGTTTTCAGGGCCGTGCGCGGCACGTCGCGGCGCAGGGCGTCATGTTCTTCCTGGGTCCAATCCTTGATCAGGTCATAAGCCGCGTCGCGGGCTTCGGTATCGTACAAAAGCCCGACCCAGAATGCGGACAAGGCGCACAGCCGCGCCCAGGGGCCGCCGTCGGCGCCGCGCATTTCCAGGAAGGTCTTCAACCGGACCTCGGGGAAGGCCGTGGTCATGTGGTCTTCCCAATCCTTCATGGTCGGCAGTTCACCCGGCAGGGCCGGCAGCTTGCCCGCCATGAAATCGCGGAACGACTGACCGGCGGCGTTGATGTATTTGCCGTCGCGGTAGACGAAGTACATCGGCACATCGAGCATGTAGTCGACATAGCGTTCGAACCCGAAGCCGTCCTCGAACACGAACGGCAGGGTGCCGCAACGGTCGGGATCGACATCGGTCCAGATGTGCGAGCGGTAGGACAGGAAGCCGTTGGGCTTGCCCTCGCGGAACGGCGAATTGGCCCAAAGCGCCGTGGCGATCGGCTGCAGCGCCAGGGAGATGCGGAACATCTTGACCATGGTCGCTTCGCTGTTGAAATCCAGGTTCACCTGCACGGTGCAGGTCGACTGCATCATATGCAGGCCCAGGCTGCCGCGGGTCGGCATGTATTCGCGCATGATCTTGTAGCGGCCCTTGGGCATCCAGGGCATGTCTTCGATCGGCCATTTCGGGTTGTAGCCCAGGCCGAGGAAACCAATGCCCAGCTCGCCCGCCACTTCCTTGACCTGCTTCAGGTGCTGGGTCACTTCGCCGCAGGTTTGATGGATGTTTTCCAGGGGAGCGCCCGAAAGCTCCAACTGCCCCGCCGGTTCCAGCGAGATCGAACTGCGGTCGGGCTTGGACAGCGCGATCACGTTCTCGCCCTCCATCACCGGGGTCCAGCCAAACCGGGTCAGCGCTTCCAACATCTGGCGCACGCCGGGCTGGCCGTCATAGGTCAGCGGCCGCAGGGTCTTCAGATCGTAGGAGAATTTTTCGTGCTCGGTCCCGATGCGCCATTGCCGCTCAGGCTTGCACCCCGCCGCCAGGTATTCGACCAGGGTCGCCTTGTCGGTGATGGGCTGGGATTTCACGGAGCTTTCATTGGCCATGGCCGGAGTCTTTCGTCGTTGGCGCCGGGCGCGTGCACATCACGCGGGGCCGGGCACTATTCTCTTATTTCCAATCGCCCGCAACCGCCTGCCATACGGCTAGGGCGGCAAGGCAGGCCGTTTCGGCGCGAAGGATCCGGCGGCCTAGGGTCACCGGCGTGATGAAGTCCAGCTTACCAAGGCTGTCAAGTTCGCGCCCCTGAAAGCCGCCTTCCGGTCCGACCAAAAATCCGACCGCGCCGCCCGCGGCCTCTGCGGCGGCAGGGGCCAGCGGCTTGCCGCCGCCGGTTTCATCCAGCACGAACAGCGTTCGCCCGGCGGGCCAATCGGCGGTCAAAACCGCCAGATCGACCATATCGTCGACCACCGGCACGGACAGGCGCTCGCATTGTTCCGCCGCCTCGACGGCGGTGGCGCGCAGGCGGTCCGTATTGGTCCGCCCGGTCTGGGTATTCGCCGTCTGCACGGGAATCAGGCGCGACACGCCCAGCTCGGTCGCCTTCTGAATAATGAAATCGGTGCCGGTTTTCTTGACCGGGGCGAAAGCCAGCCAGGGGCCGGGGGCTTCCGCATCCTGGGTGCGGGTCCGGTCCTTCGGGACCGCCACGGCGGCGCGCTTATCCAACTCGGCAAGCTCGGCCCGCCATTCACCGTCCTGTCCGTTGAACAGGGTCACGCCATCGCCCACGGCCATCCGCATGACCCGGCCCAGGTAATGGGCTTGATCGGTCGAAAGGCCGACCGCGACGCCGTTTTGCAACGGCGCGTCGACGAAAAGGCGGATGCCTGCCGCCATGGCGCTTTTCCCTTTTGATTCTCTCGGGTCCGGACCCTATTACTGAAACCCATGAACGAGCAACAACAGGTTTCCGCTTCCGACATACCGGCGCAAAGCTGGGTCGACCGCGTGCCCCTGGCCGGGGCGCGGCCCTATCTGCGATTGGCGCGGATGGACCGGCCGATCGGCACCTGGCTGCTGCTGCTGCCGTGTTGGTGGGCGACGGCCCTGGCGGCGGAAGCCTGGCCAGATCCCTGGTTCATGGTTCTGTTCGCGATCGGCGCGCTGGTCATGCGGGGCGCCGGCTGCACGGTCAACGATCTGGCCGACCGGGAATTCGACCGCCAGGTCGCCCGCACGGCGACACGGCCCATCGCCTCGGGCCAGGTCAGCGTGCCGCAGGCGTTCCTGTTTCTGGCCCTGCAATTGGGCATCGGCTTGGCGGTGTTGCTGCATTTCAACCCATACACCATTGCCCTTTCCGCGGCGTCGCTGATCCTGGTCGCCCTTTATCCCTTCGCAAAGCGCGTGACCTATTGGCCGCAATTCGTTCTGGGCCTGACGTTCAACTGGGGGGCGCTGGTCGGCTGGACCGCCGTGACCGGCGAGCTGGCCCTGCCCGCCGTCGTTCTTTACGCCGCCGGCATCCTATGGACCCTCGGCTACGACACCATCTACGCCCATCAGGACAAGGAAGACGACGTCCTGGTCGGGATCAAATCGACGGCATTGAAGTTCGGGGCGACGACCGGGCGATGGCTGACCCTGTTCTACGGCGGGACCATCCTGTTGATGGCGGGTTCGGGCTATCTGGCAGGTCTGCACTGGGCGTTTTACGCGGGGTTGGCCGCCGCCAGCCTTCATCTGATCTGGCAGGTCCGGACGATGGACTTGGACGACGCCAAGAACTGCCTGACGCGGTTCAAATCGAACCGGGATTTCGGCCTGATCGTCTTGGGCGCGATCGTCGCCGGACGCATTCTGGCCTGATCACCCGCACGGTCGCCGCATCGATACCGCCCCAGGCAGCGATACAACTGCCACGGCGTCAGCACCCAGGGCTCCTGCAGGCCCAGCACCCGTTTCACCGCCTCGACACAGGTATAGGCCCGCCACGCCTGGGCGCGGCGCGGCGGCGTGCGCGGACGGATCAGGCGCAACCGGCACCCCGCGGCGCGGAACGCCCGCATCATCACAGGCAACGGGTAGCGACCGATGACCGAAGCGAAGGTGAAATGGGACATGGGGTCGTAGTACAGCCATTGCCCACGGGCCCGCAGCAACACAAAGCAGTGGCGAAACCCCGGTCGCAGCAAGCGTAGCCAGACCAGGGTCGCCTGTCCCGTGAAGGCGACGATCGCCAAATCGGGCGGAACGACCGTCGACCGTGCGGCCGGTTCATCGTCCGTGATATCGCCATCGCGCGTCATACCAGAATCCCCTTGCGGCGCAGGATCGTGGACATCCGGTCCAAGGCTTCGTCCCATAGCCGCGCCGGGTGCATTTCTTCACGAACCCTGGGATCCGGTGCGCGTTCGCGATTTCCGAAATCCACCAAGGTGCGCAGATGCAGAACTTTCAACACCCCCGCCCGCATGAGCGAGACCGCGGCAAGGTAGATGTCATCAGCTTCGCAAGGGCGGACCATCGCGCCCGAATTTCCGAAACGCGCCCCGTCGCGGCGCGCCTTTTGCGTTCGAATGAACCAAAACCAAGCTTCTTCGGCGGATTGGAAAAGTTCGGCGGCGCCGTCCGGCAAGGGGCGACGTACATATCGTTGGCGTTTCAAGGGAGGGATTGTCCTTGCGTCTTAAAGTTGTTGGGCCCCATCAAAAGAACACCCCCAGGTAACAGCCTGAGAATTCCCATGTCAACAATTTAAGCGGTAATTTTTCCTATTTTGGGCCACTCATCATAGGCAAGACCGCCTACCCATCAGCAACCGCCGTTTCCCTGTCCCTCGCTCGAGAATAGGCCCATGCACATTTCGCAGTAGAATTTTTGCCCGTTCTGTAAGACAATGTTCCCATGTTACGACATTCGAGCGTCTGGAATGCGGTTGATCGGTTGGCCCGGGAACACGGGTTGTCGACCTCCGGCCTTGCCCGAAAGGCAGGGCTCGACCCGACGACCTTCAACAAAAGCAAACGCACGACGCGGGACGGCAAGCTGCGCTGGCCGTCGACCGAGAGCATCGCCAAGATTCTCCAGGCCACGGGCGCCAGCCTGTCGGAGTGGGTGTCCTATGTGGACGAGAACGAAGGCGGCGGCGTTTATCGCAACGTGCCGCTGATCGGCCTGGCCCAAGCGGGTAATTCCGGGTTCTTCGACGATGCCGGTTATCCCGTCGGCGGCGGCTGGGACGAAATCCCCTTCCCCGGCGTCAACGACACCAGCGCCTTCGCCCTGGAAATCAACGGCGACAGCATGGACCCCGTATTTCGCGACGGAGACATCGTGATCGTCTCGCCGCAGGCTTCGGTTCGGCGCGGCGACCGCGTCGTCGTCAAAACGACCGAGGGCGAAGTGATGGCAAAGGCCCTGATCCGCCGCACGGCACGTCACATTGACCTGAAGTCCCTGAACCCCGCGCACGAGGACCGAACCTTCGACCTGTCGGAGGTCGATTGGATTTCTCGGATCGTCTGGGCCAGTCAGTAATCTGGCGCATATTCGGGAAGTTATCCCCAGGCAGCGTGTGGCCTTTTCACCAAAACGTCACTTAATTCATTGAAAAATATGATTTTTCTGCCGCACCCTTGGCCCAGCGGGCCCAGCCCTTTATGCTGCAAATGCGAAGGGGATGGCTTTGCTAAAGGAAAAAGATAGAGAGCGAGAGCGATGAAATACGGACAAAGCAGAGGCGGAACCACCATTAGTTGGATCGACGGCGAATGGCACGACGAAGAACCGGCGGTGGCGAAAGCAACTGATCACGCCATGTGGCTCGGCTCTGCGGTATTCGACGGTGCCCGCTCGATCGCCGGCAAGGTGCCGGACCTGGAGGCGCATTGCGCCCGCGCCATTCGATCCAGTGAAATCATGGGCATGGCGCCCGATATCACCACCGAGGAAATGGTCGAACTGTGCCACGAGGGAATCCAAAAATTCCCCGACGACGCGCAGTTGTACATCTGCCCCCTATTTTATCCGTCGGGCGGCTTTGTCGTGCCGGACCCGGACTCGACGCATTTCGTGCTGACCGTTGAAGAAGCCCCCCTGCCGGAACCGACCGGATTCAAAGCCTGCCTGTCGCCATTTCGCCGCCCTGCGCCTGAAATGGCGCCGACCGAAGCCAAGGCCGCCTGTCTGTATCCGAACGTTTCCCGCGCCGTCGCCGACGCCAACGAGCGCGGCTTCGATACCGGCGTGATGTTGGATCCGGACGGCAACGTCGCCGAATTTTCCTCGGCCAACCTGTTCATGGTCAAAGACGGCGTCGTTCACACGCCGGAAATCAACGGCACTTTCCTGAACGGCATCACCCGCCAGCGCGTCATCCAATTGCTGCGCGATGCCGGTGTCGAGGTTGTGGAACGTGCGATTTCCTATGAGGAACTGGCCAACGCGGACGAACTGTTCTCGACCGGCAACTATTCCAAGGTCATCCCATGCATCGCCCTGGACGACCGGGCCATGCCCAAGGGGCCGATCTATCAGGCCGCCCGCGATCTGTATTTCGACTTCACCGACGAATCTTAATCTGACCCGCTGCGCTTACTTCCAAATCGGCTTGCCGCTGCCCGGCAGGCCGTAGGAATCCCATTTCCGCGTGACCTCGTCGATCACGTCGTCCGCCATGCGGATCTTGCGGCCCCATTCGCGGTGCGTTTCCGCGCCCATCTTGGTCGTGGCATCGATCCCCATCTTGCTGCCCAGTCCCGTTTCCGGCGAGGCGAAGTCCAAATAGTCGATCGGCGTATTCTCGATCATGGTCACGTCGCGGGCCGGATCGACATTGGTCGAGATGGCCCAAATCACGTCGTTCCAGTCGCGGGCGTTGATATCGGCGTCCACCACGATCACGAATTTGGTGTAGGTGAACTGCCGCAGGTAGGACCACACCCCCATCATGATCCGCTTGGCGTGACCGGCGTAGGCCTTCTTCATCGACACCACGGCGACACGGTACGAGCAAGCCTCGGGCGGCAGCCAAAAATCGACCACTTCCGGGAACTGCTGGCGGAACAACGGCACAAACACGTCGTTCAGGCCTTCGCCCAGGATCGACGGCTCGTCCGGCGGACGACCCGTATAGGTCGACAGATAGATCGGATCGCGGCGCATGGTGATTGCCGAAACGGTAAAGACCGGAAACTTTTCGACCGAATTGTAATAGCCGGTGTGATCGCCGTAGGGTCCTTCGTCGGCATAATCCTCCAACGAAACGTGGCCCTCGATCACGATCTCGGCCTCGGCCGGAACCTTCAGGGGAACGGTCTTGCAATCCACCAAATCGACGCGCTTGCCCCGCAACATGCCGGCGAATTGGTATTCCGACAGGGTGTCGGGGACCGGCGTCACCGCGGCCAGGATCGTGCCCGGATCGGCGCCGATCACGGCGGCGGCGGGCAGCGGCTCCGGGCGGGTTTCCTTCCACCGGGCGTGGTGCTGCGCCCCGCCGCGGTGTTTCAGCCACCGCATGATGGTCGAATTCCGGCCCGTCACCTGCATCCGATAGATGCCCAGGTTGAAGGCATCGCGCTTGTCACCGCCTTTCTGCCCGGCTTCCGGTCCCTGGGTCACCACCAGGGGCCAGGTGATCAGCGGCGCGGGCTCGCCCGGCCAGCAGGTTTGGATCGGTAGGGCCGACAGATCGATATCATCGCCCTGCAGGACCACTTCCTGACAGGGGGCCGTCTTCACCGTTTTCGGCTTCATGGCGACGATGGTCTTGAGCAGCGGCAGCATTTCCATGGCCTCGCGGATGCCTCCCGGCGGCTCCGGCTGGCGCAGGAAAGCCAGGGTTTCACCGACCTCGGTCAATTGCTCCGGCTCGCGCTCCATCCCCCATGCGACCCGTTCGACCGTGCCGAACAGATTGACCAGCACCGGCATGCCATAAGGCTTTCCGTCTTCGCCGACGACGTTTTCGAACAATACCGCCGGGCCGCCCTCGGCCATCAACCGGGTCTGGATTTCCGTCATTTCCAGGACGGGAGAAACCGGCTCCTTGACGCGGACAAGCCGCCCCGCCGGCTCCAGACGGTTGAAGATGAAATCTCGTAAAGAGGCATAAGCCATAAGTGCATTCCCGGTTATTCGGCCCGACGTGCCAGTGCGGCCAGACGTTAGCCGCTGATTCCTTTAGGCAAAAGATAAAATGCCCCGCCTGTTAATCGGGCATCTGGCGTCCGCCTTCGGTTGTCACGGGCAGCAAAGGCGGATACCCTTTGTCCTGCCGATTCATGACATTAACACCCTATAAAACATCGGCAGCGTAGGATTCGACGTAACTTCGGCCACGTGGGCCGGGGAATTTCAGGGCACGGCGGGAAGAGACGGCTCCATTGGTGCGACATGTCCGGTGAACTAACGACCGCGCAGAGCGATGCGGCGCTGAACAATTTTCAGCGCCTGATTGATATCGGGATCGCCCTTTCGGCGGAACGCGACATCAATCGGCTGATGGAAAAGATCCTGCTGGAAGCCAAGGATCTGACCAACGCCGACGGCGGAACGCTGTACATCAAGACCGAAGAAGACGCGCTGAAATTTGAGATCATGCGCACGGATTCGCTCAAGATCGCGCTGGGCGGCACCACCGGCAAGGAAATCACCTTTCCCCCGATCCGCCTGTACGACCCGGAAACAGGCGCGCGAAACGAGAAGAACATCGCCAGCTACTGCGCGCTGACCGGTCAGTCGATCAACATCCGTGACGCCTACGAAGCCGAAAACTTCGATTTCTCCGGCACCAAGAAATTCGACGAAGGCACCGGTTACCGTTCGACCTCGTTCCTGACCGTGCCGCTGAAAAACAGCCAGGACGAAATCATCGGCGTCATTCAGCTTCTGAACGCAACGGATGCAAATGGCGACGTCATCGAATTTTCCACGCAGATTCAGCCCCTGGTCGAGGCCTTGGCCTCCCAGGCTGCCGTCGCCTTGGACAACCAGCAGCTGGTCGAAGGCCAAAAAAAGCTTCTGGAAAGCTTCATCGAGCTGATCGCGTCAGCCATCGACGCCAAGTCACCCTATACCGGCGGCCACTGTCAGCGCGTCCCCGAATTGACCAAGATGCTGGCCAAGGCCGCCTGCGACGAGCATTCCGGCCCGTTCAAGGATTTCGACCTGACCGACGAGCAGTGGTACGAACTGCATATCGGGGCGTGGTTGCACGACTGCGGCAAGGTCACGACGCCTGAATACGTGGTCGACAAAGCCGTCAAGTTGGAAACCATCTACAACCGCATCCACGAAGTCCGCATGCGGTTCGAGCTGATGAAGCGCGAGGCCGAGGTCGAGTATTACAAGGCCCTTGCCGAAGGAACCGGCGACCCGGCGGCGCTCAAGGCCAAGTTCGACGAACAGATCGCCAAGCTGGACGACGACTATGAATTCGTCGCCCGCGCCAACGTCGGCGACGAATTCATGGCGCCCGAGGACCAGGAACGCATTCACGAAATCGCCAAGATGCAGTGGACCCGCACCTTGGACGATCGCCTGGGCCTGTCGTTCGACGAACGCAAGCGCAAGGACCGCACCCCGCCCAAACCGCTGCCGTGCAAGGAAGACCTGCTCGAAGACCGCGAAGACCACATCGTCTATCGCGATGCGCTGGAACCGGCGGCCCAGCCGGACAACCCGTTCGGCTTCAAGCTC
This sequence comes from uncultured Rhodospirillaceae bacterium, assembly GCA_964012715.1. GTDB lineage: Bacteria > Pseudomonadota > Alphaproteobacteria > Rhodospirillales > Casp-alpha2 > UBA1479. Next base: position 698 of record CAXGUG010000109.1, on the reverse strand, counting down.
AATATTCCCGAGCACAAATACAATTTTGGCGAGGTCTACAACCTGTGCATCGCGCGCGGCACGCTGACCGAGGAAGAACGTTTCAAGATCAACGACCACATCGTCCAAACCATCATCATGCTGGAACAGCTGCCGTTCCCGAAGCACCTGAAGCGGGTGCCGGAATATGCCGGTGGCCACCACGAAAAAATGGACGGGACCGGCTATCCGCGCAAACTGACCGAAGAGGAAATGTCGATCCCGGCGCGGATCATGGCGATCGCCGATATCTTCGAGGCCCTGACCGCCGCCGACCGGCCGTACAAGGACCCGAAGAAGCTGAGCGCCAGCATCAAGATCATGTCCTTCATGAAAAAGGACGCCCATATCGACGGCGAGTTGTTCAAGCTGTTCCTGAAATCGGGCGTCTACCGGGAATATGCCGACCGGTTCCTGGAACCCTATCAAATCGACGACGTGGATATTTCCCAATACCTTGACTGAGCCATCCGCCCCCGCCGCCGGTCCAGCCCCTGCGCTGAGCGACCGACCCCGCCGTCCCCGGTCCGTCGCCCGGGCCCTGGCCTATCCCTACGACGTTCCCGACCGGTCCTATGTGATCCATGCGGGCCAGGTTACGCCGATCGAAAGCGACGATCACCTGCATGAACTGGCGGGCGGCGGCCTGTCCGAGCGCGTCCCGGGCATCGCCGAGCACA
>CAXGUG010000108.1:0-12631 GCA_964012715.1 uncultured Rhodospirillaceae bacterium | reverse complement strand
CCCATCCGTCCCTGATCGGCGAGCCGGTGCCCGGCAATCCGCCGATCAAGAAATAATCGGGCTTAGCGGCGACCAAGCGACACCAAGCGTTTCACACCGGCCCATACATTGGCGACGGCGGCATGGAATGCCCGTGCCCGCAACACGCGGGCGTACCCGACCCCGGCCTGAATGGCGGCGCGGGACGTATCGGGCTGGGTCTCGCCCGACGGCGACAAAAGACTGTCACCTACCAATTCCGATGGTGAGAGTTTCGATAACATGTTCATGGCGTGCCTCCTTTTCGGCGCCAGAACCGGCAAGATTTCCCGCCGGTCATTAACTTGCAAAAAACAAGTTAATGACTCCTATCGTTATCACTTGCTTTTTGCAAGTATATTTTTATGATGATGGCATGAAGCACGATCCCAAGAAGCACCAGAGCGACTGCATGATCGCATACGGCGTCGATACCTTCGGCGATCGCTGGTCCCTATTGGTCCTGCGCGACATGATGCTCTACGGCAAGTGCCGCTATAACGAGTTCCTGGCATCGAACGAGCAGATCGCGACGAACGTCCTGGCGACCCGCCTGAAGCATCTGGAATGCGAAGGCATTGTGACCAAGGAACGCGATCCGGAAAACCGCCGAAGCTATGTTTACAGCCTGACCGAAAAAGGCGTGCAGCTGGCCCCGGTAATCATCGAGATCATGCGCTGGAGCGGCAATTACATGACCATCAACCCGCGCCGCCGCAAGCTGCTCGACCGGCTTGAAAAGGACCGCGAGGGCGTGCTTTCGGACATTCGCGCGTCCAAACCCTTGTTGGCGCCCCCGCCGCCCCGCCCCCGGGCCGCCAACGGCTAGAACCTGAAACCCGAGACCTGAAACGGAAATCCCCCGCTACGGCAGGCCGAAGCGGGGGATCGCAGAAACTTACCTTACGTAAGTGCTGGACGTCAGATGGCGCCCTCTTCACGCAGCTTGGCCAACTCTTCCGGGCTGATGCCGAACTCATCACACAGAATTTCCTCGGTGTGCTGCCCCTTGCGCGGACCCGCATGGCGGATCTGCGCCGGGGTTTCCGACATGAACGGAAAGGCATTGGTCATGCGCAGCTTGCCCAGGTCCTCATCCTCGATCTCGATGATGTCGTTGCGGGCCTGGTACTGCGGGTCTTCGAAGATCTGGTCGATCGAATAGGCCGGGCCGATGGCGGCTTCGGCTTTCTCGAATTCGTCCAGAACGGTCTTCAGGTCGTGCCGCGCAATCCACGCAGCGACGACGCCATCGACCTCTTCGACATGTTCGACCCGTCCCTGCGGCGTTTGGAAACGCGGGTCTTCCGCCATTTCCTTACCACCGCACAGGGTCAACACCCGGGTGACGATCGACGGCGAGTTGGTGGAAATCGCCACCCAATGGCCGTCCTTGGTCTTGTAGGTATTGCGCGGAGCGTTGTTCTTGGACCGGTTACCGTACCGCCCCTGAACGACGCCAAGCTGATCGAACTGCAACGGTTGCGGCCCCATGACCTGGAACAAAGGCTCGTAGATCGACAAGTCGATATACTGCCCCTTTCCGCTGCCCTGGGCGTCACGGTGGTACAGCGCGAACATCGCGGCAAAGGTGCCGTAGGCGGCGGCGATGCCGTCGGCCAGACCAAAGTTCGGCAGGGTCGGCGGGCCGTCCGGTTCGCCCGTGGTATGGGCGAAGCCGGAGAAAGCCTCGGCGATGGTGCCGAAGCCGGGCCGGTTCTTATAGGGCCCCGTCTGGCCGAAGCCGGTCACCCGCACCATGACCAGGCGCGGGTTAATGGCTTTCAAGTCCTCCCAGCCCAGGCCCCATTTTTCCATGGTGCCCGTGCGGAAGTTCTCGATCAGGACGTCCGTCGTCTTGATCAGTTCCTTGAACAGTTCCTGACCCTTGGCGTGGCTGAAGTTCAGCGTGATGCACCGTTTGTTGCGGTTGGTCATCTTCGACCAAAGCCCCACGCCGTCCTTCAGATATCCCGTATGACGCAGCACATCGCCGCGCGGGTGTTCGACCTTGATCACGTCGGCGCCGAAGTCGCCCATCATCATGCCGATGGTCGGTCCGGCGATCACCGTGGCAGCGTCGATCACCCGCAGCCCCTGCAGGGGCATCGTTTTTTCTTCTCCCATGACGGTCTGGATCAGGCCGCGTTGGGTTCGGGAACGGCGAAGTCTTCCGGACGCAGGAAGATCGTCGTGCGGCGGGCAAAGCGCGGCTTCGACATGTCGAACGGCTCGCGGCGGTGCCACAGACGGGCATTGTCCCACATCACGACGTCGCCATTGCGCCAGGTATGCGTATAGACGAACTGATCCTGCAGCATGTGCTGGGTCAGGGCGTCGATCAGTTCCTTGCTTTCGTCCTCGGTCATTTCGTCGATGCCGACGGTCTTGTTGGGATCGAGGTAGATCGACTTTTGACCCGTCGCCGGGTTTTCCAGAACGATGTCGTGGGTCGCGGCCGGCGTGCGGTCGTGAATTTCCTTCATCTTCTCGGCGTTGTGGCCCAGATCCTTGATCGTGGTGGAGCCTTCCTTGACCGCATACTTGGCTGTCGCGCGACGGCCTTCGATCGCCTTGCGCAGGTTGTCCGGCAGGGTTTCGAAGCCGAGCTTGGTGTTGCAGTAGGACGTACGACCGTCGTTTTCCGGCATTTCGATCGCGCAGAAGATCGAACCGGACGCCGGGCGCTGGCGATAAATCTGGTCATGGTGCCACTGCACTTCGTAGTTGCCCAGACCGCCCAGGTTGGAGCCGTCGGGACGCTTCAGGTTGGTGATGTAGATGATTTCCGGGTGATCCGGCGACAGCATGTCGTCGCGAACCAGGATGTCCATTTCGCCGAAGCGCTTGGAATAGGCGACCTGCTGACCTTCGCTCATGCTTTGGCGGCGGAACAACAGCAGCGGCTCTTTCTGCCACAGTTCGTAAATGGCCTGGAACGTTTCGTCGTCCAGGTCCGTCAGGTCAACGTCCAGCACTTCAATGCCGAAGGAGTCTTTCAGGGGGCGAGTATGCAATTGCATAGTGATGTTTCCTTGGGTTTGTCGATGGCGCGCATTGTATACAATCCAAAACATCCATCAATCAAGAAATCCCGGCGAACCGGGGATTTTTAAATTATTGCATTGCAAAATTTCTGATTTTTACCGTCCAGCACCGGTCGCACCGACCAAACCCTGGATGTTAAAGTTTTGAAATTCGGCCTGAATCGCCTCCCCTAGATTGCCGGATAGGTTCACGGTCAGGTCCACCGGTCGGCCTTGCTGGATCTTCGGATTCTTCCCATGAACCCGAAGTCGCATGCGCACATCCTTCCGCGCATCGCCGTTCAGGCTCAACGTCATGCCTTCAAACCGCAGGTCTTCCAGAATATCGAGAACCAAGTCCATGCTGTCGGTTTCGCCCTTTTTCGAATCTTTCGGCGCGCGCGTCGGCGACAGGAAGGCGATCAACCCCTTGTCCTTCGCCTCCAACAAACCATCACGAATGGCAATTTCGCCCCCGCCGGTCAGTTCGATGGGGATACTGCCCGACAAGCGCCCCTCGGCCTTCAGGCCGACGACATCCGCCTGCGCCGCCAGATCGGCGAGCCCCAGGCCATCGACGTTCAGCAGCACCCGGCGCGGCATCTGCCCTTGTTCGATCTTGATATCCTCGACAGACAACCGCCCCCCGATCGCGCGCAATCCCGCTTGCTCGATCGTCAAGCTGTCCGCACCGCGCAATTGAAACCGCACCAGCCCATCCGACGCCGGTAGTGCCGCGACAATGCGCCGCGCCGTGAATTCCTGACCCGGCGGCGTTTGCGGCGGCCAAAGCCTGCTCAATTCCAGACGCCCGGCAACCCCGGTAACCTGGCCGAGTTCATGACTGATGTTCCCCCCGGAGACCACGACATCGCCCCGCCCCGCCGTGGGGTCGTCCAACGGCAGGTCGAGCGCCGCGGTCAAAGAACCGAAACCGATCACCGCCCCCTTCATGGCCTGGGGAAGCACCGCCGGTGCGGGCTGTATGCCGGCATCGGTCAGGGATGCTGTCACATGAACCGGCGCCACGCCCTTCGTCCCCCAAGTCGTCCTGGCGGAGACCTGATAAGTCCCGGTCAGGCTTTTGACGAAGGGCGCCAACAGGGGCGTCATGGCATGAACACCGCCCGGCACGGTGGCGAGATTGAGCGGCACCGTGTCGGCGCGGACCGTCCCGGTTTTCGACGCCGCCCCATATTCGGCAGCAAAACTGGCGACTTGGTTGCTGCGTTCCTGGCGCAGCGTCCCGGTCAACCGCCACCCCTTGCGGGACCAGCCCCCTTCCCCTGTCAGGGAAAATGGCGAAACGGATGTATGGCGCAACGCCGATGCCGCCGCCTTGACGCTCCAGTCAGCGCCTAGCTCCAGAGAACCAGCGAGTGACGCCGATAGTCCTTCGGCCTCGACATCGTAATCAGGCAGATGCGCATCCAGCCCCGCCACATCCAATTTCAGGCGCGGCGCAGCACCGTCCGGCACGGTCAGGGCGACATTCCCGGCCATCCGCGCCGTCCGCACAACCGCCTCGTGCCCCTGCCCCCGCAGCGTCAGCGACGGACTATCGGATATGAACGAGAAAGCCGCACCCGCCAGCGGGAATGGAGACGGATCGTCGCTTCGGAACGTGACGCCTCCGCCCTTCGGAACGATCTTAAGGCGCAGCGGACCACGAACATCCCCACCGGCGACTTCTACCCCCGACGCCGCAACGGTTATCTCGCCCAGCGACAAGGAAGCGACCCGGAACGGCGACACAGCCGCCTCGGCACGCAGGGGCAGCGAAAGGTCGATTCCCCCCCCGTATGCCGCACCTGAAACGGAGACGGGCTCGTCACAAACTAACGCCGCCGTCCCATCGGACATCGAAAGCCCGCATTGCGCCTGCGCGCGCCATTCGCCCGGCAGATCGGCGACCTGCACCTCACTTACCTCAGCGGTGACGTCAAGCGCTGGCACGCGTTCCATGGAGGCCGACAGAAATTCCGCCAACGGCGCGGCAGACTTCAGATTGAACGCACCCTTGCCTGAAATATCGATCGGCACGGGAAGGCGGCGTAAATCCGCGACCTGCGCCTGGACCGAGGCCGCTGCCGGCTTCGCCAAATCGAAAATCGATCCCTCCGCCGAAACCTGTGCCGTCAGCCCCAAGCCCGGATCGGCCAGATCCGCCGACACCTTCGCCATTCCCTCTTTCACGTGCAGCGCCAGATTACCGCCCGCCACCATGCCGCCAGGAACCGCAAGACCGGAGACCTCCAGCTCAGCGTCGGCGTCCATCGCTTCCGGCTGAGCGGGATCGCCGCTTACCTGAATACGGCCTTTGCCATCGATCAAGGACACCGCGCCGACGCTGCCCTGAAGATCGCTCAACCTTGCCTGAAGGTTGAGCATGCCATCCCTTGACCGGCGTCCTGACAGCGAGACCTGTCCGCTGCCGCGGGGATGCGTCACTTCGAAATCGGCTTTCTTGAGGATGAGCGCTCCATCGGTCGCCAGCGATGCCACTGCCTTGGGGATTCCCACGACGACCGCACCGCCGGACAGAGAAACATCGATTTTAGAATCAGTTAAGGCGACTTCTTTAAGTGATACTGAATCTCCGCCACCGCCGCCCGCACGCGCCAAGAGAGGTTGCAGGTCGCCCAGATCAAGCACGCCGCCCTCTTGCACCGCCACGCTCAGGTGAAGGCCATCAAGCCGCAGCGACGCCACCTGCGGTTTGGTCCAGGACGACCAATCGAGAATGACGGATAGCGTTTCGATGCGCGCCGTTCCGGCGGGGCCCGTGGCGATCCCCCGGACGTCCACCCGCCAGGGCGTCAATCGTTCGATGGTCAGGGAGCTGCCGCTCAAACCCAGATCGGTCAGAGCTTGGCGCGCCAAACGTTCTGCAATCGGCGCGCGATTGACGGCCACGACCGCACAGCCAATGCCGACGAGCCCCCCCGCGAACAGCAAGGCGAGCCCCCATCGTCGCCGACGTGGCGACTGACGGGCGGTTTTCGGATCAGATCGTTCCGTGGGTTGGTCGGACAAAAGTAATGATCCCCGCTGTTGCGGGGATCATAGCAAAGAGCCGTGTTAAAGCGGGATATTCCCGTGCTTCTTCCACGGGTTCTTGATGTCCTTGTTCTTCAGCATGCGCAGAGCCCGGCAAATCCGCGACCGCGTGCCGTGCGGCATGATCACGTCATCGACGAAGCCCCGGTTACCGGCCACGAAGGGATTGGCGAAGCGGGTACGATATTCCTCTGTCCGCGCCGCGATCTTCTCTTCATCACCCAGGTCGCCACGGAAGATGATTTCAACCGCACCCTTCGGCCCCATCACGGCGATTTCCGCCGTCGGCCAGGCATAGTTGGCATCGCCCCGCAGATGCTTGGACGACATCACGTCGTACGCACCGCCATAGGCCTTACGCGTGATGACCGTGACTTTCGGCACCGTCGCTTCGGCATAGGCGTACAGCAGCTTGGCGCCGTGCTTGATGATGCCGCCGTATTCCTGCGCCGTGCCGGGCAGGAAGCCGGGCACGTCGACGAAGGTCACCAGCGGAATGTTGAAGGCATCGCAGAACCGCACGAAACGTCCGGCCTTGGTCGCCGAGGCGATATCCAGGCAGCCTGCCAGGACCATCGGCTGGTTGGCGACGATGCCCACGGTGGAGCCTTCCATGCGGGCGAAGCCGACCACGATGTTGCCCGCGTAATTGGGCTGAATTTCAAAGAAGTCCCCTTCATCCACGACCTTATGGATCAGTTCCTTCATGTCGTAGGGCTTGTTGGGGTTTTCCGGCACCAGGGTATCCAACGACATTTCGACCCGGTCATGGGGGTCGGTGGTCGGCCGCACGGGCGGCTTTTCCTTGTTGTTGGCGGGCAGGAAGTCGACGAAGCGGCGCAGATAGAGCAGCGCCTCCATATCGTCGTTAAAGGCCTTGTCCGCGACGCCGGACTTGGTCGTATGGGTCGAAGCCCCGCCCAATTCTTCCTGCGTCACTTCTTCATGGGTCACCGTCTTCACCACGTCGGGACCGGTGACGAACATGTAGGACGAATCCTGCACCATGAAGATGAAGTCGGTCATCGCCGGGGAATACACGGCGCCACCGGCGCAGGGGCCCATGATGCACGAAATCTGCGGCACCACGCCCGACGCCATGACGTTGCGCTGGAACACCTCGGCATAACCGGCCAGGGAGGCCACGCCTTCCTGAATACGGGCACCACCGGAATCGTTCAGCCCGATCACCGGCGCGCCGACCTTCATAGCCTGATCCATGATCTTGCAGATCTTCTCGGCATGGCTTTCGGACAGGGAGCCACCGAACACGGTGAAGTCCTGAGAAAACACGAAAACCAGACGGCCGTTGACCGTGCCATAGCCGGTGACCACGCCGTCGCCCGGCGTCGTCTGCTCAGCCATGCCGAAATCCGTGCAACGATGTTCGACGAACATGTCCCATTCTTCGAATGAGCCCGGATCGAGCAGGACCTCGATGCGCTCGCGCGCGGTCAGCTTGCCTTTACCGTGCTGTGCGTCGATGCGGCGTTGGCCGCCGCCCATGCGGGCACGTTCTCGTTTCTCTTCCAGTTGCCGGATGATGTCGTACATATGTTCGCGTCTCGTTTGTCGTGGAGGCGTTCGGGATGATAGCCGGGCCAGTCGCCCGGGGGCGCAAAGGATACTGTCGCCCCCTTTTTCGCGCCAGCGAAAACGGCCCTGCTCTTTTAACCTGCATAACCCCTTAGGGCACGCCACTAATGCATTATTTCCAGCGGATTACCGTGGCATGACGTTAACCATCATGTTATAAGCGGTGCGCCTTTTCGGGCGGAAACGTCTCTGTCCGTGGGTAATCATAAAATCACCGACCCCTCCCCCGTTTCTTGCGGGACCTTTCACACAGGGTCGGGACATGCACAGGGGGCTTGGGGACACATGCCCGAATACAATCTTTCAAGACTGAACGTTCTGGTCGTCGAACATCACGCGCATATGCGGCATCTGATTCGCAACATCCTGATGGAGTTGGGGATCAGCAACGTTCGCGATGCGGGCGATGCCGAAACGGCGTTCGAAATCTTTCAGGACTTCCCCGCCGACCTGGTGCTGACCGATTGGTCGCCGAGCCTCAACGGCATGGCCTTTCTTGAAAAGATTCGCCAACACGCCGAAAGTCGCGACATGTTCGCGCCTGTCGTCATGATCACCGCGTTCACCGAGATGAACCAAGTGTGCAAGGCGCGCGATGCCGGCATCAACGAGTTCCTGGCCAAGCCGTTTTCCGCGCATCTGATCTATTCGCGCATCAAGTCGCTGATCGAGAATCCGCGCCTGTACGTGCGGGCCGACAGCTATTTCGGCCCGGATCGCCGACGCCGCGCCCTTAATTACCGGGGCCGGGAGCGCCGCGGCGGTACGCCGATGGAATTGCCGACGCCACGGGGCCGCGCCGCGACCACGCTGAACGCCAGCGAGCCGAAACCCGGCAGCAATCCGCTCTACAACTGATTTTCGATTAAAGCAGGGACAGGAATGTCTCGGCCTGGGTGATTTCCGCCAGCAACGCCCGCTGGCGGTCGACGGCTTCCTTGTCCTGGCCCCAGAGCTCGTTCTGATATTCCTCGTCCAGCTGCGACGCGGCGAAGGCTTCTTCGCCCGTCAGGCGCCCGTGAACGACAGCCAAGCCGATCAACAGCGACCCCGCCGCCTGCGCCACCGACGCCAAAACCGTCAATCGAAACGCATCCATGGCATGGACGGTCTGGGCCAACCGGTCCAGCGCCTCATCGGATTGCCCGACATGGATAATCCCGGCGGTCACGGCCATTTCCGCGCCCAGATCGTCCTTGGCCCAAGCCAATAGAGGATCCCAGGCTTCGGCTTGGCGCTGCACCAGGTCTGCAGGCGCTTCGGCGCGATAGCACAACAGGTCGGTTTCACCGAACTTCGCGATCCGCGCCGCGACGTCCGCCTGTTCCGGCGCAATGCGATCCAGTGCCGTAAAGGCCAATTGGGTCAGGGGCATGGTGGCGGGAATGATCTTTTCTTCCTGCGCTTCCCATTCCTTGGCGATCGCCTGGGCCAAGGGTTCGGACGGCACCGCCAGGGCGCGACCGATCGGCGACTTTACCTGACGGCCGTCCAACAGAATGGAAAACACCCCGTCCCCTTCGTCCTGGTCCACCTGCGGTGCGACGGTGACCGCGCGATAGAACCGTTTCATGTCTGGCTTCAACATGCTGCGCCTTCGTTCGAATGTCTTCTTTGTGTGGAAAGAAACGCGGCTACTTGCCCAACAGGCCTTTCAGACCGCCCAAGCCTTTCTCAAGGTTCTTGAGCGTATCGCCCACACCCGGTTGGGTGTTGGTATTGTTCGCCGGAGCAGTACCGGTAGATGCGGGCTGTTGCGATGTCTGGGGCTTCGCAGCGCCCTTGGACGGCGTCACGGTCTTTCCGGCCAGGGCAGCCGCGCAATAGTCGGTTTCGTCCGTGCTGGTCGCCCGGTTGAACGCGCTTTGCACCACAACGGACAGCCCCATGGTCATGATCGCTGCGGCGCCGCTGGCGACGTTCGATGCCACGCCTGTAACGACGTCGGCCGGATTGACCTTAGGCTCCGGGTTGGCCAGGGTCCCGCGCACGGCAACCGGCACCATGGCCGCGCTGAGCAAGCTGGTCTTCTTGGCCCGCGGCTCCAGCACCAGGTTCAATTTCTCGTCCCGCAGGTTCACCCCACCGACGCCGACCACCGACAATCCACCGGTTTCGAGCACCAGGGCTTTCGCATTGGCGATACCGTCGACGATATCGAAATCGACCACGGCGCAGCGCAGGTCCTTGTCGCCCTTGCTGTCGACCAGCGGCAGCGCCGACATGATGTCGGCCGAGGCGATATTGAGCATCGAGCTTTCGATCTTGCCCTTCTCCGAAACCACCCGCAGCTTGCCGTCCAGGCCCGCCATGATCTCGCGCACGGTCGTCCCTGCCCCATTGGCCTTGACGATGACATTGGCGACACCTTGCGCGACCGGTTTCTCTCCGGTCATCGCAACCAGCTTGCCGTAATCCAAATTCTGGACGTTCAGGTTCACCGTCAGGGGCGGCAACGCCTGATCCGCGCCCAAGCTGATTTCGCCGGTCACCGCGCCGTCCGAGACCGTTGCCTGAAGCGGCTTGACGATCAGCCGGCCCGCCTGCAGGACAGTGGCCACACGCGCGGCGGTGATATCCATCTTATTCACGCGCAGCGTCGCAACCGCCAGTTTGACGTCCGCGTCGGCGGCTTTCAGGGCCTCCAGCGGCAAGGGATCATTCGGGAACACGCGACCGTCCGCCGCAGGCTTGGCCTCTTTCGGTGCATCGGTCTTGGGCAGCAATTCATCCACATCGAACAGGTTCGACTGCAGGTCGGCGGAGACTTTGGGTCGCGCTCCGCCCAAACGAACGGCCATCGTGCCGCGCAGGTCGCTGGCTCCGATTTTCACGTTCATCTCGGACATTTTGTAGCCGCCGTCCTGATCCTTGATCCGCGCCGAAGCCAGAACGCCCGGCAGATCGGGAACCTCGGCACCGAAGCTTTTGGCCAGTGCCGTCGGCTCCTTCACCGTTGCCGAAACCTGAACGTTGATGCCGGTCGCCTTAATCGCATCCGCCACTGAACCAGCGGCGGTCACCGACGTATCGCCGGGCCGTCCAAGCGACGCTTTAATGCCGCTGATGCTGGGCTTGGCACCGGACCCACCAACCGTCGCAGCCAAATCATAAGGCCCCAGGTCCGGCAATTTGACGGCGGCGAGCGCGGGCACCATGCGCCCGGCGGCGTTCACCGTCTCGGCAATGGATTCACCCTTGGCGGAAATCGCAATGCCCAGCCCCGTCATCGCCTTCGGGTCGGCGATCGCCCCCTTGGCTTTGACCTCGGCGGCCAGGGCGCGAACGGTGATATCGAGCGGCAGTTCCTTGCCCGACGTCAAACCGCGCAACGACCCGATGGTCCCCTTGACGCGGAATTCTTCGCCATTGACGTCGCCGTTCACGGAAACCCGCAGCGGCGCGTCGGCGCTATCTGCCTCCAAGTCCAATGCCGGGAGGGTCAGGCGCGTTTCTTCGCCGGTCTGACCATCGCGATAGGTCAGACGCAAATCCTCGACATGGACCTGCCGGATCACCGGCAAAACTCCGCCGCCCGAGGACTCGGTCGCGGCCGGTGTCTCGGATACCGTCCCGAACTGCCAGTTGCCCCGGCCCTGCTTATCGGTTTCCGCCAACAGGTCCAAGCCAACCAGGATCACCCGTTTGACATCGACCTCGCGCGACAACAGCGGCATCAGCGCGACTTCGGCTTCCAGTCGTTTCAGGCTGACCATTTCGGGGCGTGATCCCCATGGCGCGTTCGCAAAAGTCACTCCATCGACATACAGCGACGGCGTCAGCGAGATATGCAGTTTCAAATCGCCGGAGATTTTCAGGTCCCGCCCAGTGGCTTTCTTGACCTCTTCGGCAATCACGCCCTTGTAGTCGTTGAAATCGAGAGAGCTGAGCACCGCCACCGCAGCGACCACGATCGCGACCAGAAGCACGCTTAGGATGGATAGGATCTTAAACAGCCGCTTCACGTCAGGCCTCCGTCAATTCGTTCAGGCGTCAATTCGTTCAGGCAGGGTATCAGATCGCCGAAATCACTGATTACGTGGCGCGCGCCCGCCGCCGTCAGCTCTTCGCCGTCATGATAGCCCCAGGCCACGCCGATAGCGAGGACACCGGCGTTGTTGGACATCTCGATGTCGAACGTCGTGTCACCGATCATCACCGTATCTTCGCGATTGGTGCCGGCCTCAGCCATGGCATTCAGCAACATGCCCGGCGCCGGTTTTCCAGGCGCGCTGTCCGATGTCTGCAACGTCACGAACCGCCCGCTCAAACCATGGAGCTCCAACATGTGATTCAGTCCGCGCCGCCCCTTGCCCGTGGCGATCCCCAGCAACCAACCATCGGCCTCCAACGCCGCGATGGTTTCCAGCACGCCGGGATAAAGCGGATCTTCGATCTGCCCTCCTTTGCGCAAGCTGGTGAAGGTGTCGCGATAGGCCTCGGCCAGTGTTTCGGCCATTTCCGGGGCTGTGCCCTGCGGCGTCAGCGCCAAGGCGGCCGTCGCAAGCGGCAATCCCACCACGCGGCGAATGGCCTGCCGTTCCGGCGGCGCCATGCCGCAGGCTTCGAACGCGGCCCGCATAGACCGGACGATGCTGTCCTGGGAATCGACGAGCGTCCCATCACAATCGAATACGCAAAGTTTGATGCTCATCCCGCCGTTCTATGCCAGCCGAATGTGACACCGCAAGGGCACCTTTCGCCCAATCGAATGACCAATCGAGAAATACGATTTTTCGGACCGAATATTCGGAAACCGTGACCAGCGTCACTTGCTTTGATCAGCAATTTAGTCGATTGTGCGGGCCGACTGTTGACGAGGAGCACGAGCGGGCGGACCACTGCGGTCGATATTGGGGCCAATTGCGAAACGTTCAAAATCGACCCGTGCCATTCGCCGGGGGGCTAAGAGCACCTTAAGCAACATCCAT
>CAXGUG010000107.1:0-12807 GCA_964012715.1 uncultured Rhodospirillaceae bacterium | reverse complement strand
GACCTGGGATTTTCCCGCTCCGTCCCAGGACGTGAAGAAGGTTCTGCCCGATGACCGCTTCCCGCGCTAGGCGCAGGGTTCGAGCGGTTCGTCTGGCGGCGCTCGTCGCCGCCCCGCTGTTGACGGTCGGCAGCTTTGACGCCTGGGCGCAGGCTCCGATACCCGCACAAGGAACCGAGGCGCCGACGGCGTTGCAGCCGCCCGCCGCCTTGGCGCCGCCCCGGGCGCTCAAGCCATTGGGCCCGGCCGAGCCGGAAAAGCCCGCGACGGTCACTGCCCCGTCCACGGAAATAGGTCCCAAGCCCGGCATGGGCCTGGGGACCGAGCCGGGGGTCGAAGTTGATACCCTGGCGAAGGTCGATCCGGAAACGGCAGGAACACTTGGCCCGGACGATGGCGGGTTGGGATTCAATTTATGGCAGGGCGCCAGCCGCGAATACGTCGCGGGTATGATCGCGGCCCTGCCGGTTCAGACGCCGTCGCCGGCGTTGCGCTCGTTGATGCATCGTTTGTTGCTGACCGCCGCCGAGCCGCCGAAGAAGGCGCCGCCTGCCGATGGCGAAAATCAGAGTAAACCGAAAAGCCTGATCGCCCTGCGCGTGCAGCAGCTTGCGGCCATGGGCGACGTTGCCGGGGTAGGGGACCTTTTGGCCGCCATTCCGGGCACGGTCAGCGACCCGGCATTGCTTCAGGTAGAGGCCGATGCGCGCTTTCTGACCAACGACAATGCCCGCGCCTGCGGCCTGACGGCCCAACAAATTCAGGCAGGCGGCGGAGCCTATTGGCAAAAGGCGATGATCTTCTGCCAGATCCTGGCCGGAGAGCCGGAAAAGGCGGACCTGGGCATCGCCATGTTGAACGAACTCGGTGCCAAAGAGCCGGCGTTTTTCGCCCTGACCGATCGTTTGCTTGGTGGGACATCGGCAGAGTTGGCTGGGTTGAAGGACGCGGATGGCCTGCTGTTGGCCATGGCCCGCGCGGCCAAGATGGCATTGCCGCCCGATGCAGCGCAGTCGACGCGGCCCGGTGTGTTGCGTGCGGTTGCGGTCAACCCGAACGTCGCCCCGGATATCCGCCTGGAAGCCGCCGAGCGGGCCGAAAACGTGGGCGCGCTGGAAACCGAAGCCCTGCGTCAGCTGTATTCCAGCGTGACGTTCGAGCAAGAAGACCTGAACCGTCCGCTGTCGCGGGCGGACGAGCTGGGCGGCCCCCTGGCGCGGGCGCTGCTTTATCATTCGGCCCTGGCGCAAAAGGTGCCGACCGCGCAGGCCGAAATCATCGCCAAGGCGCTTCAGATTGCGATTAGCGAGGGGCGCTATGGCGCCGCGGCGCGGGTGTTCCAGCCGTTGGTTGCGAAGATTCCGCCGTCCGCCGATTTGCTGTGGTTCGCCCCGGAAGTCGTGCGTCTGATGTCGTCGACCAACGCGCCGGAAGGGGCCGAGGCTTGGTTCAAGTTGTTGCAGAGCAATGTGCAGTTCCAGGACGAAAACAGGGACCTGTTGCTGCGCATGACGCCGTTGGTTCGGCTGGTCGGAACGATGGGGCAGGACAAGGAGCCGCGTGACTTGACGGCGTGGTGGCGCTCTGTCGCCGGCGAAGAAGGCGCGGCCCGACGGGCGGCCTTGCTCTATGCCTTGCTCGACGGGTTGGGGGAGGAAATCCCCCTTGCCGCATGGCAGGCGATGGGGCCGGTCACCGGGCAGGTGGCGGCAGAGGTGCCGCATCCGGCGTTGTGGTTCCGCCTGCAGGCCGTGACGCAGAAGGTCAACGAATGGACCGCTCATCGCGAAGCCATGGAAGCCATCGCCGAAGAAGCGATCCTGCCGCCGGGTGAGCCGGTTGCCGGACAGGTTGCCGCCGCGCCGGTCGCCGCTGCCCAGTTGGGCACGATGGCGGCGCCGGGTGCGCCGGAAGAAACACCGCTGCCGCCGCATCGGGGCGAGGTCGTGTTGATGGTGCTGTCCTTATTGGGCGACGGCGGCGTGGCGCGGATCGAAGCCCCCGTGTTGCATCAGGCGGTGGAAAGCCTGCGGGCCATCGGCCTGGATCAGGAAGCCCGGGATCTGGCGTTGGAAGCCGCTTTGGCCGCGGGCCTCTGATCGAGAGGAGGGGCAACTGTCCCGTTACGTCGGTCTTTTCCTGGATATGCTTCGGGCCGAGCGCGGCGCGGCCCGAAACACCATTGAGTCCTATGGCCGCGACCTAGAGGATTTCAGCGGCTTCTGCGCCCGCCGGAAGGTCGCTGCCGACCAAGCCGCGCCGGACGATATCGGTGCCTATATGAAGCGTCTGTCCGGGGCCGGGATGGCGGCCAGCACGCAGGCGCGGCGGCTCTCGGCCTTGCGCCAGTTCTTTCGATTTTTACAGGCGGAACGCATCCGCGACGACGACCCGACCCAAGCAGTCGATGCGCCCCGTCAGGCGCGGGCCCTGCCCAAGTATCTCAGCGAGGACGAAGTCGAACGCTTGTTGACCGCTGCCCGCGAGCGCCCGGGTGCGGACGGCCTGCGGGCCACGGCGTTGCTTGAGGTTCTCTATGCGACTGGCCTGCGCGTTTCGGAACTGGTTGGCCTGCCGTTGTCGGCCCTTGCCCGTGACGGGCGGGTGCTGATCGTCCGTGGCAAGGGCGGTAAGGAGAGGATGGTGCCGGTCGGCGGACCGGCCCGCGAGGCGCTATCCGATTACCTGGCCGTGCGCGACGGATACCTGGGCGAGGACAGGGACGCCCGGGCGGCGTTCCTGTTTCCATCCCGCGCCAGCCAGGGGCATTTGACCCGCGCGCGGTTCGGGCAAATCCTCAAGGAACTTGCGGTCGCGGCGGGCCTTCCACCGAAACGGGTCTCGCCCCACGTCCTGCGCCATTCCTTCGCCAGCCATCTGTTGGCCCATGGAGCCGATCTGCGCTCGCTCCAGCAGATGCTGGGTCATGCCGATATCTCGACCACCCAGATCTATACGCATGTGTTGGAAGAACGCCTGCGCGCCCTAGTCGACCAAGCCCATCCCCTGGCTAAAGTCGATCTTGGATAATTCACGGAGTTACTTCAGGCGGCGTTGACCCAGATCAATGCCTTTCGCGTCACGAAATAGAATTATTCTAATTCTATTCTCCGCAGTGCAGCGGCTTGGCTTGTGATTCGAGAGGAGGATCAGCATGAAACGTATGTTTTTGGCGGCGGCGCTTGGCGCCGTTGTCGGACTTGGGGCAATTCCGGCGGGGGCGGATTCGCTGATGCAGGACGCGAACGATCAGTTCAAACCGATCCCCGTGTCCTTGCCCGAGGTCAAGGGCAACCCGGTGACCCGGGAAAAGGTCGATCTGGGCAAGATGTTGTTTTTCGACCCGCGCTTGTCGTCGAGCGGCCTGTTGAGCTGCAACACCTGCCATAACCTAGGCATGGGCGGCGACGACAACCTGGAAACCTCGGTCGGCCATGGCTGGGCCAAGGGGCCGCGCAATGCGCCCACGGTCCTGAACGCCGTGTTCAACGTGGCGCAGTTCTGGGACGGTCGGGCGGCGGACCTGAAGGCCCAGGCAAAAGGCCCGATCCAGGCCGGGGTCGAAATGAACAGCAAGCCTGATCGCGTGGTCGAGACGCTAAAGAGCATGCCCGAATACGTCGACCGGTTCGGCAAGTCCTTCCCCGGTGAGAAAAGCGCGGTGACCTTCGACAATGTGGCCAAGGCGATCGAGGCGTTCGAAGCCACGTTGATCACTCCGGCTTCGCGGTTCGATCAGTTCCTGGAAGGCAATGCCTCGGCGATGAACGAGCAGGAAAAGACGGGTCTGCGCCTGTTCATGGATAAGGGATGCAGCGGCTGTCACAACGGCGTGAATGTCGGCGGGGGCGAATACTTCGCATTTGGCGTGATGGAAAAGCCCGGGGCTGAAATCCTGCCCGCTGCGGACAAGGGCCGGTTTGCCGTGACCAAGACCGTGGACGACGAATACGTGTTCCGCGCTCCGCCGCTGCGCAATGTTGCGCTGACCGCGCCTTACTTCCACTCCGGAAAGGTCTGGGACCTGCGTCAGGCCGTCGCGGTGATGAGCAGCAGTCAGTTGGGCGAGGAATTGAGCGATCCTGAAATCGACGCGATCACGGCATTCCTGAAAACCCTGACCGGCGAAATGCCCAAGGTCGAATATCCGATCCTGCCGGCGGAAACGGCGGCTACGCCGAAGCCGGAGCCGATGATCCCCTGATCGATCAACGGGCTGGATGAAACGAGGGCGGCTCCGATGGGGCCGCCCTTTTTCTTTATCACCGGGGGGCTTCGACGGCGCGCCGGTACAGATGCCAGGTGGCATGCCCCAGAACCGGCAGGACGATGAACAATGCCAACAGGCCCGACAGCAGGGACAGGGCGATCATCACCGCGATGGTCGCGCACCACAACGCCATCACCCGCGGGTTATGGGCGACGAAGCGCACGCTGGTCAGCATGGCGGTGATGAAATCCACATTGCGGTGGAACAGCATGGGGATCGAAACCACGGAATAGGAAAACACGGCGAAGGCGATCGCGGCCCCTGCCGTATTGCCGACGACCAGGAACAGCCAGCCCGTGGGCGTGGTGAAGATCTCGTTGATCAATTCGCGGAAGCCGAAGAACTGGAACCCCATGAAGCCGAACGACAGCAACGCCGCGATGTCCATCCAGAAGAACAGGGAAAAGCCGGTGACCAGGGCCATCCAACCCAGTTCGTGGCTGAACATCGATTTCACCGTGCCAAGGACGATGCCCCAGGACAGGGGGGAGGAGCCGTCTTCCGGCGGGGTCTCCAGGCGCTGGCTGACCACGTAAAAGCCGCTGGCGATGAACGGCGCGATCAGGGCGAACCCGGCGGCCAGCGGATAAACCAGATACGGCAGCTCGAACGCCATCAGCATCAGAACCAGGACCCAACCGCCGACCGCGTAAATTCCGGCGAAGAACAGGTCGTAGGTGGGGGCCGCGCGAAAGTCGCGCAGGCCCAGGGCCAGCACGTCGATCAGGTCGTTGATCCCGACCTTGTTGACCTGCGGGGGAAGGGGGCGCGTGCCCTTGCGGGCGGGCGCGGCTTTGGCGGATTGGCGCGGGGCGCTCATGTTCGGTGTTCTCCCAGGCTTTTTCAGGCTGCTTTTGCGCAAAACCTTATGGAAGATCGGGTTTTATGTCGATACCGAACGTATCCGGGGCGTGGGGATCAGCCTCCCGGCGCGGAGACTTTGTTGAGCAGCCAACGCGCCGTGCGCAGCAGGCGGGCGTCGTCGTTTCGCGGCCCGACCAGCTGGACCCCGATCGGCATGCCGTTGGCGCCCTGCATCAGGGGGATGGTGATGGCCGGGACACCCAGATATGACCAGGTCGAACAGAACACCGGATCGCCCGTCGCTTCCAGGCCCAGCGGCGCTTCGCCGCAGGTCGCCGGGGTCAGGATCGCGTCGAATTCCTCGCCCAGGCTTTTGACCCAACCGGCCAAGTGCACGCGGATATCGGCGGCTTCGTTGAAGTCCACGGCCGTCACGGTCTTGCCCTCGTCAATCATGCCGCGCAGGACGTCGCTCAGCTGGTCTTCGCCGCGGGCCACGTAACCGGACAGGTAGCGGGTCAGGTCGGTGCACATGATCTTGCGCAGGTTGTCGACGGCATCGTTGAACGGTTCCGGCAGGGGGACTTCCTCGGACAGGTCGCCGAGGAATTCATGCAGTTCGCCGAAGGCTTCCTGGGTATCCGGCTCCGCTCGATCCCAGACCGGGGTCTTGATGAAGGCGAAGCGGGGTTCGAACGGCGGCTCCTCGCCCGCGATCTCGGGTAGGCGGGCGGCAGCGGCCGGTTTGGTGTCCGGGTCAGCCGGGTCATGGCCGATCAGGCATTCGCTGATCAGGGCGGCGTCCTCGACGGACCGGGCGAACACGCCGACGTGGTCGAGCGTCCGGGACAGCGCCAGCGCCCCGGCGCGGGAAATCCGCCCGTGGGTCGGCTTGAACCCGACGACGCCGCAGAACGACGCGGGGCGAATGACCGAGCCATTGGTTTGTGAGCCGATCGCCAATGGGACCATGCCGGCGGCGACCGCGGCGGCGGACCCGCTGGACGAGCCGCCCGGCGTCCGATTGGGATCGTGCGGGTTACGCGTCTTGCCGGGGGAATAGACGGCCAGTTCCGTTGTCACGGTCTTGCCCATGATGACGGCCCCGGCGGCTTTCAGCCTGCGGACGGCGGTGCAATCATCGTCCGGCAGGCGGCCCTTCGACAGGACGGTGCCGTTTTCCGTGGGCAGGTCTTCCGTGTCGAAGATGTCCTTGATCCCGACGGGGATGCCATGTAGCGGCCCCAGCGGCGCGCCGCTGGCCCGATGGTCGTCGCGCGCGGCGGCTTGGCGGCGGGCGAAATCCCGGTCCAGGTGGGCCCAGGCGCCGATGGTGTCTTCGGTCGCATCGATCCTGGCGATACAGGCCTCGACCAATTCCAACGATGTGATTTCGCCGCGTTCGATCATCCCAACCAATTGGGATGCGCCCAAATCCGCTAAGTCCATGTCTGCCCCTTGGTGCTTTTGAACCGAACCGACAGAGTTCAATCTGTTGGGTTCTTTTTCAAGGTCGAATCCCAAAGGTCGTAAATGACCAGGGCCAGCACGGTTAGGCTGATGATCCAGAACGGCAGGCCGCCCCAGAACCCGGCAAAGCCGTGGGAAATACCCCAGGCCAAGCCGAGAACGAACGAGGCGACCATGGCGGTGCCAAGAACACCGCAGAATTGTTCGAATAGGCGTGATCTCATGTCAGCTAACTCCTGTGTCCCTGATCGGGATCGTTCTCATTGTCTTATCACCGTTACGGGACGTACTTACCGAAGAAGTAATCGGGCAGGTACAGGGCGATACCGGGGAACTGGTACATCAGGACCATGATGGTGATGACGATGGCCAGGTACGGCATGATGCCCTTGAAGATTTGCATCAGTTCGATGGCTTTGCCCAAGACCCCTTTCAGGTAGTACGCCGACATCGCCATTGGTGGCGTCAGGAACGACGTTTGCAGGTTCAGGGCCACCAACATCGCGAAGAAGTAGGGGTTGATGTCGAACGTGTTCAGCATCGGCAGGAAGATCGGCACGAAGATGATCAGGATTTCCGACCATTCCAACGGCCAGCCGAGCAGGAAGATGATGACCTGGACCAACACCAGGAACTGCCACGGCTCCAGATTGAAGCTGAGGACGAAGTGTTCGATGATCTCGTGTCCGCCGAGGTAGGAGAACACCGACGCGAACGTCCAGGAGCCGACGAACAGCCAGCAGACCATGGCCGTCGCTTTGGCGGTCAGATATACCGATTCCTTGAGCATCCCCCAAGACAGCGAGCGGTACAGTCCAGCCAGGACGATGCCGCCGAACGCCCCCATGGCGGCGGCTTCCGCCGGTGTCGCCAGACCACCCAGGATCGAGCCGAGAACCAGCATGATCAAGGCCGTCAGCGGCACGAACGAGGTCAGAAGCTGCCAATACACGATGTGCCGGGGCGGCACTTCTTCGGCCTTCGGCTTGGGCGCGATCGACGGATTGATGATCACCCGAACGATGACGTACAGAATGTAGGAACCGGCCAGCAGGAAGCCCGGCAGGATGGCCGCGGCATATAGCCGCAGCGGCGACAATTCGGCGATCGCGGCATAGACGATCAGCATGATCGACGGCGGGATCAGAATACCGAGCGTGCCGCCGGCGCAGATCACGCCCGACGCGAAGCTCTTTTCATAGTTCGCTTTGGCCATGGCGGGGAAGGCCAGCAACCCCATGAGGGTCACCACCGCGCCGACGATCCCGCTGGCCGTCGAGAACACGGCGCAGGTGATCAGCGCCGCGATGGCCATGGACCCGGGCAGGTTCCGCGCCGCCATCTGCAGCGCGTAGAACAGCTTGTTGACGATGTTGGCGCGTTCGACCACGTATCCCATGAATAGGAATAACGGGATCGCGACCAACGTGTCGTTTTCCATCACCGAATAGGTGTTCTGGTTCAGCAGATAGAAGATCTTGTTGCTGAGAATGTCGGTGAGGGTGTGTGAGGTGCCCGGCTCATAATAGGCGTAGTAACCAAAGCCCACGCCCATGGCGAGCAGCGTGAAGGCGACCGGAAATCCCAGCAGCACCATCACGATGAAAAGCGACAACATCAAAATCGCTACTTCAGGGTTCGTCATTCTTGAAAATGCTCCGTTGCGCCGACGGCGGTATCTGGGAAGGAGTCTCAGGCGCCTTTTTCGGCGGCCTGGCTCTGCAAAATGTCTTCAGTTTCCTGCGCGTCCTTAAGACGCGGCAGCCATTCGTTGTTCTTGATCGCCAGGTAGCAGCGCATGCATTCGGCGATCCCTTGAACGATGAACAAGCTGGCCGCCAGGGGGATCAGGGTCTTGAAGAAATAAATCTGAATGCGGGCCGGGCTGTTCCAGCTGACTTCCTTGTAACGCCATGAATCAGCAGCGATTTCCCCGCCGAACCAGGCCAGGGCGAGCATGCCCGGGAAGAAGAAGCAGATGAACAAAATCAGGTCCAGGCTCGCCTGCCAGCGGACCGGCAACAGGCGATAGACGACGTCCGCCCGGACATGCGTGTCCTGGGCAAGGGCGTAGGGCCCGGCCATCAGGAACAGGGCGCCGTACATCTGGACCATCATGTCGAAGGCCCAAACCGTCGGGGAGTTCAGGACATAACGGACAAACACCTCATAGGCGACGGACAAGGTCAAAATCAGGATGCACCAGCCGAAGGTGCGGCCAATCCAGATGCTCAGTTCTTCGATGCCATGGATGATCTTAATCACGGTTTGGGTTCCCGCTTTTGTTGGCTCAGATATTTGAGGGACAGCCAATCAAGGCTGCCCCTCAACACCTAGTTTTTCAGAATTGATCCAAGAAATTGGATGGGCCGGATCAACCGAAGTAATGCTTGTAGGCTTGGCCGTAATCCGGCTGGTTCAGCAGCAGGTAACCCATGACCTTCTTGGCATAGACCTTCTGCGACTCAACGACCTTGGCGAAGAACGGATCTTCGTCCGAGATCTGCTTGATGATCACGTCCCAGGCCTTGAGCTGCGCGTCCATGATGGAATCCGGCGTGCGGTAGACGTTGACGCCGTGCTTTTCCTTCAGCTTGACCAGGTCGTCGGCGTAGCGAAGCGTGTTGTTCCAGTAGAAGTTGGAGTTTTCCGCTTCCGACGCGTATTCCAGAATGGCCTGCAGTTCCTTCGACAAAGAATCGAACTTCTTTTTGTTGAAGGTGATTTCGAAGCATTCCTGCGACTGGTGGTAGCTGGCCAGATGGTAATGCTTGGAGACGTCCTGCATCCCGAAATCGCTGTCCGAGGTCGGGTTGTTGAACTCGGCCGCGTCGATCAGGCCGCTCTTCATCGCCGGCTGAATTTCGCCGCCCGGCAGCTGAACGACCGCCATGCCCATTTCCTGCAAGACGTTGGCCGCCAGACCGACGGTGCGGTACTTGAGGCCCTTCATCTGGGAAACGTCTTTCATCTGCTCCTTGAACCAGCCGAACGGCTGGGCGGGCATCGGGCTGTTGAAGAAGCTGACCAGGTTCAGGCCCAGGCTCTGCATCAGTTCCTGGAACAGCGCCTTACCGCCGCCGTAGTGGATCCAGCCGAGCATTTCCTGCGCCGACCAGCCGAAGCAGGGGCCGGTGCCGAACAGCGACGCTGCTTTCGACTTGGAATACCAATAGGCCGACACATAATGGGCGCCGTCGAGAACGCCACGATGGACGGCGTCCTGCATCTGGCTGGTCTTGACGACCGAGTTCACCGACAGCAGATCGAGCTTCAGGCCCCGACCGGCCATGGCGTTGACGCGCTCGACATAGCTTTTGGCGTTTTCAAGGAAGATACCGCCACCCCAAGCAGCCTGAATCTTCAGGACCGTGGGGGCAGCCGTAGCAATGTTCGGCATAGCTAGGGTAGCAGCCGTAGCACCGGCTGCGACGGCGCCACCTTTAAGGAATTTACGCCGGTTCACGTTCTTGGTTTCCATGAGTTTCCTCCCACTGGAAAAACGGCGGAAAGCCTCCATCCGCCGACAGGTTTGAAGTGCGCGGGGCCCGCGCGTTCAAGGATAGACCCAGATCGTGATTTCGTTTTTTGTTCGTCCCCCGGGTCCGGTTACGACGTCCCGCATTCGCCACGACAAGAGATCATGACGACGGGCCCCGTATCCTGTTTTGGAATCTCACGAATCCCAGGAACTAAGGCAAGGCTTTCAAGCGGGTTGCAGGGGGACGTGGGAGGCCCCGAAAGGCTTTCGCAATGCAATGCGGGAAGGGCGTTTTGACCCCTGATCGATCAAAAACAAAAGGCAGCGTCAGGGGCGGACGGGATTGTGCATGCGCGAATACATGCCCAATCCCGTATATAATTGCCTTCTAATTTTTTCACATTGCGGAAATGCGATCCATGCGTCAGGCCACGCGATCCCCTGGTTCGCGCCCGGCAAAGAACGCATCCAGGTTGTCCAAGGCGCGGAATCCCATGGCGTCGCGGGTTTCGCGGTTAGCGCTGCCGATATGCGGCAGAAGGAACGTATTATCCAACGCGATCAGTCTCTTATCGACATTCGGTTCGTTGTTGTAGGCATCGATCCCGGCGGCGAACAGCTTGCCCGATTTCAACGCATCGACCAGGGCGTCGTCGTCGATCACGGCCCCTCGGGCGGCGTTTGCCAGGATCGCGCCGTCCGGCAACAACGCAAACCGCGCCGCATTCATGATCCCGCGCGTCTCGTCGGTGACATTGCAGTGAAGCGACAGGAAATCGCAGTGGGGCAGCATGTCGTCCAAGCTATCGTGCCAGATCGCGCCGTTTTCCTGATCCGGGCTTAGGCGGGATCGGTTGTGATAGTGAATTTCCATGCGGAAGGCGCGGGCAAGGTCGGCCACAGCCCGCCCGACCCGGCCCATGCCGAGAATCCCCAGGCGCTTGCCGGTCACGGCACGCCCAACCATGAAGGCCGGGGACCAGTCCTTCCATCCGCCGGAGCGAACCAGGCGTTCGCCCTCCGACGCCCGCCGGGCCGCGCCCAGCATCAACAGGATCGTGGTCTCCGCCGTGGCGTCGGACAGAACCTCGGGCGTGTTGGTGACGACGACGCCGTGTTTGGCCGCCGCTTTGACGTTCACATGGTCGTAGCCGACCGAGAAGTTGGCGATGATCTTCACGCTTTTCGGCAGGTCGGCGAAGACCTCTTCGGTGAAATGCTCGGTATGACAGGGCATGATCGCATCTGCGCCCTGAGCGGCCGCGATCAGGGCGTCCTTGTCGTACAGCCTGTCTTCCGGGTTCAAGCGAGCGTCATAGTCGCGCAGAAGCCGTTCATGAACGGCGTCCGGCAGGCGGCGGGTCACCAGCACGGTCGGTTTGGTCGTCATGGTATCCTCCCAAGGTTCGTTGTTTTCGGCCTACACCAAGGCCCCGCCGCTTGTCGAGCGCGGCGCATTCGCTATTGATGCCCGTCCGGCGGGGCAGGGCGAGAGGATGAAATGCGACAAGCGGGTATTTTTCCGCATTGCGGTAAGGCTTTCAAATTTACCCTGTTTGTCCTTGTCCACCCAATAGGTGCTAGCTATTTTGCGCCCGCGAAATAACAATCCAAGACCGGCCGCGCCCAGGGGGGGTGCCGCCCACTCGGACGCAGGAGATAAAAATGAGCTTCAAAATCGTCGAACAGGCGCCCGCGCGCCTGAACCGCAGCGAACTGGCTGTGCCCGGCTCGAACCCCACGTTCATGGAAAAGGCTTCGAAAAGCCCGGCCGATGTGGTGTTCCTGGATCTGGAAGACGCCGTCGCCCCCGACGACAAGGCCCAGGCCCGCAAGAACATCATCGAAGCCTTGAACGACCTGGACTGGTCGGGCAAGACCGTTTCCATGCGTATCAACGGCCTGGACACCCATTACATGTACCGCGACCTGGTCGAGGTTCTGGAAGGCGCTCCGGGTAAGCTGGACCTGATCATGATCCCGAAGGTCGGTACGGCCTCCGACGTTTATGCCGTCGACATGATGGTCACCCAGATCGAAGACGCGACCAAGGTCGAAAAGCGCATCGGCTTTGAGCTGATCATCGAAACGGCCCTGGGCATGCAGAACCTGGCGGAAATCGCGCCGGCTTCGAAGCGTAACGAATCCCTGCACTTCGGCGTGGCCGACTACGCGGCCTCGACCAAGGCCCGGACCACCGTCATCGGCGGCCCGAACAAGGACTACGCCGTCCTGACCGATCCGGACGATGCCGGCAACCGAGACGTTCACTGGGGCGACATGTGGCATTATCCGATCGCCAAGATGGTCGTCGTCGCGCGCGCCAACGGCCTGCGCCCGATCGACGGTCCGTTCGGCGATTTCTCCGACCCGGACGGCTACAAGGCCCAGGCGATGCGCGCCTCGACCCTCGGCTGCGAAGGCAAGTGGGCGATCCACCCGTCGCAGATCGAACTGGCCAACGAGCTGTTCAGCCCGTCGGAAAAGGAAGTGACCCAGGCCCAGCGCATTCTGGACGCCATGGAACAGGCCCAGAAGGAAGGCCGCGGCGCGGTTTCCCTCGACGGTCGCCTGATCGACCTGGCCTCGATCCGTCAGGCCAAGGTTCTGGTCGAAAAAGCGGCGCAGATCAAAGGCGCCTGATCTTATCCAGGCCTAACGGCTTGAAGATCTCCGAATGCGGCGGGTTCCGGTTTCCGGGCCCGCCGTTTTCCGTTGCGGCGCGCGCGCCTGTGGAAATCTAATTACCTATTGCGAAAGTAAGGATGTTCATCGCCTGCCG
>CAXGUG010000106.1:0-12898 GCA_964012715.1 uncultured Rhodospirillaceae bacterium | reverse complement strand
TGGACCTGGCCTTCGACGATAAGGGTGAGCTGACCCGCGCCCCGGAAGAACGCCGCATCTATCTGCTGTTGTTCGAACGCACGGTCTTTCTATCGATGCTGATCACCCTGCTCTGCCTGATCCTGGGATACCCAGTCGCCCATCTGCTGGCGCGCCTGCCGCTGCGCTATTCGAACATGCTGATGGTTCTGGTGCTGTTGCCGTTCTGGACGTCCTTGCTGGTGCGGACGACGGCCTGGATCACCCTGTTGCAGAGCCAAGGGGTGTTGAACGACCTGTTGGTCTTTCTGGGGCTGGTCGACGACGCGGGCCGCATTCAGATGATGTACAACCAAGCCGGCACGGTCATCGCCATGACCCATATCATGCTGCCGTTCATGATCCTGCCGCTCTATTCGGTGATGAAAAGCGTGCCGGGCGATTTCGTCCGCGCGGCGCGCTCGCTCGGCGCCGGGCCGGTCACGGCCTTCGTCCGCGTTTACCTGCCGCAGACGGTGCCGGGCATCGGCGCCGGGGCGTTATTGGTCTTCATCATTTCGGTCGGCTACTACATCACCCCGGCCCTGGTCGGTGGATCGTCGGGGCAGCTGATTTCCAACCAGATCGCCTTTCACATGTTGACCTCGCTCAACTGGGGTCTGGCGGCGGCGCTGGGCGCGATCCTGCTGTTTGGGGTGATCGTCCTGTACTGGCTGTACGACCGTATGATCGGCGTCGACAACGTGAAGTTGGGATAGGGATAAGCCGATGAGACCGCCCCTCCATGCGACGATGTTCGAAAAGGTCTGGCACTGGGCCTATCTTGCGTTCTGCGCGGCGGTGTTCCTGTTTCTGATCCTGCCGATCGTGGTGATCGTGCCGCTGTCGTTCAACGCGGAGCCCTATTTCACCTTTTCCCGCGAGATGTTGTCGTTGGACCCGGCGGGCTATTCGCTGCGTTGGTACGAACGATTGCTGACCTTCGGGATGACCGCACCCGATGCCGCGCGCGACGCGAATTGGTGGGCCGATGCCTGGGCCAATTCACAATGGCTGCATGCGGCGCGCAATTCGTTTCTGATCGGTATCGTCTCGACGGTGATCGCGACCTCGTTGGGGACGCTCGCGGCGCTCGGCCTGTCGCGGCCGGAAATGCCGTTTCGCCGCGCCGTCACCGCCCTTTTGATTTCGCCGATGATCGTGCCGATGATCATCTCCGCCACGGGGTTGTTCTTTTTCTACTCGAAAGCGGGGTTGGCCCATACCTTCCTGGGCATCGTGCTGGCCCATGCCATGCTGGGCATTCCTTTCGTGATCATCACCGTGACCGCGACCCTGTCCGGGTTCGACCGCACGTTGCTGAATGCCGCCGCCGGATTGGGCGCGCCGCCGATCACGGCGTTCCGCCGGGTCGTCCTGCCCCTGATCCTGCCGGGCATCGTGTCGGGGGCGCTGTTCGCCTTCATCACCTCGTTCGACGAGGTCGTGGTCGTACTGTTCATCGCCTCCTACGATCAACAGACCATCCCGCTGCAAATGTGGAACGGCATCCGCGAACAGATTTCACCGGCGATCCTGGCCGCGGCGACCATCCTGATCGCCTTTTCCATCGCGTTGCTGACGACGATCGAATTGCTGCGGCGGCGGACGGAACATTTGCGCGGCCTGCGTCCGAATTGAATGTCGGCTTAGCCGTCCTCGCGGCGGGGCTGCGCGCCCAGCGGCAGCGACCGGCTGCCCGCCCCCTGCTCGGCCCCGTCGATCAGGCGGCTATCGGTCAGAGCACCCAGGCGCTCCAGGATCGGATAGGCGACAGAGGTCAGGTGACTGTTGACCCGTTTGAGGTCGCGCAGCACGTCCAAATGCAGGGAGCTTGAATCCAGCGTATCGGGGCGGCGTTCGCCCATGCGGCGGAAGTGATTTTCGACATAGCGCCGCTCCAGATCGCGGATTTCCGTCTTCTCGTGCAGAAGCTTGCGCGCCGCTTCCTCATCGCCCGACACGAACACATGCAAGGCCATGTCCAGGTTCTGCAGGATGCGGTTGTGGAAGGCTTCCAGCTCACGCTGCCCCTCGTCGGAGAAGCTGATATGGCCCTTGATCTTCTTGCCCGCCAATTCCATCAGGTTCTTGTCGATGATGTCGCCGACATGCTCCAGGTTGGTGGTGAAGCTCAGAATTTCGATGCTGCGCTGGCTTTCGGCCTTGTCCAATTCTTCTTCGGTCAAGCGCGTCAGGTACAGCTTGATCGCCTCGTGCAGGCGGTCGACGACATCGTCCTGATCCTCGACCGTCTTGCGCAAAGTCGCATCGTTGGTTCGCAGCACGTCGCGCGCCGCCGACAACATGGATTTGACCGCGTCGCCCATGCGCAGCGCTTCGCGCGTCGCGCCGGTCAGGGCAACCGATGGTGCGTCCAAGGCGCCTTCGTCCAAATAACGGGGGCTGCCCGGATCGTCGGCGGCCGGACGGTCCGGCGCGATCAGCGACGCGACCTTGTTGACCAACGCCAGGAATGGCAGGAACAGCACGACCAGGGCCAGGTTGAATCCGGTATGGAAGTTCGCCAACAGGCGTTCCGGCGTGTCGCCCAACATCGCCAGATGCGGTTGGATATAGGGCACGAAGGGCAGGATCGCGAACACGCCGACCATGCGCATCAACAGATTGCCCAGCGGCACCCGGCGTTGCGCCGGCATGGCCTTCGCCGTCAGCCCGACAGCGGCCAGGGCGCCGCCCAGGTTGGCGCCCAGCACCATGGTCATCGCCAGTTGCGCGTTCAGCACATGCATCCCGGCCAGGGACAGGATCAGCAACACCACGGCGACCGACGAATGGGACGCCCAGGTCAGAGCGGCCGCGAACACGACGGCCAACAGCGGCTCGTTGGTCAGCGGGTGGACCAGCACCGCCATGGCTTCGCTTTCTCGGAACGGCAGCGAGCCCTTGGAAATAAGTTGCAGGGACAACAGCATCAGGCCCAGGCCGATCAGGGCGCGGGCGATGGCGCGGCGGCGGCTATGTTCCGTCGACAGGAACAGAA
The DNA here is from genome assembly GCA_964012715.1 of uncultured Rhodospirillaceae bacterium. Lineage (GTDB taxonomy): Bacteria > Pseudomonadota > Alphaproteobacteria > Rhodospirillales > Casp-alpha2 > UBA1479. The sequence goes on along the minus strand of CAXGUG010000106.1, from coordinate 9,876 downwards.
ATACGCCGACCGAGATCAGGCCTGGTGACAGCCAGTCCATATCGAGCGACAAGGCCTGCACGATCATCGTGCTGCCGACGTCGGCACCCAGCATGATGGCCAGCGCCGCGACCCCGGCGATCATCCCCTGCCCGGCGAAGGACGACACGATCAGCGCCGTCGCGGTCGAGCTTTGCAGGATCGCCGTCACGCCGAACCCAGCAGCCAGGCCGGTCAAACGGTTGCGGGCCGAGGCTGCCAGCGCCTTGCGCAGCTCCGCGCCGAACGAACGGGTGATCCCCGTCCGAACCATGCGGATGCCCCACAAAAGAAGGGCCACGCCGCCGATGATGTTGATGATGGTTTCCAACTGTTTCGCGCTTTCCGGGTTCGGGTTCACGTCTGCGTTTACGGACGGCCCCGGGGTTGTTCACCCCGGCTGCCCATCCCGCATCAATACGCACTGAGTGCGCTTATACCCTGAAATCGTTCCGTCCGCAAACGGAGACGAAGAAAGAAGCCGCGATCAGCTCAACCAAGGCATGGAGAAGGTCTTCACGTTGGTGAAGCTCTTCATCGCCTCGATCACGCCTTCTTTATAGCCGAGGCCCGAGTCCTTGATCCCGCCGAACGGCGACATCTCGATCCGGAAGCCAGGCACTTCCCAAACGTTCACCGTGCCGACCTTCAGGCCGTCGATGAAGCGGGTGATGTATTCCATGTTGTTGGTGCAAACGCCCGACGACAAGCCGAAGGCGGTCGAGTTGGAAATCGCCATGACCTGCTCAATATCGTTGGGGCAGCGAATGATCGGCACCACGGGGCCGAAGGTTTCCTCGCGCACCAGTTCGCAATCGAACGGCACCCGGTCGACCAGGGTCGGCGAATAAACGGCGCCGTCGCGTTTGTTGCCGTACAGCAGTTCAGCACCCTTGGAGACGGCGTCGTTGACCCGGCGTTCGAACAGCATCGCCGCCTGTTCGTCGATCACGGTGCCGACGTCGGTGTCGGGATCCATCGGATTGCCGTACTTGATCGCCTTGACCTTTTCTTCGCACAGCTTGACGAAGTCGTCGGCCACGGCATCGACCACCAGGATGCGCTTCACGGCGGTGCAGCGCTGACCCGAGTTCTTGGTCGCCCCGGCGACGGCCAGGGTCGCGGCCTTTTCCAGATCGGCGTCTTCCATCACGATCAACGGATCGTTGCCGCCCAGTTCCAGAACCGTGCGCTTGTAGCCCGCTTTCTCGGCGATGTACTTGCCGATCGGCACGCCGCCGGTGAAGGTGATCAGTTCGGCATGTTCATTGGTGATCATCTCGTCGGCGATGTCTTTCGGGTCGCCGGTGATGACCTGGAACATTTCCTGCGGCAGGCCCGCTTCGTACAGCACGTCGGCCAGGAGCATCGCCGTCAGCGGCGTCTTTTCCGTCGGCTTCAGGACCATGCAGTTGTTGGTCGCGACCGAAGGCGCGATCTTGTGCGCGACCTGGTTCAGCGGATGGTTGAACGGCGTGATGGCGCTGATCGCGGTCAGCGGCGAGCGGGTGGTGAAGATTTTACGCTTCGGGCCCGAAGGCGAGACGTCGCAGGAAAAGACCTGTCCGTCATCCATCAGGGTCAGCGCCGCCGCCAGGTTGAACACGCTGTTGGAGCGCCCGGCTTCGTACAGGGAATCTTTCTTGGACAGGCCGCATTCGGCGGTGATCAGGTCCGATACCTCGTCGCGGCGGGAATACAGGATCTCGCCGGTCTTCTTGAGGATCTCCGCCCGTTCGTGACGGGTCAGCTTGGGCTCATATTCCGCAGCGATGTCGAAGGCCTTCCGGACATCCTCGACCGAGGCCTTGGGCACCGTGCCGACGACCTGATTGGTGTAGGGGTTCATGACCTCGATGCGCTCGTCGCGCACACCGCTGTCTCCGGCGATGCGGAGTTTCTCGTGGATCACTTCATCCTTAGCAACGGCAACGGCACTATCCATTGAATTGTCCTCCAGACGTCCCTGCGGGGGTTATGGTTCGGATTTGTTTCAGGCGGCGTTCGCGGCGACCGCCGTGTGGTTCAAGGCCACGTCGAAAATGTCGAAGTTGCGCAGCCGGCGGCTGCCTTCGACATCGGCATGGCGGGTCACGATCAGCGGAACCTTCTGTTCGGTCACGCCACCGTGAGAGCGCAGCGGCTCCTTCAACTGGCTCAGGTCATGGCGGTCAGACGAGGTGCCCAGCACCTTCGACTTTTCCGACACAACGATCAGGTCACCCAGGCGATCCTCGGGCAGTTCGAACTCGGCGCAGCCATGGGCGCGGTCATAAACCTTCTGAACGCCCGGCACGGCGGCCAGCTTGGAAATGACGTCCGACTGATTGGCACCCGTCGGCAGGTAGATCGTGGCGAACGAGCCCAGCGCGCCGTGGTGCACGACATAAGGGTCGGTGATCGGCAGGATCACCCGCGCCTGACCGGCGCCCAGGATGCCGTCCATCACTTCCTGCAGGTAAATCACATCGGGCGCGCCCGCATCGTTGAACTTGGCGTTCATGCCGTGGTCGGCGGTCATCGCCAGGACGGCGCCCAGCGCATCGAGTTTCGCCCAATAGCTGTCCATCATGGCGTAGAACTGATTGGCGACTGGCGTGCCCGGGGCGTGCTTGTGCTGGATGTAGTCAGTGGTCGACAGATACATCAGGTCGGGGCGCATGGTTTCCATCAGCTTCACGCCCGCGTCGAAAATGAATTCCGACAGGTCGGCGGAATAGACATCGGGGATCGGGCGGCCGACCATCGCCTGCGCATCATCGATGCCGTTTTCGGCCATAGTCGTCTCGTCCGCTTTTTCCGACGAGAACGCGACCGCGCGGCCCGAGGTAAAGTCGAGCCCATGGCCCAGCAGGCGACGCAGTTTGTCCTTGGCAGTAACGATCGCAACCTTGGCCCCGGCGTCATGGAACGCCTTGAAGATCGTATCCGTGCGCAGGAACTTGGGATCGTTCATCATCACTTCCTCGCCCGTGTCCGGGTCCAGGAAGAAGTTGCCGGAGATGCCATGCACCTTGGGCGGCACGCCGGTGACGATCGACAGATTGTTCGGGTTGGTGAAGCTGGGGACCACGCATTCGGCCCGGAGATCAGACCCGCCCTTCAGCGCCTTTTCGAGAAACGGCATATGGCCGCCGGCGATCGCCTGCTCGATGTAATCGGGCTCCGATCCGTCGATACAGACGACGACCAACGGCTGCTTCGGCCAGGCATAGCTGCGGCCGTTGACGGTCACGGTGCTGGGGTGGGTATTGGACTGATCCATGATGCTGCTCACCTTTGAATGCTTGGGGCCAAAACGCGGCCCGCTTGGTTGCCGAAATTCTCGTGAGCGGCAAAGGATATGTCAAATCGCTAATAGCTATGTGATTGATAGGTTAAATCAATATGACGGAGCGGCTCGAAAACTGGTGCGGACACAGAAAAGGCGCCGCCCAAAGGGCGACGCCTGCCTGTTCTTGCCGGTGTGGGATGCCGTGCCGGACGGCGTTATTCCGCCGCCTGCGGGGCGCCGTTTTTCACGCCCATCTCGGACAGCACCTCGGACATGGCCTTGAGCGCGCCCTTCATTTCGTCCGCGCCCAAGTGCCCGATGCAGCCGACACGGAAGCTCGGCGCGACCGTCAGCTTGCCCGGATAAAGCACGAAGCCCCGATCCTTGACCTTGTCGTAGAACACCTGGAAATCGAACGCCGGGTCCGACGGCATATGGAAGGTCACGATGATCGGCGCTTGCAGGCCCTGGGGCAGCAGCGGCTGGAAGCCCAGCGCGGCCATGCCGTCGATCAGGATCTTGCAGTTGTTGGAATAGCGGGCGAAGCGGCCGGGCTGTCCGCCTTCGGCTTCGAACTGTTCGATCGCCTTGGCGAAGGCGAAGATCACGTGGGTCGGCGGCGTGAAGCGCCACTGACCGTTGCCTTCCATCGCCTTCCACTGATCGTACAGATCGAGCGACAGGGAATGGGCGTTGCCTTCGCAGCCTTCCAGGACCGTCTTGCGGATCAGGGCGAAGCCCATGCCCGGCACGCCTTCCAGGCATTTGTTGGACGATGCCATGACCGCGTCGAAATAAACCTTCGAGCCGTCCAGTTCGATCGCGCCGAAAGCGCTCATCGCGTCGATGATCAGCGATCGGCCCGCGGCCTTGACCACGTCGGCGATATCCTGGATCGGGTTGAGGATGCCGGAGGTGGTTTCGCAATGCACGACCAGCACATGGGTGATCGCGGCATCGGCGGCCAACTTGGCGGCCAGGGCCTGCGCGTCCGGCGGCACGTCCTCGGCGGTTTCGGAAATCTCATAGGCGCGACCCGCGTAGTCGAGGATCTTCGCCATGCGCTTACCGTAAGCGCCGTTGACCAGGATCAGCGCCTTACCCGTTTTCGGGACCAGGGTGCAGAGCGCGGCCTCGACCACGAAGGTTCCCGACCCTTGCAGCGGGACCGTGACGTGAGTGTCGGCAATGTTGGCGATCTTCAACAGGGCATCGCGCACGGTCGCGTTGGCGTCGATGAATGCCTGATCGCGCGACCCCCAGTCATGCATCATGGCTTCACGGGTTTCGGCCGCCGTGGTCAGCGGGCCGGGCGTCAGCAGCAGGGGATCACCGGGGGTCAGGGTCATGGCGAAGCCTTTCGATAAATGTCGGCCAGAAATGTCGTTGGGGGCGGAGTTTCGTCCCCGGGGTTCAATTCGTCAAATCGTTAATTCGGATAACATCCATAGGCGGCGCCTATGATGTTTCCGGCCTGGAAAATGGCGGACGGCACAAGGCCGCTCACCGTTTTCGCCAAGCCTGGGTGCGGGCAAGAATACCCCGGGACAGCACGGCATGCACCAGCCGAACCGCCGCGGCCGTGCCGACGATCATCATCCCCATGGCGGCTGCGGGCGCGACGTCGCCCGCATCGTCCATGTTCAGGATCGCGATCGAAGCCAGAGCCGTATCGGGCGAGTACAGGAACACAACCGCCGAGACCGTCGTCATCGCGTTGACGAACAGATACATCGAAATGTCGAGAATCGCCGGCATGCAGACCGGCACCGTTATACGGAAGAAGGTCTTGTAGAACGGGACCTTCAACGACTGCGACACGCTTTCGAATTCGGCGTCCAACTGCTTCAGCGCCGTAATCGCCGTCAAATGCGACACGGTGTAGAAGTGCGTGACCGTACAGATCACCAGAATCGGCATGGTGTGGTAGAGGAAGCCCAGCGGGTTGCCCGGCGCGTTGAAGAAAAACACATAGGCCAGCCCCAGGACCAGGCCCGGCACGGCCATCGGCACCATGCATAACAGCTGCATCGCCGCCCGGCCGGTTTTGAAGCCCTTGCTCTTCTCCACCAGATAAGCGCCGGTGAAGACCATGGCGGTGCCGATCACGGCGGTCCAGGCCGCCAGCTCGATCGAGTTGTAATAAGAATCCCAACCGCCGCCGTCCATCATGTCGAAGGCATAATGCTTCAGGGACAGGGTCAGGTTATAGGGCCAGAAGGTCGCGTAGGAGGCAAAGGCCGCCATCGTCAGGACCGATACCAGGATCACGCCGATCAGGCTGCAAAAAGCCAGCATGCCGTAGTCGACCACCCGGTCTTTTTTTGGCTCGAACGGAACGGCGCGGGCCGACAGCAAGGCGACCTGTCGGCGCTGCACGATGCGGTCGGCGGCGAAGGCGAACAACGCGGGCAGCAGCAGGATCATGGAGACGACCGCGCCCATTTCGAAGTCCTGCCGCCCGACCACCTGTTTGTAGATGTCGGTCGCCAGCACGTTGTATTTGCCGCCTACCACCTTGGGCACACCGAAGTCGGTAATGACCAGGGTGAAGCAGACAAAGAATGCCGAGACCAGGCCATAGCGCACGCTGGGCAGGGTCACGGTGAAGAAGGTCTTTATCTTCGAGGCGCCCAGCGCGTCCGAGGCCTCATACAAACGCGCGTCCGAATTGGCCATGGCGATCAACAGGATCGTCAGCACATGCGGGAACACATAAAAGCATTCGCCCATGACGATGCCGATCGGGCCGTACAGTTCATGGCCCATCAGCCAGGATTTGAAAATCCCCTGATGGCCGAACAGATAAACCAGCGCGATCGCCGGCAGCAGCGACGGCATGAGAATCGGCAGCAGGGCCACGCCCTTGAACAGCCCCTTGAACGGCATGCTGGTCCGGGTCAGCGCGTAGGCATAGATGAACGCCAGGGTGACGACGATGACGCAACAGATCAGCGTGACCGTCAGGCTGTTCTGAATCGACCAGAACAGCGCCGGGGTGGAAAAGAACTTCGCATAGTTGGACAGCCCGATGTAAACGCCGTCCGCGTTCTTGAAGCTTTTCGACAAGATCGCGTAGAGCGGCAGCAGGATCGAGACGGTCAGGTACAGGCCGATGCCCATCAGCACCGCGCGCATGATCCAATCTTCGCCGCTGACTTTCGGCTTCACCACCGGCGGGGTCGCCGCCGCGGTCGTTGCTCCGTTGGCCATGATCCCCTCCTCAGACCGAGGCGGTGGAGCGATAGACACGCACCAGTTCGGCCGGCAGCGAGGCATGAATGTCCATGCCTTCGCGGATGCCAAGCGCCCGCGCCCGGTTGGCCGACAGGTCGACCATGAACTCCAGGCCGTTGACGGCGCCGTTGCCGTTCATCGGCTTGACGTGGCAGCGATGGAACGAGCCCAGGAATTCGACATCCGTGACCTTGACCGCGATCCCGCCGGGCACTCCTTCGCCCGCGGCCTCGTTGATCTGCACGTCTTCGGGACGGATGCAGACCGTGACCTTGTCGCCCGGCGCCATGCCGTCCACGGCCGGACCGCAATCCAGCGTCAGCCCCGCGACGCGGACCTGCCCGCCGGCCTGAACCTCGCCGTCGATGAAGTTGGTCGTGCCGATGAAGTCGGCGACGAACGGCGTGGCCGGATCGGCGTAAATTTCTTCCGGCGTGCCGACCTGTTCGATCACCCCGTGGTTCATGACGACGATGCGGTCGGCCATGGCCAGGGCTTCTTCCTGATCGTGGGTCACCATGATGGTGGTCACGCCGATCTTTTCCTGCAGCATCTTGATCTCGTGCCGCAGGTGGACGCGGACCTTGGCGTCCAGCGCCGACAGCGGCTCATCCAGCAATAGCAATCCCGGCGAGGTCGCAAGCGCGCGGGCCAGGGCCACGCGCTGCTGCTGACCGCCCGACAATTGCGACGGGTACTTGTCGCCGTGTTCGGTCAGGCCGACCAGTGCCAACAGGTCGAAGACCTTGGTCTGAATTTCGGCCTTCGGCATTTTGCGATTCTCCAGGCCATAGGCGATGTTCTTCTTCACCGTCAGGTTGGGGAACAACGCATAGGACTGAAACACGATGCCGAAATCGCGTTCATTCGGGGGCAGCGTCGAAATGTCGCGCCCCGCCTGTTCGACCGAGCCCGAGGTCTGGATATCCAGCCCCGCGATGGCGCGCAACAGGGTCGTCTTGCCGCAACCGGACGGGCCCAGGAAGCACACGAACTCCCCCTCGCCCACGTCCAGGGACACGCCCTTCAGCGCCGTGAATTCTCCGAATTTCTTGATCACGTCGCGGACTTTCAGATAGCCCGCTTTATCGTTGCCGTTCACCTGCCCTGCCCTCCAAGCCTTGATCTTCAAGACGGGATCTTCAAGACGGGATCTTATCGGATTGCCGCGCGGCCGGAACGCACCGGCGGCCAGAGATAAGCCCGAAAACGAGAAAAGCCCGAAAAAAGGAAGCCCCGACCCCCTGTGGGGGGCCGGGGCTTGCCGTTCGGTTCAGATTGGGTTCGACAATCTTACTTCTTCGGTTCGGACTTGCCGTCGTAGCGCTTGCGCCACTCGTCCAGGATCCGAATGCGGTTCGAGGCCGCCCACTTGAAGTCGTTCTTGATCATCTTTTCGTCGATCTTCGGCGGGAAGTTCTTCACCGGCTTGGCGATACCGGGCATGGCGACCACGGCATATTCCTCGTTGTAGATTTCCTGCGCCTTCTTCGACACCGACCAATCGGCCAGCGCCTTCGCGGCGGCCAGGTTCTTGGTGTTGCTGACGATGCCGAACGATTCCAGGTCCCAGCCCACGCCTTCGGTCGGGGCGATCACTTCGAGCGGCGCGCCCGAGTTCTTGGACTTGGCGCCACGATAGGCGAACGAAATGCCGATCGGGATTTCACCCTTGGCCGCCAGCTTGCACGGCTTGGAGCCGGAGTGCGTATAGCGGGCGATGTTTTCGTGCAGGGCGTCCATGTACTTCCAGGCCTTTTCTTCGCCCTGGATCTGGATCCACGACGACACGTCGAGGAAGCCCGTGCCCGACGAGTTCGGGTTCGGCATGATCACATGGCCTTTGTAGACCGGCTTGGTCAGGTCGGCCCAGGACGTCGGCACCGGCAGCTTGTACTTCTCGCCTTCGACGGTGTTGAAGCAGACCGAGGCGATCCAGGCGCGCTGACCGATCCACAACGGCGGGTTGTTTTCGGTGTCGTAGTATTTCTTGTCGAGCTTATCGAGGCCCTTCGGCGCATAACCCTGGAAGTAGTTATGCTCGCTCAGAAGGAGAAGGCTGGTCGCGGCCAGGCCCCAGACGATATCGGCCTTGGGGTTGTCTTTTTCGGCCAGCAGCTTCGACGTGATGATGCCCGTGGAATCGCGCACCCATTTGATGTTCACGTCCGGATAATCGGCTTCGAACGCGTTTTTGAATTTCTTCAATTCGTCGGCTTCGACCGCGGTGTACACCAGCAGGTCGGTTTTGGCTTTGGCTGCGGTCGTCCCCAGAACGGCCGCCGTCGCGGCAACCGCCAGACCCAGGCCGAGGCTCCTGAACAATTTCGATTTCATTGTAATACTCCCTGTATGGTCGCCGGATTATCAGCATGGACCGTGTCCGGCATGTGACAGTTTTAACCATTTACATGGTCTGTGGACAGGATTTGTTCGGCACTGCACCAAATCCATCCTTGCCGACGCCATTGCCGGAGGGGCCCCGCCGCCGATCCCGGAAACCGAGGGATTACGAGGGTCCGCTATGGACTCAACCGCATCGGGGAAATATAAGTCAAATCGTCAGTTTATATAGTTCACATAGGTTTTCTCGATGTATTATTCGCAACTGCGCGCGTTCCATGCCGTGGCGACCCAGGGCGGCTTTTCGAAAGCGGCGGAATTCCTGCATCTGACGCAGCCGACCCTGTCGGATCAGGTCCGCAAGCTGGAAAAGGATTTCGACGTGCTGTTGTTCAACCGCACCTCGCGCTCGGTCTCGCTGACCGATGCGGGCAAGCATTTGTTGTCGATCACCAACCGGCTGTTCGAATGCGAAGCGGAGGCCATCGAATACCTCAAGGATTCGCAGGAACTTCTGGTCGGCACCCTGACCCTGTCCGCCGACGCGCCCTTTCACGTGCTGCGCATCGTCCGCGCCTTTCGCAACCAATACCCGGGCGTGACCGTGAACCTGAAGATCGGCAACTCGGAAGACATCCTCAACCAGCTGTATGATTTCGAGGCCGATGTCGGCGTGTTCTCACACGTCCCCGACGACGCCCGGCTGAAAGTCTTGAGCCTGCGCGACGACCCCTTGGTCGCGGTGATCTCCAAGGATCACCCCTGGGCCGGGCGCGGCTCGGTGCGGTTCCGCGAACTGGCCGACCAGCCCCTGGTCCTACGCGAACGCGGCTCGACCACGCGACGGCTGGTCGAACAGGAATTCGCCCGGCTGGAGCTGCACATGGGCCCGGTGATGGAAGTCGAAGGCCGCGAAAGCATCCGCGAAGCCGTGGCCACCGGCAACGGTGTCGGCTTCGTCTCGAAACCCGAATTCGGCTACGACAGCCGCCTCGACATGGTCG
>CAXGUG010000105.1:0-13247 GCA_964012715.1 uncultured Rhodospirillaceae bacterium | reverse complement strand
CCGTACCGCGCTGGCCATGGGCGCCGACCGCGGCATTCATGTGGTCGCCGACGGTCGTGTCGAGCCGCTGGCCATCGCCAAGGTGTTCAAGGAAATCATCGCCCGGGAAAACCCGGACATGGTGATCCTGGGCAAACAGGCCATCGACGACGACAACAACCAGGTGGGCCAGATGCTGGCCGCGCTCATGGGCTGGTCCCAGGGCACCTTCGCCTCCAAGATCGAATTGGACGGCGGCAAGGCCAAGATCACCCGTGAAATCGACGGCGGCCTGGAAACGTTGGACGTCACGCTGCCGGCGGTGGTCACCACCGACCTGCGCCTGAACGAGCCGCGCTATGCCTCCCTGCCGAATATCATGAAGGCCAAGAAAAAGGAAATCGCCAAGCTGACGGCTGACGAACTGGGTGTCGATCTGACGCCCCGCGTCGAAGTGCTGAAGGTTTCCGAGCCGCCCGCCCGCCAGGCCGGTGTGAAGGTCGAAAGCGCGGCCGAACTGGTCGAAAAACTGAAAAACGAAGCGAAGGTGATCTGATCATGGCTGTCCTGGTTTTTGCGGAACACGACAACGCCGCCCTGAAAGCGGCCACGCTCAACGCCGTCACCGCCGCCAAGCAGCTGGGTGACGTCACCATCCTGGTCGCCGGTTCCGGCTGTGGCGCCGTGGCTGAAGCCGCCGCCAAGGTCGATGGCGTATCCAAGGTTCTGGTCGCGGACGACGCTGCCTACGGCAACGGCATCGCCGAAGAAGTCGCCCCCCTGATCGCCAAGCTGGCCGAAGGGTACGAGCACATCGTCGCCCCGGCGACCACCGGCGGTAAGAACATCATGCCCCGCGTCGCGGCTCTGCTCGACGTGCAGCAGATTTCCGACATCTCCGCCGTCGAAGGTGCCGATACCTTCGTGCGCCCGATCTACGCCGGCAACGCCCTGGCCACGGTCAAGACGTCGGATGCCAAAAAGGTTCTGACCGTCCGCGCCACGGCCTTCGACGCCGCCGCCGCCGAGGGTGGCTCCGCCGCCGTCGAAAGCGTCTCCGGTGACGGGGCCAACGGCCTGACGACCTTCGTCGGTCAGGAACTGACCAAGTCCGAACGCCCGGAACTGACGGCCGCCAAGGTGATCATCTCCGGTGGTCGCGGCATGCAGTCCGGCGACAACTTCGCCATGTTGGAAGAAGTCGCCGACATCCTGGGCGCCGCCGTGGGCGCGTCCCGCGCCGCGGTCGATGCGGGCTTCGTCCCCAACGACTATCAGGTCGGCCAGACCGGCAAGGTCGTCGCCCCGGAACTGTACATCGCCGTCGGCATCTCCGGCGCGATCCAGCACCTCGCGGGGATGAAGGACTCCAAGGTCATCGTCGCCATCAACAAGGACGAAGAAGCCCCGATCTTCCAGGTCGCCGACTACGGCCTGGTGGCGGACCTCTTCACCGCCGTGCCTGAGCTGAAGGCGGCTCTGTCCTAACGGCATAAAATGGCATTGCCCCCGTGCGGCGTGGGAACCGCGCGGGGGCGATTGCTTTAAAAAAAAGAACGTTGGGGGCCTAGGGTGAGCACGAACCAACTTGAGCACAGATAACCCAGAGCCTTCTTCTTCGAAGACCGCCTCCGCTATCGACCTTTCCCGCCGGTCCATGATCCTCGGCATCGTTTGCATGCTCGGCTCCATCGGGTGCCTGACGTCCATGCAGATGTTCGTCAAGCTGACCGGCCCCGAATATTCCCCTTTCCAGGCCGTGTTCTTCCGCAACGCCGTTGCGGTCGCCCTGATCGTGCCGTTCATGCTGTTCACGACCGGCGCGTCATCGTTTCGAACGCATCGCCCCATGGGGCATTTCTTTCGCTCGTTATCGGGTGTTCTGGGCAACGCCAGTTTCTATTTCGCCTATTCGCAGATCGCGCTCAGCGACGGCATGTCGATTTCCATGTCGATGCCGATCTTCGCGACCATCCTGGCCATCCCCTTTCTGGGTGAACGCGTCGGCATCCGGCGCTGGATCGCGATCTTCATCGGCTTTGCCGGGGTCGTCATCGCCCTGGACCCGACCGGCGACTTCCAGGTCGGCAGTCTGTTTTCCCTGGCCGGGACGCTGCTTTGGGCGATCTCGCTGATCCAGATCAAGAAACTGGCCGAAACGGAAACGCCGTTCCTGATCGTGTTCTATTACATGCTCACCGGCTTCGCCGTGTCGGTCTTTATCCTGCCGTTCATCTGGATCACCCCAACGACCGAACACTTGATCTTCTATATCTGCGCGGGCGTGCTCGGCGGTCTGGGCCAATTGCTCATGACCTTCGCCATGAAATTCGCCCCCGCCGCCGTGGTCACTCCGTTCGAATATACGGCGATCCTATGGGCGGTCTCCTTCGACCTGGTAATCTGGGGCGTGCTGCCGGATGCCTCGACAATCGTCGGCTCGACGATCGTCATCGCCACGGGCCTGTACATCTGGCACCGGGAAACCCGCGCGCTGGCGAACAAATGATCGCCACAAAAATGACATTCATGAAAATGAATGTGTTTGCAGCCTGACTGCTGTATAGGGTTTTCCCATGTCTTCCTTCGATCCCATTTCGGCGCTTGTCGGTGGCGGCATGATCGGCCTTGCCGCTGTCGTCCTGGTCCTGTTCAACGGGCGGGTCGCCGGCATCAGTTCCATTTTCGGCGGGGCCGTCGATTGCGAGCGGAGCAATTTTGCCTGGCGCGGCGCGTTTCTCGTCGGCCTGATCGGCGCCGGCGCGATCGCTTGGTGGCTGAATGCCCCTCACCTGACGATCGAGATCGCGGCGGACTGGCCGTTGTTGATCGCCGCCGGGCTTCTGGTCGGCTTCGGTTCGCGCTTGGGCAGCGGCTGCACCAGCGGCCACGGCGTCTGCGGCATGGCGCGTGGCTCCAAACGCTCGATCGTGGCGACGCTCGTGTATCTTTCCATTGCCGCGCTGACGGTCTTCGTCACGCGCCACCTGATGGGGGGCTGAGGCGATGCCGCGCATCCTCGTCAGCTTGGTATCCGGCCTGTTGTTCGGCGCGGGTTTGATCTTGTCCGGCATGGTCGACCCGGCCCGCGTACTGGGCTTTCTGGACTTTGCAGCAATAGGCAGCGGCACCTGGGACCCGACCCTGGCCTTCGTCCTGGGCGGGGCCCTGGCCGTATCGATTCCCGGCTACTGGCTGGCCCGTCGCCGGGCCCAACCGGTCCTTGATCGGACCAGCCACGTCCCCGCCCCGGGGCCACTGACGCCGCGTCTGATCCTGGGCTCTGTCCTGTTCGGCATCGGCTGGGGATTGGTCGGCTTCTGCCCCGGTCCGGCCCTGACGGCCCTGGGCGCCGGCGAGGCCAAGGCCGCGATCTTCGTCGCTGCGATGGCGGCGGGAATGTGGGTTTTCGGCAAGACCGCCGGAAAGTAGCGCCCCCTCCGGCAAGGGTTACCCTTCGCGCCGGACTTCTGCTAACGTCCAACATCGATTGTTTTTCCCGAAGGCTAGGATGCCCGCATGGCCCTGGAGCATTCATTCCGGAACCTGACCGCCAGCGAACGCGAAACCCTGATGCAATCCGCCGAACATCTGTCGTTCGAAGGCGGCGATGTCGTGATCAACCAGGGCGATAAGGTCGCGAACCTGATGGTCGTGGCCAAGGGCATGCTACGCGTGACGCATGTGTTCGCCGGCGGACAGTTGAGCGAATTCGTCGGCCCATTGGGCCCCGGTGACGTGGTCGGCGAGATGTCCTTTGTCGATGGCCAGGGCGCCAGCGCCACGCTGATCGCCGACGGCGACGTCGCGGTTCTGGTCATCCCGCGCCAAGCTGTCGAAGCCCAATTGACCGCCGACGATTCCTTCTCCGCCCGATTTTACAAAGACCTGTTCCTGCATCTGGCCCGGCGGCTTCGGGCGACCAACCTTCGGGCCGACCCAGGCCCGATCGCAAACGGCTGACCACCGCCGCACGTCCAGAACCCAGACACATTTAATCGCCTCATGACGGATTCCCCCATTCCCCGTGCCCAGGACGCTTGGTCGTTCAACCGCCGCGTCTGGACCCTGACGCTGCCGATCATCGCGACCAACGTCACGGTGCCGTTGCTGGGCTTGGTCGATACCGCGGTGGTCGGTCGCCTGCCGGGCCCGGAATACCTGGGCGCGGTCGCCATCGGCGCGGTGATCATGAACGTGATCTATTCGTCCCTGAACTTCCTGCGTATGGGAACGACCGGCCTAACGGCGCAGTCCTATGGTGCCGGGGACGCGGATCAGATCCGATCCTGGCTGGCGCGGGCCTGCATCCTATCGGTCGGGTTGGGCTTGATCCTGGTCGCCCTTCAGGTGCCGATCCTGTCTCTGTCCCAATGGGTGATGGGCGCGAGCGAGGCCGTCTGGCCGCTGACCGAAAGCTATTTCCAAATCCGCATCTGGGGCGCGCCTGCCGCCCTGTTGAACTTTGCCTTGTTGGGATGGTTCTTCGGGTTGCAGAACGTCCGCGCGGCCCTGATCACGCAAATCTTCCTGAACGGCCTGAACACCGTGCTCGATATCTGGTTCGTGCTGGGCCTGGATTGGGGGGTCGATGGCGTCGCCTATGCGACCATCATTTCCGAATATGCCGCGGCGCTGCTGGGCTTCAAGCTGGCCGGGGCGCGCCTGGCCAAGCTGGGCGGGCAATGGCGGTGGGACCGCATCCGCGACACCTCGCGCCTGCGCCGCATGCTGAGCGTGAATGGCGACATCTTCTTCCGCTCGCTGATGCTGCAGACGGCCTTCGTCATCTTCACCTCCGCCGGGACGCGGATGGGCGACGAAATCCTGGCCGCCAATGCCCTGCTGCTGCAGTTCACCGCCTTCGCCGCCTATGCCCTGGACGGCTTCGCCAATGCCGCCGAGGCGCTGGCCGGGCAAGCCGTCGGGGCCGGCGACCGCAACCTGTTCCGCCGCGCGGTCAAGGCGACGACGATCTGGAGCCTGATCTTCGCGCTTATGTTCGTGTTCGCCTATTGGCTGGCCGGGGTCGCGATCATCGACACCCTGAGCACCGTGCCGGAAGTCCGCCAAACGGCTTATGAATACCTGCCCTGGTTGATGGTCATGCCGATGATCGCGGTCTGGAGTTATCAGTTCGACGGCGTTTACATCGGTGCCACCTGGACCCGCGAAATGCGCAACGGCATGGCCATTTCCCTGGCGATCTATGCCGTGGCCCTGCCCTTCGCCGTCGAGACCTGGGGTAACCATGGGCTATGGGCGACGTTCACCCTGTTCCTGGGCCTGCGCGGCCTGACCATGGGGACGATGCTGCCCAAAATGACCCGCAGCGTCGGCGCCGAGCAATCGCCGGACGCCCGTCCCCCCACGCATCCCTAGCCCGCACCTTTGGGCGCTTGACCTTGTGCGCGGAAGCGCCGATTTTGACAGTCGAAAATCAGACAAAAGATACAGGTTCAGATGACCGAACTCCGCAGCCGACAGCTTATCGAAAAACTCATCAGCTTCGACACCACCAGCCACTATTCCAACCTGGAACTCATGGCTTTCGTTCAGGACTACTTGAACGGCCATGGCGTCGAAAGCCGCCTGGTTCACGATTCCACGGGCACTAAGGCGAACCTGTACGCCACCCTGGGCCCGACGGACCGGGGCGGGATCATGCTGTCCGGCCATACCGACGTCGTGCCGGTCGACGGTCAGGATTGGGCGACCGATCCGTTCACGGTGACGGAAAAAGACGGCAAGCTGTATGGCCGCGGCACCTCGGACATGAAAAGCTTCATCGCCATCGCGCTGGCCTTCGTGCCCGAATTCCTGAAGCGCGGCCTGTCGACCCCGATCCATCTGGCGTTCTCCCATGACGAGGAAGTCGGCTGCATCGGCGTGCGCTCGCTGATCAAGATGATGAACGAACAGCCGATCCGCCCGATCATGGGCATCATCGGGGAGCCGACCAGCATGCAGGTCTGCGTCGGGCACAAGGGCAAGCGCAGCTTCCGCGCCCAGTTCAAGGGCAAGGAAGCGCATTCGTCGCTAACGCCGCTGGGTGTGAATGCCGTCGACTATGCGGCCAAGCTGGCGGTGTTCCTGCGCGGCATGGCCGAACGCATCGCCAAGGAAGGCCCGTTCGACGAGTTGTACGACGTCGCCTACACCACCGTGCATACCGGCGTGATGAAGGGCGGCGAGCAGTTGAACATCGTGCCCGGCCATTGCCGTATGGATTTCGAATTCCGCCACCTGCCGACCCACGACGCGGAAGTGCTGGAGGCCGAAATCATGGCTTACGTGCGCGAGCTGGAAGCAGAGATGCAGGCCGCATCGCCGGAAACCGGCATCTCGGTCGAAACCCTGTCGGGCATCCCGGCGTTGAACACCGATCCGACGGACGAAGTCGTAACCCTGGCCAAGCAATTGGCCGGTCGCAACGACCATGCCGCCGTGGCCTTCGGCACCGAGGCGGGCCTGTTCCAGCAGACGGCGGGCGTGCCCAGCGTGATCGTCGGCCCCGGCTCGATCAACGAAGCGCACAAGCCCAACGAATTCATCACCCTGGACCAAGTCGCCAAGGGCGAGGAATTTATGGCCCGCCTGGCCGATAAGGTCTGCGCGTCCTAATCCTGACCCATCTTATCGCTCGTCCCGCTGCGACGGCGGACGGCGCAAGGCCCTGACCTGCATCCGCGCCGGATGCAGGGCGCGGGCGACGTCGCTGTCCACCGGCAGCGGCGCGCCGGATAGGGTCGCGGCCAGCAATTCCGCCGCCAGGAACGCCGTCTGATATCCGCGCGATCCTAACCCGGCCAGAATGAAGGCATTGTTCAAGTAGGGGGCCGACGGCAAGGCGCCGCGCCGCCCATGGTGCAGATCCCGATAAGCCGTATCATACGCCGCCCGATCAGCGAGGGGCCCGACCATCGGGACGTGATCCGCCGTCGTCGCCCGCAATCCGGCCCAGCCTTGTAGCGGCGCGCCCCGCCAGGCCTCGGCCCAATCCGGCAGCACCGCCGCCACCCCGTCCAGGGCGTAATCCAAATCACCTTGGCGCAGGCCCCGCCAGTCCGCATCTTGGGCGGTCATGTCCCAGCGTTCATAGGACGAGCCCAAGACATGGCCGACACCGTCGCCGATCCCCGTCAGCGGCGTCACATGACCGCCGAAGCTGACCGGCAGGCGCAGCCGCGCCGACCCGGCCACCGGCGGCATATGACATAACTGTCCCCGATTGCCACGCAATCCGATCAACCCGCCCGGGACCAACCCCGCCGACCATGGGCCCGCCGCCAATACCACCGCGTCATAAGCCTCCGGGCCTGCCGCCGTCCGCACGGCCCACCCCGCCCCGTCGGGCGTCAAACCCGTAACCTGCTCTCGCCGCATCTCGACCACTGCGACATCCGACGGGGCCGCGAACCGGCCCATCGGATACCAGACCCCGCCCCGCGTCACAGGCAATCCGGCCAGCGACGATGCCGCCGCTGCATCGACAGGACGGACAAGGTCGTCGCCCCAGCCCAGGCGATCCGCGAAATCACACAGGCGCGCGCTCTCCCGTTCCGACGGTAGGTGCAAGGCCCCCGTAGCCGGGGGCAGTCCGCCGCAGCGGTCGGCATGCAGAAACGCCTGCGCCATGAAGCGGCCATAGGGATCGTTCGGATCGGCCAAACGCGGCGAGACCAACACGCGGTTCGGCTGGACGTCCCCCGCCCCCGCGTCGAACAGCACCGGCCGGAAGCCTTCATCAGCGAGGCAGCGCGCCGCCGCCCGCCCGGCGATCCCGCCGCCGATCACCGCGACCCGAGCGCCCGGCATCACCGGTGGTGGCGTTGCGAACCAGGGTTCGGCCTGAGGCGGTGCCTCCCCGCCCTCATATCGCCCGGCCAGACATTCCCGCTTCCCGCCGAAACCCGGGCGCTTTTCCATGGCGAATCCGGCGGCGGCAAGGCCACGACGCACCGCCCCGGCGGCGGAAAAGGTCGCCAGCCGCGCCCCCGGCGCACAGAGGCGGGCAATCTCGCGGAACACGGCGTCGGACCACATCTCCGGATTGCGCGACGGCGCGAACCCGTCCAGGAACCAGGCGTCGACCGATGCCTCCAGGCTCGCAAGCATCGACAGGACCGGCCCGAACAAAAGGGTCAGCGTGACCCGCCCGCCATCCAGACGCAGACGGTGAAAGCCCGGCACCCGGCGCGGATAGGCCCGGCGCAACTCCGCCGACAAGGCCGCGAACTCGGGAAAGGCCGCATGGGCTTCGGCAAGGTCCTCGACCGACAGGGGAAAGCCCTCGACCGAGACGATATGCAGACGGGCCCCCGCCGGAGCGGTGCGCCGCCAACTGTCCCATGCCGCCAGGACGTTCAGGCCTGTGCCGAATCCCAATTCGCCCAGGGTGAATCGATCCCGGCCCCGCCAAGCGTCGGGCCCGCCGATGCCGTCCAGGAACACATACCGCGTCTCGCCCAGGCCATCGGCGACGGAAAAATAGACGTCGCCAAACGCATCCGAGCGCGGCGCGCCGTCCCGCCATTCCAGGCGGGCCGCGCCCAAAGGCGCATTAGGCTGGAGGGCAACGTCATCGGTCATGGCTCTTTCTATATCAGGCGCGGGGGCGATAACAGGCCAGGGGGCGAGAACAGACAAGGGCGCGAGCGGCGTTGATTTCCATCGTCGCGCCGGAGATAAGTAGACATTCCCCCGATCCATCTAGGAGACGACAATGATTCGGAATTTCCATCTGATGCGCCGCCTGTCCCTCGCCGCCGCCGTGGCGTTGATGTCGGTTGCCGCGCTGAGCGCCTGTAGCCCCGAAGTGGGCAGCAAGGAATGGTGCGACCAATTGAAGGAAAAGCCCAAAGGCGACTGGTCGGCCAACGAAGCCGCCGATTTCGCCAAACACTGCGTGCTCTGATTTCTTTTGTCCGGCGGGCCCGCGGGCGTTTCGTCCGCGGGCTTTCCGTTCCCCCGATAAATCTTAAGACTTTTTAACCAGTTGGTAATTCCTGGAACTTTATCCTTCCCCCGGTGGTCCCAAGAGGGCGCCCTTCCCGGGCAGGAGAAAGATATCCATGGGAATTATGTCGAACACGCGCTTCCGCACCGGAAGTCAGCCGACTGAGCGTTTCTCGCGGTTGTCCGTCGTCGTCGGCGACGGTCAGGACTTTTTCCTGCACCAGACGCGCCGCACCCTGACGCAGCTTGGCGTCAGCGACATTCACCTCGCCCATGACGGGGCCGAGGCGCTGGGCCTGATCCGCACCCAGGAACCGAACATCGCCATCGTCGATTGGGACCTGAAAGCCATTCCCGGCCTGGAATTCACCATGTTCCTGCGCCGCGCCGAGGGCAGCCCCGCACCGAACCTGCCGATCATCATGACCATGGCCTCGGTCGACCGCATGAAGATCACCCGCGCCATGAATGCGGGCGTGAACGAAATCCTGATCAAGCCGGTCACCGCCGAGGGCCTGTTGCGCCGCATGATTTCGGCCATCGCCGCCCAGCGCCGCCCGCAGGTCGCAAAACCGACCTATATCGGACCGGAACGCCGCCGCGCCGATCAGCCGATCCCCGGCGAGGAACGCCGCGCGGGCACCTGACCCGCCCCCTTCCGACGCACCCAAATGCAAAAGGCGCTCCCGTCACCGGAAGCGCCTTTCGTTTTGGCTGGGGTACCTGGATTTGAACCAAGACTGACGGAGTCAGAGTCCGGCGTGCTACCGTTACACCATACCCCATTGAGATTAAGGGCCGCCGTCCCCAGATAATGGCCAGGGCGAAGCGAACCAGGGCGGTTATATAACGAACGCCCCGTCGGAACGCAACCGATCAGAAGCGGTTTCGTCCATCCGATGAATAACCTTATTAACAGCATTGATTTGTTGGACCCGCGACCGTGCTCCATTAAAATGCACGGTCAAGCGGGAACAACCCGTAGCAAACCGTTGGAAGTCTTCATGGCCAAAGGGCCCCAAGCAAATCCGCCTTATCGGCACCGCCGCCGCCCCAAGGGCAGCGGCCCCTGCTACGCGGCCATCGATCTGGGCACTCATAACTGCCGGATGCTGATCGCCAAGCCGTCGCCGAACGGGCCGTTGGTGATCGACGGGTTCTCGCGAATCGTCCGCCTGGGCGAAGGGCTGACCTATTCCGGCAACCTGTGCGAAGACGCCATTCAGCGGACCATCTCGGCGCTGCGCGTCTGCGCAGGAAAGATCAAGCGCCACAACGTGGTCCGCGCCCGCTACGTGGCGACCGAGGCCTGCCGCCAGGCGATCAACTGCAAGGACTTCTTCAGCAAGGTTCAGACCGAGACGGGCATCACCCTGGAAGCGATCCCGGCGGAAGAAGAAGCGACTTTGACCCTGGCCGGTTGCCTGCCGTTGCTTCAGGGCGGGCATTCCCGGGCCCTGATGTTCGACATCGGCGGCGGGTCAACCGAGCTGAGCTGGATCGACCTGGAATCCTGCGTGCCCCGGCCCATCGGCATCCTGTCGCTGCCGATCGGGGTGGTCAATTTGATGGAAAAGAACGCCTCGCCCGACTGCACGCGGGCGCGGTTTCAATTGCTGGTGTCCGAGATCGATTCGCTGCTGGCCCCGTTCGATATGGAATTCGGCGTTTCCGAAACCTTCGCCCGCGAGGGGGCGTTGATGCTCGGCACCTCCGGCACGGTCACGACGCTGGGTGCCCTGCACCTGGGCCTGCCGCGTTATGACCGGTCGCAGGTCGATGGCCTGACCATCGATTTCGCCGATATGGAAGCCCTGGCCGACCGCGTTTCAGCCATGCCCTGCGAGGCCCGCAAGAGCCTGCCCTGCATCGGCCCTGAACGGGCCGACCTCATGGTCATGGGATGTGCTATCCTGAAGGCGATCACGAAACGCTGGCCCGCCGGGCAGTTGCGCATCGCCGACCGTGGCGTGCGCGAAGGCCTGTTGGTCCGCATGATGCAGGAATCCGCCAAACAATGACCGCACGTTCAGGTTCCGGACGGGGTGGCGCGAGCCGTCCCGGCGCGCCCAAATCGCGTAAATCCAAATCCGGCTCGAAAACCGGCGCGACCCGCTTTTCCGGGCGCAACCTGCATACCCGGGTAAAAACGGCCAAAGGGCGTAAGACGTCGTCCAAGCTATGGCTGGAACGGCAATTGAACGACCCCTATGTGGCCGAGGCCCGTGCCCGGGGCTACCGGTCCCGCGCCGCGTTCAAGCTGTTGGAACTGGACGACATGTTCGGCCTGCTCAAAAAGGGCGGCCGGGTCGTCGACCTGGGGGCCGCGCCCGGCGGCTGGACCCAGGTCGCGGTCGCCGCCGTCGGCCCCACGGGCCAAGTCGTCGGCATCGACCTTCAGGAAATGGATTCCATTCCGGGCGCAACGCTGATCATCAAGGACTTCATGGACGAAGACGCCCCCGACGCCATCAAGGACGTGATGAACGGCCCGGCGGACCTGGTCATGAGCGACATGGCGGCGGCGTCCACCGGGCACCGGCAGACCGACCACCTGCGCATCATGGCGCTGTGCGAGGCCGCGCTCGACTTCGCCCTGGAGGTTCTCGCCCCCGGCGGCGCATTCGTCGCCAAGGTCCTGAAAGGCGGCACCGAGAACGACCTTTTGAACCTGATGAAGCGGCGCTTCGCCACGGTCAAACACGCCAAACCCCCGGCCAGCCGCGCCGATTCCGCCGAAAGCTATGTCGTCGCGACCGGCTTTCGCCCGGAAACAGAGGCCTAAAAGCCCCAGTTTCCATAGGTTTTTGCAACTGCGTGAAGGAGCTTGGCAAGGGGCCGCGCATGTGTATGATGGGCCGCCAACTCACACCCAGATATTGAGGATGGCATGGCCGAAATCAAAGAAGCGCTCACGTTTGACGATGTCCTTCTGGTGCCGGCCGCGTCCAACGTCCTTCCCGCCACCGCAGATACCAGCACCCGGTTGACCCGGGATATCAGCCTGCGCATCCCGCTCGTCTCCGCCGCCATGGATACGGTCACGGAAAGCGCCCTGGCCATCGCCATGGCCCAGGCCGGCGGGATCGGCGTCCTGCATAAAAACATGACGCCCGAGGAACAGGCCGCGGAGGTCCGCAAGGTCAAGAAATTCGAAAGCGGCATGGTCATCAATCCGGTCACCATGTTCCCGGATCAGACCCTGGCCGATGCCCTGCGGATCAAGGAAAGCGCCGGCTTTTCCGGCATGCCGGTGGTCGAACGCGACAACGGGCGGCTGGTCGGCATCCTGACCAACCGCGACATCCGCTTCGCCGAGAACGTCAATCAGCCGGTGTCCGAGCTGATGACGCAGAACCGCCCGGACCTGCCCCTGATCACGGTCAAGGAAGGCACGTCCCGCGAAGAAGCCAAGAAGCTGCTTCACAAATACCGGATCGAACGCCTGATCGTGGTCGATGACGAATACCGTTGCGTCGGCCTGATCACGGTCAAGGACATCGAAAAGGAACAGGCCTACCCCAACGCCTGCAAGGATACGCAAGGCCGCCTGCGGGTTGCCGCCGCGACCGGCGTCGGCGCGGACGGCCGCGCCCGGGCGGAAGCCCTGATCGACGCGGGTGTCGATGTGATCGTCGTCGATACCGCGCACGGCCATTCCAAGGGCGTTCTGGACGCCATCACCGAGATCAAAAAGCTGTCCAACAGCACGCAGATCATCGGCGGCAACGTCGCCACGCCGGACGGGGCCAAGGCCCTGATCGACGCCGGGGCCGACGGGGTCAAGATCGGCATCGGGCCGGGCACCATCTGCACCACCCGCATGGTCGCGGGCGTGGGTATGCCGCAGCTGACGGCGATCATGGAATCGGCCGAGGCCTGCGGCAAAGCCGGCGTGCCCTGCATCGCCGACGGCGGCATCAAGTATTCGGGCGATATCGCCAAAGCCATCGCGGCGGGCGCCGAAGCGGTGATGATCGGCTCGTTGTTCGCCGGGACGGACGAAAGCCCGGGCGAGGTTCTGCTGTATCAGGGCCGGTCCTACAAATCCTATCGCGGCATGGGATCCTTGGGCGCCATGGCGCGCGGTTCCGCCGACCGCTATTTCCAGCAGGAAGTCTCCGACAACCTGAAGCTGGTGCCGGAAGGCGTCGAAGGCCGCGTGCCCTATCGCGGGCCGCTGGGCACGATCCTGCATCAACTGGTCGGCGGTCTGAAGGCAGCCATGGGCTATACCGGTTGCGCGACCATCGCTGAACTGCGGACCAAACCGCAGATGCGTCGGATCACCAACGCGGGTCTGCGTGAAA
>CAXGUG010000104.1:0-13276 GCA_964012715.1 uncultured Rhodospirillaceae bacterium | reverse complement strand
TTGTGGTATTCGTCGTTCTTGTATTCCAGCGGACGCGGGAAGTTTTCCAGGAAGTAGACGCCCTCGGTCGCACCGTCGATATCGCGCGGGTCGATGGCTTCAATGGTCCCGGAGACGGAATACATCTTCATCTTCTCGTCCAGCTTCATCGTCTTGGCCTGGGTATAGAAGGCCACCGACAACGCGCCGAAGAAGACCGAGAACAGGACTTCCGTTTCTTCCGGGATACGGGCCAGGTACGGCACCAGATCCTTGGTGCCCAGCGGCACGGCGATCGGGTCGTTGACCTTGCCGCCCGCGGCTTCGATCAGCTTGCGGTGTTCCTGATGATGGCTGTGGCCCCAGGCGTAATCGGGGAAGATCATCGTCCAGTTCTTGCCCAGGTTTTCCATCGCCCAGGGCACGCCCGCGGCGGCCAGGGCATAGGTGTCGGTCCCGGTGCGGAAGCTGTAGCGCGAGCCCTTGGAGCCCGTCGCTTCGGTCGCTTCACCGGCCGAGAAATACGGCGTCTTCAATTCGGTCGCGATGGGGATCGAGGCCAGCATGATGCCCGAGTGAACCGAGCCGACGACGAACGACGCCTTCCGGCGCTGGATCAGCGAGCGCAGCTTGCGCGCGCCGGCGGCGGGGTTGGATTCCGTATCTTCGGTCGCCAATTCGACCTTGCGCCCGGCGATGCCGCCGCCTTCGTTAATGACCTTGACCGCCGCCTGGGCGCATTTGTCATGCCAGTAACCCCAGGACGAAAACCCGCCGGTCTGTTCGCACTGATGGCCGATCACGATGGGCCCGGCGGCATTGGCGCGGTGGATGATGCCGAAATAGGCGCCGGTCGCGGCGGCCCCGCCCATCAGGGCGGTCTGCAGGAACGAACGCCGGGTGTGACCCGACGAAGCGGCCGAAACCGGCTGTTTGTTCTTGATGTCTTTGGTCATGACGTGTCTCCGACTGGATTGTGTTGGGAGGTTCGTGAAGCCCCGCCTTCGTCGACGGTTATGTTGTTAAACGGTGACCCCGAGGTATCGGTGCAGGGTCTCTTTGTCGTCTTTCAGTTCTTCGGCCGTGGCCGCATGCACGACCGCGCCCTTTTCCATGATGTAAATGCGCGAACACAGGCGCAGCGCGGTCTTGATGTTCTGTTCGACCAACAGGATCGAGACCCCCGATTCATTGACGGTCTTGATCTCGCGCCGGATGTCCTGAACCAGGATCGGCATGATGCCTTCGGTCGGCTCGTCCAGGATGATCAGGCGCGGCTGCATCACCAAACAGCGGGCGATGGCCAGCATCTGCTGTTCCCCGCCGGACAGGGTGCCGCCCGGCTGTGCCAGACGTTCCTTAAGGCGCGGGAAGCGGTCGAACACGTAATCGGTGACATGCGACGGCGGCGCCTTGGACAAGGCGATTTCCAGGTTCTCCTTGACCGACAGGGTCGGGAAGATGCCCCGCCCCTGCGGCACGTAGCCGATACCGGTCGACGGAATCTTGTGCGCCGGAAGGTCGTTCAGGCCATGGCCGTTGAACACGATTTCGCCGCCCGTGGCGCAGACCAGCCCCATGATGGTTTTCAGGGTCGTCGTCTTGCCGACGCCGTTGCGGCCCAAAAGGGCCACGGCCTCGCCGTTGTGGACCTGCAGCGATGCGCCTTGCAGGACATGAACCTTGCCGTAATGGGCGTGGACGCCGTTCAGCTCAAGCATCGTCGTCGTCTCCCAAGTAGGCGGCGCGGACTTCGGCATTCTGTGAAATTTCGGCGGGTGTGCCGCGGGCCAGAACCTTGCCCAGCGCCATGACGACGATGTCGTCGGAAATGTCGAACACCACCTCGATGTCGTGCTCGATGATGATGATGTCGATGCGCTTGGACAGTTCCTTGATCTTCTCGACCGTGCGCTCGGTTTCCGCCGGACCCATGCCGCAGATCGGCTCGTCCAGCAGCAAAAGCTTCGGCTCGGTCGCAAGGGCGATGCCGATCTCCAGCAAGGCGACGTCGCCGTAAGACAGGTTGGCGGCGCTCTGCTTGGCCAGATGGGTCAGGGCCAGTTCTTCCAACAGGGCATCGGCCCGCTCGTTGGCGCGGCGACACGACTTGGCGCTGGTGAACGGCTTGAAGATGCCTTCGCGGGACTGGGCCGCGATCCACAGGTTCTCGCGAACGGTCAGGCCGTGGAACACGCTTTTGATCTGCAGCGTCCGGGCCAGGCCCAGGCGGCTGATTTCATGGACCGAGGCGTTGGTGATGTCCTGGCCCAGGAATTTGATGGTCCCGGATGACGGCGGCAGGATGCCGGTGATGACGTTGAAGGTCGTGGTCTTACCGGCGCCGTTGGGGCCGATGATCGCCGACAGCTTGCCTTGGTCGAGCGAGACGTTCACGCCGCCCAGGGCCGCCAGGCCGCCGAAATGTTTTTCAACGCCGTCGAGTTCGAGCAGCGGGGTTTTGGCGTCGCCGGTCATGCCGAGCCCTCCCCTTCTTCTTCATCTTTCTTGGCGATCTTGGCGACCAGAGCATGCCAGACACCGCCCAGGCCCTTGGGCGCGAAGATCACGACCATGATCACGATCACCCCGACCAGCAGCAGGTAGTGCTCCCACAGGGTCGACAGCTCCTCGCGCAGCAGGATCAAAAGGCTGGTGCCGACGACCGGGCCGAGCAAGGTGCCCGCCCCGCCGATGATGGCCCAGACCACGGCCTCGCCCGAGACGTGATAGAACATGTAGGACGCCGAGGCGTAGCGCCCGAAGAAGGCGAACAGCGCCCCCGCCGTCCCGGCGATGAACCCGGCGACGACGAACGCCGTCAGACGGATCAGATAGACATTCAAGCCGATCAGCGAGGCTCGCATGGCGTTTTCCCGCACGGTGCGGAAGGCCCAGCCCAGGGGACTGCGCAGGATCACCCCCATCAGCGCATAACACGCGCCGACGACCAGAATGATGAAGTAGTACTGCACCGTCGGATCGGTCAGGGACAGCTCCCAATCCTCGCCGATGGACAGCAGCGGCGGCATTGAGAACGACAGGCCGTCATCGCCGCCGGTCAGCGGCTTCCACGACAGGGCCGTGAAATAGAAGATCAGCGAGAACACCACGGTGATGATCGCGAAGTAATGCCAGGTCAGGCGCACGGCCAAGGCCCCGGCCAGGACCGACATGCCGGTCGCCAGGACGATGCCCAGGCCGAACGCGGGCCAGAACCCCAGGCCAAGCTTGGCCACGCCGATGGCGACGCCGTACATCCCCATGCCGAAGAACAGCGCCTGGCCGAACGACAGCAGGCCGACGTAACCGAACAGCAGGTTCACGCTGGCGGCCAGCAACGACCAGATCATCATCTCGGACAGGATATCGACCCAGAATTCATCGACGAACAGCGGCAGAACCCAGGGCGCGGTCAGGGCGAACAGGGCGAAAACGAGAATGCCCAGGCGATTGATTGCGGCCGCCGTCATCGGGTCGCCCCCGAGAAAATCCCGTGCGGACGCACCATCAGCACGGCGCTCATCAATACGAGCGAGCCGATACGCGCCATGGTCGGGTCGGCGAAGCTGGCCATGATCCCTTCGAAAAAGGCCAGCAGAACCGCCGCCGCGACCGTGCCTTCCAGGTTGCCCAGGCCGCCGATGATCACCGCCATGAAACAGAACGGCAGGACATCGACCCCGGCCTGGAAATCGACCGTGGTGATCGGCCCGGCAACGACGCCGCCCAGCGAAGCCATGGCGAAACCTATGGCGAAGGTGATCATGTAGACACGGCGGGCCGGAATGCCCATGGCCGTGGCGGTTTCCGGATCGAACCGGACGGCCCGCATCCAGGTGCCCATCTTGGTCCGATGCAGGAACATGAAGAACAGGCCGATGGCGACCACAGCCAGCAAGGCCGCGAACAGGCGATACAGCTCGTATTCCAGGCCGAACAGCGGGATCGTGCCTTCGATCGGCGCGACTAGGCGGCTCGGCGCGGCGCCGTAGGTGGCCCGCACGCCTTCCTGCAGGATGATCGACAGACCGAAGGTCGCAACGATGGACAATGCCGCCGCGTTCTTGATCGGCTGGATCACCGTGTATTCGATCAAGGCCCCCAGCCCGAACCCGATGACCGGGACGATGGCGAACGCCAGCCAGTAATTCCCGGTGGATTCGAACACGAACCAGGCCAGCACGGTGCCGACCATGAAGAAATCGCCATGGGCGATGTTGATGATATCGAGAAGCCCGAAGATGATCGACAGGCCCAAGGCGATCAAAGCGATGATCAAGCCCCAAACGATGCCGTTCATGCCGAGCGCAATGACAAGTTCCATGCCCTGTCGGCCCCTTGTTGACGCTGTTGTTTTGCGCGTTTGTTACAAGAAGCGTGCATTGAATTAATTTGAACGACAATTCGAAATTTTCGCACGCTTCTGTGCAAAAATAATCAGGTTCCAGATCCACCGGCGCCCGCCACGCTTCACCTTCTTAAGTATATCGCGCGTGGAGAATTAGGCGAATTCGGGTCACCCAAGGCCATAAAGGCGACACCATTCCCCTGCACACGTCGCTATGGAACATCCCATTTCGACAAAGGCCCTACAGACCAAGCCTACAGACCAAGAAAGTACCGGACCGCCCATGCATGACGATCCCAAAGACATCGCAGAATACCTGATCAACAAACACGGCTTGAACGATGCCCTCAACGCCGCCATCGCCGGCGCGCTCGACGCCCAATACGACCGCGACAACTACGCCCTCAGCGTGTGGCGCGAGGTCAAATCCGCGATCCGCCGCCGGCAGGCCGAACAGGAAGAAGCCGACGCCCGAGGCGCCCCCCCGGTCCGCGACCCGCAGCATTAGAAGCAACGAAAAGCCCCTGGAAACGGATGTCTCCAGGGGCTTTGGATTGGTACGTAAAACACAAAAAGCCAGGGTTCGCTAAACGTTGTCTATGCCGGTGAGTTTCTCCGCTTCCTGAACAAACTTTTCCCGGGCAGGACCGAATCGAAAATCATAGTGGACTTTGTGAATCACAAGACGATCTACACATGAGACGTCGAGTACGCCTTCTTTAATGGGACGCCCAAATAGGGCAACGTTCGAAAAAATGCCCCTAGTCGCGTACATCGCGGCGTTTGGGAATCTACGTACGGCAATCCCGTAGACGGTCTCAAACGGCATTGCCCCAGAACGCACTTGGCTAAAATACGAAGGGTAGATAAGCCCGTCGAATCCAGCGTTCCGGGCCGCGGCTGCGATCTCCCTTGAAATATCGTATGAGTGGTCAGCGGCAAAGAACAGCATGTGCACTGCCATGTCGAGACTTTCGAACTCAGTCACATTCTCTTCCTGTAGGACAACTGTTAGGTCGAGAAGTCGAAGGTCACGTGTCGGTTTTAGAGCAGCTAAATACAGTTCGTCTTCGACAGTAACCCTGCACTCGTGCACACAGCTCTCAATGTCTTGGGAACAATAAAGGACCGGCTGACTAGGCGAGTCCAGCCTACCGCGCCCCAACATGATGTCAGGTGGACTGTCATATTCGCTGGTCGCAGCAGGGTCCTCCGGATTTGCACGCAACCGATAAATGAATTCTCCCTTCGGTAGGATGCGCTCGGGATACTCCTTCAAAATTCGGTCGAGAACAGGGCCCCTTCTAGTAGGGTCCTGCAAATCTTCTAACGGTTCGATATATCCGAGCATCCACAACCGGGGCCCGTAGTGAAAAAGTCCAATCCTCCCTTTTTCACTGATAAGCGATACGTCATCTCTTAGCCACTCAGGGCCATCGTAATCTCCGTTTTGAAATCGACGTTCATTAAATTGCACGCTCGGAGCCGAGCCGTAACTTGATCTATGAACCGATCCCCGAACAAAATATTGCGATGCCAAAGCTCTAACCAAATGGGGAGTGAGCTTTTTAGTCCCGTTCATGCCGCAATTTGGGCAAGGTAGAGCATGAGGAATTCCAATTCGCTCCGCATCTATTCGCAAACCGTGGTCAGAGAAGCAGTCTGTACAGAGAACTGGTCGAGATCCGGGTACTATTTGGCCAACAAGTTTGGCTCCCGCCTTTGTTTTGATTGCGGCTCCCCCAATAATATCGAGAGCCCTAAGGAGTGGGATCAGAATCTTTCGACCAACATTGCTGCGGATTGCCCGTCGAGCTATGGCGAGAATGTTTTTCGATAATGTCTTCTCAGCGACCATCAGGTTTTATTTTATATATGAAAAGTATTTATTTGGCTTCAATTCACTACCCCGTGACGTGTTTATTGAACATGCTGCATCATGTCCGCACCGCGCCTCTGAACATGACGAGAAGCCGTATCTTCTCCCCGCTAGAATTGGATGCGGGAAATCAGTTGTTCCGCATTTTGCCTGCCCCCGCAACCACTTGATTCAGCCGATAATTCATTGATCGCCATCGGTCACAAGTCGGACAATTAGCGCCATCGCCAAACCAAAAAGCCCCCGGAAACGGCGTTTCCGGGGGCTTTGAATTGGTACGCGCTACAGGATTCGAACCTGTGACCTACTGATTAAAAGTCAGTTGCTCTACCAACTGAGCTAAGCGCGCCTAATGTCGGCTGGTCCTGTCGGGCGGCGCCCGAAAGGCAGGGCCGGAAATTACGGGCCAATGGCCGGAAGGTCAACGCCCGAAAGCGCTTTTTTCCGGATTTCTGCCCGCCCCTGGCAAAACCCCTTTATTCCCCTGCTTTACGGCGCTCTTCGAAGCGCTCCAAAAGCCGTGCTTTGACGGCTTCGGAGACGAAATGGCCGATGTCGCCGCCGAGCGAGCCGATTTCCTTGACGAAGCGCGAGGAAATGAACTGGTGCCGCTCGGAGGCCATCAAAAAGACCGTTTCGACCTTTGGGTTGAGGCGCGCGTTCATGCCCGCCATCTGGAATTCGTATTCGAAGTCCGAAACCGCGCGCAGGCCGCGCACGATCAACGAGGCATCGACCTGTCCGACGAATTCCATCAGCAGGTTGTCGAACGGGCGAACCTCGATCCGCGAGCCGATGGCCGGGTCCAGGGTCGCGATCTCGGCCTCGAGCATCTCGACCCGCTCGTCCAGGGTGAACAGCGGCCCCTTGCCCGCGTTGACGGCGACGGCGACGATCAACTCGTCAACCACGCGCGCGCCACGCACGATGATGTCCATATGGCCCTTCGTCACCGGATCGAAGGTGCCGGGATATACGCCACGGTTACCGGGCATCAGCTTTCCTCTTCGGGTGTTTCGTCCTCGGCGGAATCCTGCGGGGCCTCGGCCACGGGTTCGGAGGCATTCTCCGCGCCCTCGCCCTGTTCCGCATCGGGATCCAGCTCTTCATCCTCTTCATCGTCGTTGACGTCGCGCAGACGCGAGACCGAGACGACATGTTCGTCTTCGGCGGTGTTGAACACCCGCACGCCACGGGACGAGCGGCTGTAGATCGAAATGCCGTCGATCGGCACGCGGATGATCTGGCCGCCGTTGGAGACCATGACCAGCTGGTCCGTTTCCAACACGCCGAAGGCCGCGACCACGCGGGCGTCGGCCTTACCGGCGCGTTCCACGTTGATATTGCCGACACCCTGCCCACCGCGCCCGGAAATACGGTACTCGTAGGCCGAGGTCCGCTTGCCGTAGCCGTCGTCGGTCAGGGTCAGGATGAACTGATCGTTTTCGACCATTTCGGCGAACTTGGGTTCTTCCAGACGCGCCGCCAGTTCCTCGTCGCGGGCCTTGTCCTCGGCTCGGTCGGTGTAATCGCCGGAGCGCAGACGCCGGGCCGCGTTGCGGGCCTGCAGGTAGGCATCGCGGTCGTCCGTATCGACCTTCACATGGCGAACGACGGACAGCGCGATCAGCTCGTCCCCATCCGCCAATTTCATGCCGCGCACCCCGTGGGACGAGCGGCCCGAGAACACGCGGATCGCGGTGACCGGGAAGCGAATGCACTTGCCGCCGGCGGCGGACAACAGGATGTCGTCGTCTTCGGAGCAAACCCGCACGCGGACCAACTGGTCGTCGGCGTATTCACCCTCGAACTTCATGGCGATCTTGCCGTTGGCCATGACGTTAGTGAAGTCCGACAGACGGTTGCGGCGGACGAAGCCCGCCTTGGTCGCGAACATCACGAACAGATCGCCCCAGGTATCCTCGTCCTCGGGCAATTGCATGACCGTGGTGATGGTCTCGCCCTCGTCCAGCGGCAGCAGGTTGATGAACGCCTTGCCGCGCGATTGCGGCGTGCCGACCGGCAGGCGATAGACCTTCATCTTGTAGACCATGCCCGCCGACGAGAAGAACAGCATCGGCGTATGGGTATTGGCGACGAACACCTGGCTGACGAAATCCTCGTCCCGGGTCGCCATGCCCGAGCGGCCCTTGCCGCCGCGGCGCTGCGCCCGATATGTGGACAGCGGCACGCGTTTGACATAGCCCGCGTTGGTCACGGTCACGACCATATCCTCACGCTGGATCAGGTCTTCGAGGTCGTGCTCGAACTCGGCGTCTTCCAGCGAGGTGCGGCGGTCGGTCGCGAACTTGGCCGACATTTCAACCAGTTCTTCGCGCAAAAGTTGATACAACATCTCGCGCGAACCGAGCAGCTCCAGGTAATAGGTGATCTGCTTGCCCAGCTCTTCCAGGTCGCCGCCGATCTTGTCCCGTTCCAGCCCGGTCAGGCGATGCAGACGCAACTCCAGGATAGCCCGGGCCTGTTCTTCGGACAGGCGATACTTGCCATCGACCACGGCGCGGCCCGGCTCGTCCAACAGGCGGATCATCGGCTCGACCTCTTCGGCCGGCCAATCACGCGCCATCAGCTGTTCGCGGGCGGTTTGCGGGTCTTTCGCGGCCCGGATCAGGGCGATGATCTCGTCGATATTGACGACCGCCACGACCAAGCCGGCCAACACATGGGCGCGTTCGCGCGCCTTGGCCAGCTCGTAAATCGTCCGGCGGCGGATGACTTCCTCGCGGAAGGCGACGAAGGCGGCGATGATCTCTTTCAGGTTCATCAGCTTCGGACGGCCACCGTCCAAAGCCAGCATGTTGACGCCGAACGACGTCTGCAGCGGGGTAAACCGGAACAGTTGCGCCAGCACGACCTCGGGCTCGGCGTCGCGCTTGATTTCAACCACAACGCGAACACCGTCGCGGTCGGATTCGTCACGCAGGTCGGCAATGCCCTCGATCTTCTTGTCGCGCACGGCGTCGGCCATGATCTCGATCATGCGCGCCTTGTTCACCTGATAGGGAACCTCGTGCACGATGATCGCGAAGCGGTCCTTGCGGATTTCCTCGATCGAGGTCTTGCCGCGCACGACGACCGAGCCACGCCCGGTGTGATAGGCGGAAATGATCCCCTGCTTGCCCAGAATCTGCGCCCCGGTCGGAAAATCGGGGCCTTGGACGTGCTCGGCGATCATCTCGTCGATGGTGATGTCCGGATTGTCGATATAGGCGCAACAGGCCGAAATAACCTCGCCCAGGTTATGGGGCGGGATGTTGGTCGCCATACCGACGGCGATCCCGGCGGCGCCGTTGACCAGCAGGTTCGGGAACCCGGCCGGCAGGACGATCGGCTCGCGCGAGGATTCGTCGTAGTTCGGCTGAAAATCGACGGTATCGCGGTCGATGTCTTCCAACAGGGCATGGGCGGACCGGGCCATGCGGGCTTCGGTGTAACGCATGGCGGCGGCCTTGTCGCCGTCCATGGAGCCGTAGTTGCCCTGCCCGTCGACCAGCGGCAGGCGCATCGAGAAATCCTGCGCCAGACGCACCATCGCGTCGTAAATCGCCTGGTCGCCATGGGGGTGATATTTACCCATGACATCCCCGACGATACGGGCCGATTTACGATACGGCTTCCCGGCTTCGTAGCCGTTTTCCTTCATCGAGAACAGAATGCGCCGCTGCACCGGCTTCAGACCGTCGCGCACATCGGGCAGCGCACGGCTGACGATCACGCTCATCGCGTAATCGAGGTAGGACGAACGCATTTCGTCTTCGATATTGACGAGGCTTACGTCCGAATCGGGCGGCTGCGGCACATCGCCGTCAGGCGGCAGATCGTCGGGAGGCGTCAAGAAAATTTATCCTGATTTTTCAGTGAGTTGGAGACCTCTTGGCCCCGCGCGCCCGGTCCCGGGCTGCACGTTGTGGATTTTAGCAGATCGGCCCTTCGGGAACAACTTGAACGACGGCAGAAATTCCACCGCCGGGACATTATATTTTTATTTTAAATCAACTAATTAGATTCGGTTTTTTCCGCAACGCGTTCAGGCGGGAAAACGACCAGCGCCGAGGTCCCGCGACCGACCTCGCTTTCCAGTCTCAGCGTGCCGCCATGCAGTTCGGCAAAGGCCTTCGCCAGGGGCAGGCCCAGGCCCGTTCCCTCATTGCGCGAAACATGGCTATGACGGACCTGGCTGAACGGCTCCATGATCCGCGGCAGGTCTTCCGAAGCAATCCCGATCCCCGTGTCGGTGACCATGAACTCCGCGGTTCCGTCCGGCAGGCGGCGGGCCTTCAGCTCGACAGTCCCGCCCTTCGGCGTGAACTTGATGGCATTGATCAGCAGGTTGAGCAGAATTTGCCGCAGGCGCGTGGGGTCGGCTTCGATCGAACCAAGGTCGCCATGAAAATCGGTCACCAGACGCAATCCGGCCTTGGACGCCCGCTCGGTCACGATGGTCACGCAGCTTTCCAAAATTTCCCGCAGGTCGACGTCGTACAATTCCAGATGCATCGCCCCGACCTCGATCCGCGAAATATCGAGCAGATCGTTGATCAGCGTCAGCAGGTGGTGACCGGAATCGTGAATGTATTGGACGTATTGCTTGATCTGCTCCGGCTGGGCCTTCGCCGGGTCCAGATCACGGACAACTTCGGCAAAACCCATGATGGCGTTCAGCGGCGTGCGCAACTCGTGGCTCATATGCGCCAGGAATTCCGTCTTGGCCCGGTTGGCGTATTCGACCTCGGCCTTCGAACGCAGCAGTTCCTTTTCGGCGCGGTCGCGTTCGTTGATCTCCATCGTCAGTTCCAAGGTGCGGTCGGATACGCGCTGCTCCAACTCGTTCTTAAGGCGGCGCATGTCGTCGACAATGCGTTCACGTTCCATCGAACGCGCACGCATCCGCTCGGCCATGGTGTTGAAATTCGCGGCCAAGGAGGCAATCTCTGCCGGCACCAGCGGGCCTTTGGCGACCACAGGCGCCGGCAGATCGTCGGACGCCAGAAGGCGCGAGGCTTCCTCGACCTTGGCAATCGGCGCTGTCATCCGCCCGGCCAACCACCAGGCCAAGGCGCAGGACATCAGCAGGCCGATGACCAAGGCGATCTCGCCGCCCTTGCGGATGACCTCGGCATGAAAGGCCAACTCCCTCTCCGGCTGAGGAACCATCACGCCCCAGCCGTAACGGGGGATCGCCGAAAACCCAGCGACCATCTTCAAATTCGCGGCGGGGGAAAGGAAACGGGACATCCCGGATTCCCCCGCGATCATGCGGGCGACCGGTTCGACCTTGGCGATATTCTTGACCGCGGCTTCCCAATCGGGCCGGGGGTGGGAAACGATGTTGCCCTTGTGGTCGATGATCGCCGCATGGCCCTTTTCGCCGAACACGATCAATCGACGTAGTTCCCTGAAAGGTTCAAGGGACATCCGCGCCGCCGCAATCGGCAGTCCGGCGCGAAATAACACGCCGAACACCGCCGGATAGCCTTCGCTGTCCAATAGGACTTCGGAAAACACGACCCCGCCGCCGGATGACGGCACCCGCGGCTTGATATCCCGCCACATGCGGTCCTGATCGCGCGGCAGGCAGGTCGCCGCCCCCGAGATGACCGTCACATCCTGTGGCCGCCGAGCGCCGCTCAGCAGGCAAATCGCCGTCATCCCCTGATCGGAGGCATTCTGCGACACGGTCGGCGACAGACCGCTCAGCGAATACTGCATCGACATCGTGTCGAGGCTGTTGCGAAAGGCGTTGAGGTGACTTTCGATGAAGCGCGCCAGGGTTTTCGACAGAACGAACGAGCGCTGCGCGACATCGTTGATCTGGATATCAGCCGCTTTGACGTGCAGCCAGAACAGCAGGGTCAGCGAAGGCACGATGCCGACCGCAATCAACGCGAATGCCAAGACGAAGCGCAACCGCACGCCTTGCCGCCGCTTGGGAACCTCTGTGCCCCCGTCCCTCGCCATCTAACGCCTCGCTCGCCGCCTCCGTCCGCACACGAACAGGGCCAGCGCCCACAGGTCCGCCGCGCCTTGCGCGGCCGCTTGGCCGACGCTCCCCCGTCGGCCAAACCGATAATCCCGATCTGTTAGAACGGAATTTCGTCGTCCAAATCGCCACGGCCGCCGGACGGCGCGTCATTGCCGGGGCTATCCCAGCGCGCGCCGCTATCGTCGCCGCCACTGCTGTAGCCACCGCCGCCGCTGCCGCCGCCGTAACCACCGCCGCCGCCTTCGCCGCGGCCGTCCAACATGGTCATGACGCCGTTGAACCGCGGCAACACGACTTCGGTGGTATATTTCTCGATACCGTCGTTACCGGTCCACTTGCGGGTCTGCAAGGTGCCTTCCAGGTAAACCTTGGATCCCTTCTTGAGGTACTTTTCGCAGACGTCGGCCAGGCGCTCGTCAAACACCACGACGCGGTGCCATTCGGTCTTTTCCTTGCGCTCCCCGGACTGGCGGTCCTTCCAGGTCTCCGACGTGGCGATCGACATGTTGACGATCTTTCCCCCGCTCTGGGAAAAGCGCACTTCGGGGTCGCGGCCCAGGTTGCCGACCAGAATGACTTTGTTGACGCTGCCTGCCATCTACTTCCTCGCAATCGGATTATATGTGGTCTTGGATTTCCCCCGGGATCGAGGGATGACTTTAGCCGGAAACGCGCGGCCGGGGCTAGGAATCAGTTGGCATCGGCGGCGGGACGGGCAGGCCGTCACGGGCCCGCTCGATGAATTCGGAAACCAATTGCTGGATCCGTTCCTCGCTCTCGTCCAGGCGCACCAGCGCCAGAACGCCAATCTCCAACAAGGCCATGCCATAGACTTCCTGGCTGACCCCGGCGCTCATGAATTCCTGCAAAGCATTCGACAGGATCATATCGGCCTTGTCGAACTGAACGTCGTCGTCGCTGGGCATGGCTGGCTCCTAGGCAGGGCGTTTCGAACAGGGTTCTTTTAGATCACCCAAACCCGATTGCAAACGCCCGTCGCCCTTTCGCCGGGGGATAAAAAACCAAAAAAAACGCCGACCCGACGGGTCGGCGAAGTTCCGTT
>CAXGUG010000103.1:0-13466 GCA_964012715.1 uncultured Rhodospirillaceae bacterium | reverse complement strand
ATCAGGGTGACGATCAGCGCGGTCTTCATGGCCTTGCTGGTGGCCGGGCCCAATTCTTCCTGAACCTTCTTGATCGCGTTTTTCAGGCTGTCCATGTAGGCGGCGATGTTGGGGCCCAGGAAACCGATGGTTCCCATGACCAGTTCATCCCGCGCCAGGTTGACTTCGTTGACCTCTTTGACCGCGGCCTCATAGTCGTCATGCATCTGCATGACCTCGGCGACCACGGCCTTGTTGTCTTCCTCGAAAATCTCGCTGTCCAATTGCTTCAGGTTCTCGCGAAGCTCGTCGGAGGCCTGCATGGCGTAGTCGTATTCGGTGGAATTGTTGGTGGTCACGAACTTGTTCGCATGCAGGCGCATCAGCAACAAGGTGCGCTGCGCCTTGGCGGCGGAGTAGGCGGTCGTGACTTCGGTATTGTCGTAGGCGCGCTGCATCAGATCGGTCAGGCGGGTTTCCATATCCGGCCCGATCATGTCCATGCGGCTTTCGACGATGGAATTACGTTGGGTCTGCAACTGCGTCACCTTGTCGAATGCAGCCTGATACTCGGACAGGTTCTGCATCGCCGTGGTGATCGTCTTCTTCTGTTCCGGATCCATGACGTGGGTGTCGAGGTTCTTCACCGCTGCGATGGTGGCCTTGATCCGGTCGGCGAAGTCGCCGATGGCTTCTTCGGAAGACTGTGACAGGAATTCCGTCACGGCCAATTGCGCTTTCAGGAGGTTGACCTGCACCACGGCCGCGTCATTCGACTGCGCCGCCGTCTCGCGGTAGCTGGCAAAGTTATCGTCACCGCTTTTCAGGTTTACGCCACCTGTGACACTGATGACCAAAAGCAGGGCCAAAACGGCCCCGAACCCGATGAAAATCTTGTTCAGAATTTTCGTGTTCGTCATGAACGAAAACGACATGGTGTAGGTACTCCTCCGGTAGAACGACGAGGGTATCGATGGGCTCGCCGCGATATCGGAGATACACGTAATCTTTGCGACTCGAAATATGGCCTATAGTCATAGGCTCGAGGGGTATTTTTTTGACCTATAAAATAGCAATAAAAACAATGAAATAACGGTTCTACTTAACGCAATGTGTTATTTAAGTTTTGACCAAAAAGGTTTGCGTGAAGGTGTTAAACCTTGCAAAAACCTTACAAATTTTTGACCTTTCCGGTGCGGGGTGATACCCGCCCGGAGGGTCTTTGAGGGGGAAGGTCAGTCGGCGAAATCGAGGATGTCGCGAACCTTGTCGATGCCGCCTTGGGCGCATTCCGCATCGATGTCGCCGCCCGGCGCACCCGACACGCCGACCGCGCCGACAAGCGACCCGGCGACACGAATTTGCAGTCCGCCTTCCATCACGATAATGCCCTTCATCTGGTTCAATTCGGGGCGGATGTCTTCGCGGTTCTTGCGCATGAAGGCGGAATCCGCGCCGGACATGACGACCAGTCCGGCCTTGCGCTCGGCGATTTCCAGGGTGTGGCGGCTGGCCAGGGTGTCGCGTTGGGCGGCGATCATGTTGCCTGCGCGGTCCAGAACCACGGCAGAGGCCTGATAACCCTTTTCCCGGCAGGTATGTACGGCGCCCTGGGCGATGGTGGCGGCCAGGTCCGACGACATGATCCGGACCTTGATGATTTCGCCCTCGGCCAGGGCCGGGGCGGGGGAAAAGGCGGCGGCGGTCGCGGCCAGGGCAAGTGCGGCAATCGTGCGTTTCATGATGTGTCCTCCCAAAAGCGCGGCTCGGCTAAATCGGCATCCGCGCGAATACTCATATTCGACTTTTTGTAACTGTTATCGCATAGTTGGGCAATCCCCACCCTGCAACCCCACCTTGCAACGACGCCAGGAACGCAGTCATGTCCCGTTATCTCACATCAATCATCGCTGGTCTTTTCCTTATCGGCGCGATTTCGCCCACCGCGACGCACGCCAGCGAGGCGATTGCCGATCAGTATCCGGCCTCGCCCCTGTATTCGAAGCCGGTCGAGGTCATTCCCCATGTCTGGTCGGCAATCGGTGCGACGGCCCCCGCGACCTATGAAAACGGCGGGCATAACAACAACCTGAGCTTCATCGTCACCGGCGCGGGTGTGGTCGTGATCAACGGCGGCGGGGCGTATTTGCTGGCCAAGGCGCTGCATCAGGAGATCAGGCGCGTCACCGACCAGCCGGTCAAATTGGTCATCAACGAGAACGGCCAGGGTCATGCCATGCTGGGCAACTCATATTGGGCGGAGCAGGAGGTGCCGATCCTGGCCCATGTCGAGGCCGCCAAGGAGTTCAAAGACCGTGGCCCGCAAATCCTGGCCTCGGCCCAGCGGGTGCTGAAGGACCGGGCCGAGGGCACGAAACTGGTCGGCCCGACCGAGACATTCGAGGACAAGCGGACCTTCGACATGGGCGACTTCCACATCGAAGTGCTGCATTTGGGCCCGGCCCATAGCCCTGGCGATACCCAGGTCTGGCTGCCCAAACAGGGATTGGTGGTCGCCGGCGACATGGCGTTTCACGAGCGCCTGCCGCCGATCTTTGACGAGACGGACACCAAGGGCTGGGTCGAAACCTGGGAAGGGCCGTTCGAGGGGCTGAAGGCGACCTATGTCATTCCCGGACATGGTCATCCGACCAACATGGCCCAGGTTCGGCGCTATACCCACGATTACCTGGTGCATCTAAGGTCCAAGATCAGGGAGCATCTGGACAATGGCGGCGATTTGAAGGGCGCCTATTACGTCGATCAGTCGGCCTATGCCCATTTGGATACCTTCAAGCAACTGGCGACCCGCAATGCCGGTCGGGTATTCGTGCAGATGGAATTTGAATAAGGGGTCTGGGTGCGGTGCGATGTTGCAAAATGTGATGTTTATATGCATTTTGCGTCATTAGATGCGGAATAGGTTATAATACCCCTGGTTCGCACGTTCCCCCGCGATGACACCCAGGGCCCGATGGATATCCGCCAGCTTCAATACCTTGCCGCCTTGGCCCGGGAGAAACATTTCACCCGTGCCGCCGAGGCCTGCCATGTGACGCAGCCGACCCTGTCGGGCCGCATCCGTCAGCTTGAACAGGAACTGGGCGTGTCCGTCGTCAAGCGCGGGCAGCGCTACGAAGGCCTGACGCCCGAGGGCGAACGGGTGCTCAAATGGGCTCATGAAATCCTCGAGGACTGTACCTCGCTGGAACAGGAACTGGCGGTGCTGAAGGGCGAATTGGCGGCGCGGGCGGTGATCGGGGTTATTCCCTCGGCCTTGCCGACCGTGTCGATCCTGACCCATGCCGTGCAGCAGAAGTTCCCGCGCATCACCTTTTCGATCCTGTCCCAGACGTCGCGGGAAATCCTGCGCAATCTGGGCGATTTCTCGATCGACGCCGGGGTCAGCTACCTGGACAATGAGCCGGTGGGCCGGGCGATCACCGTGCCGCTCTATATGGAGCGCTATCGCCTGTTCGTACGCGACGACCATCCGCTGGCCGGACGGGCCGAGGTGTCCTGGCGCGAGGCGGCAAGCCACGCCCTGGGCCTTTTGACGCCGGACATGCAGAACCGCCGCATCGTCGACGGCATTTTTTCGCAGATCAATTGCGCGCCCGAGCCGGAAATCGAATCCAACTCGGTGATCAGCCTGTATTCGCATATCCGGCTGCATGGCCTGGCCTGCATCCTGCCGGAACATTTCATGCTGGTGGTCGACCCGTCCGATTGCATCCGCACGGTGCCCTTGGTCGGGCCGACCGTGGAGCATTCCATCGGCCTGATCGCTTATGATCGCGACCCGCCGCCGCCGGTCGTGGCCTCGCTGATCGAAACGGCGAAGAAGTTCGACCTGCCGCAGGAATTCGCCGAACGGCTGGACCTGCTGGTGCCCGCCTGAGGGCCTCCCGCGAGGGCCAACCAAGGCCCCGTCAATGACCCGATAGAGAGAAACGATTTGCCGCGCCCGGCAGCGCCGCGCCACTGTCGCCCCGAACATAAGGGAGGCGCCATATACGGCGCGGAGACATCATGGCGAAGGCCCAAAACGACAATCCAGCCGGGGTGGCGACGGCATCCGGTATTTGCGCCCAGCACGGCAACGATCCGGCGGCGCTGCTGGAAATCCTCCACGATCTTCAGGACGAAACCGGCCATGTCGCCGATGAGCTGCTGCCGACCATCGCCGACGCGCTGAACCTGTCGCGGGCCGAGGTCCATGGCGTCGTCAGCTTCTATCACGATTTCCACGCTGCCCCTCAGGGCCGGGTCACGGTCAAGGTCTGCCGGGCCGAGGCCTGCCAGTCGATGGGTGCCCTAGCGCTGATCGAGCGCTTGTGCCAGCGCCTGGGCGTCACCCTGGGCGGCACCAGCAGCGACGGACAGGTCACGGTCGAGCCGGTGTATTGCCTGGGCAATTGCGCCCTGGCGCCTGCCGCCATGGTCGATGGCCGCCCGGTCGGCCGGGTCGATCTGGACCGTCTTGAAACCGCCATTCGGGAGGCCCGGGCATGACCGTCACCATATACGTTCCCTGCGATTCCGCGGCCTTGTCGGTTGGTGCTGACGCCGTGGCCGAGGCCATCGCCCGCGAAGCGGTGACCCGTGGGGCCGACATCACCCTGGTGCGCAACGGCTCGCGCGGCCTGTTGTGGCTGGAGCCGGTGGTCGAGGTTGATGTCGCCGGAACCCGCATGGCCTATGCGCCGGTCACGGCGCAGGACGTGCCGGGCCTGTTCGATGCCGGGTTCCTGGCGGGCGGCGAGCACCACCTGTCCTTGGGGCCGATTGAAAAGCACCCGTATCTTTTGGGGCAAGAGCGCCTGACCTTCGCCCGGGTCGGTGTGATCGATCCGCGCAGCCTGTCCGATTACGAGGCCCATGGCGGCTTGGCGGGGCTGCGCCGGGCGATCGAGATCGGCGCGGAAGCGACGGTCGAGGAAGTGGTTGAGTCCGGCCTGCGCGGACGCGGCGGGGCCGGGTTCCCGACCGGGATCAAGTGGCGGACCGTCGCCGGTTTGCCCGAGGGGCAAAAATACGTTTGCTGCAACGCCGACGAGGGCGACAGCGGCACCTTCGCCGACCGCATGTTGATGGAAGGCGATCCGTCCTGTCTGATCGAGGGCATGGTGATCGCCGGTTTGGCCGTGGGGGCGACCGAAGGCTACGTCTACATCCGTTCCGAATACCCGCATGCCATCGCCACCATGAAGGCCGCCATCGCCGAATGGGAAACCGCAGGCCTGCTGGGCGACGACGTCGCCGGCTCGGGTCGGGCGTTCCGCCTGTTCGTGCGGCGCGGGGCCGGGGCTTACATCTGCGGCGAGGAATCGTCGATGCTGCAAAGC
Source organism: uncultured Rhodospirillaceae bacterium (assembly GCA_964012715.1). GTDB lineage: Bacteria > Pseudomonadota > Alphaproteobacteria > Rhodospirillales > Casp-alpha2 > UBA1479. The sequence continues at coordinate 8,139 of CAXGUG010000103.1, read as the reverse complement.
ATCGAGGGGAAGCGCGGCACCGTTCGCTCCAAGCCGCCGATCCCGGCCATCGAGGGCCTGTTCGGCAAGCCGACGGTGGTCAACAACGTGCTGTCCCTGGCGACCGTGCCGGTGATCCTGGCCAAGGGCGGGGCGTTCTATAAGGACTTCGGCATGGGCCGCTCGCGCGGCACGCAGCCGTTCCAGATCGCCGGAAACGTCAAGCGGGGCGGTCTGGTCGAAAAGGCGTTCGGTATCACCGCCCGTGACCTGATCGAAACCTACGGCGGGGGTACGGCCACGGGCCGTCCGTTCCGCGCGGCCCAGGTCGGCGGTCCGCTCGGCGCTTACGTCAACGACGCCATGCTCGACCTGCCCATGGATTACGAAACCCTGGCCGAAAACGGCGCGATGCTGGGCCATGGCGGGATCGTGGTGTTCGACGACACGGTCGACATGGCCGAGATGGCCCGCTTCGCCTTTGAGTTCTGCGAGGCCGAAAGCTGCGGCAAATGCACGCCCTGCCGGGTCGGCGCGGTGCGCGGCAAGGAAACCATGGACAAAATTCTGCAGGGCCGGGAAGCGGCCCGCAACGTCGCCCTGGTCGAGGACCTGTGCGAGATCATGACCGATGGGTCGCTCTGCGCCATGGGCGGCTTGACGCCCATGCCCGTGAAAAGCGCCCTGCGCCTGTTCCCGGAAGATTTCGACCGGGAACCCGAAAAGACGGCCCTGGCGGGATAGGAGGAGACCCCAATGGCATTGCAAAAGAACCCCGATTTCGGCACGCCCAAACGGGAAACCGAAACCCTGGTCACCCTGGAAATCGACGGTCAGGTCGTGACCGTGCCCGAAGGTTCCTCCGTCATGCGGGCCGCCGCCGAAGCGGGGCAGTCCGTGCCCAAGCTCTGCGCCACGGACACGGTCGAGCCCTGGGGCTCGTGCCGCATGTGCCTGGTCGAGATCGAGGGCGTGCGCGGCACGCCCGCGTCCTGCACCACGCCGGTGCGCGACGGGATGAAGGTCCGCACCCAGACGGAACGGCTGGAACGCATCCGCCGGGGGGTGATGGAGCTGTATATCTCCGACCATCCGCTGGACTGCCTGACCTGCGGGGCCAACGGCGATTGCGAGCTTCAGGACACGGCGGGGGAGGTCGGCCTGCGCGACGTGCGCTATGGCTACGACGGCGACCGGCACTTCGGCGACAAGGCCGAGGCCAAGGATACCTCCAACCCGTATTTCACGTTCGAGCCGGCGAAATGCATCGTCTGTTCGCGCTGCGTGCGGGCCTGCGAGGAAGTGCAGGGGACCTTCGCCCTGACGATCCAGGGCCGGGGCTTCCAATCCAAGGTTTCGCCGGGGATGAAGGCCGATGACTTCTTCGGCTCGGAATGCGTGTCCTGCGGGGCCTGCGTTCAGGCCTGCCCGACGGCGACCCTGACCGAGAATTCGGTGCTGGAGCACGGCACCCCGACCCGCACGGTCAAGACGACCTGCGCCTATTGCGGGGTCGGTTGCTCGTTCAACGCCGAAATGCAGGGCGACAAGGTTGTCCGCATGGTGCCCGATACGGAAGGCGGCGCCAACGAAGGCCATTCCTGCGTCAAGGGACGGTTTGCCTGGGGCTACGCCACCCATAAGGACCGCGTGACCACGCCGATGATCCGCGAAAAGATCACCGATCCGTGGCAGCCGGTGGATTGGGACACGGCGATCGATTTCGCTGCCAACCGGTTCAAGGCGATCCAGGCCAAATACGGCAAGGGCGCGATCGGGGGGATTACCTCGTCCCGCTGCACCAACGAAGAAGTCTATGTGGTGCAGAAGATGATCCGCGCCGCCTTCGGCAACAACAACGTCGATACCTGTGCGCGCGTCTGCCATTCGCCCACCGGCTATGGGCTCAAGACGACCTTCGGCACCTCGGCCGGAACGCAGAACTTCAAATCGGTCGAACAGGCGGATGTCATCCTGGTCATTGGGGCAAACCCCACGGACGGGCATCCGGTGTTCGCGTCGCGCATGAAGAAGCGTCTGCGCGAAGGGGCCAAGTTGATCGTCGCCGATCCGCGCCGCATCGATCTGGTGCGCTCGCCCCATATTCAGGCGATGCATCACCTGCAACTGCGGCCCGGCGGAAATGTGGCGCTGCTGAATTCCCTGGCCCATGTGGTCGTGACCGAAGGGCTGGTCGACGAAGCCTTCGTCAAGGAACGCTGCGAGGACAAGGATTTCGAGCGTTGGCGGGCCTTCGTCGCCGAAGACCGCAATTCGCCGGAAGCCCTGGCCCAGTATACCGGCGTCGATCCGCAAGAGGTTCGCGGCGCAGCGCGGCTTTACGCCACCGGCGGAAATGCGGCCATTTTCTACGGCCTGGGCGTGACCGAGCATAGCCAGGGCTCGACCACGGTGATGGCCATGGCGAACCTTGCCATGGCGACCGGTAACATCGGGCGCGAAGGCGTCGGGGTGAACCCGTTGCGCGGACAGAACAACGTGCAGGGTTCCTGCGACATGGGCTCGTTCCCGCACGAGTTCCCGGGCTATCGCCATGTCTCGGACGACGCCGTGCGTGGCGCGTTCGAGGCCGATTGGGGCGTGCCGCTGTCGTCTGATCCGGGCCTGCGCATTCCCAATATGTTCGCCGCCGCCGTGGACGGCAGCTATCGCGGCATGTTCGTGCAGGGCGAGGACATCGCCCAGTCCGACCCCAACACCCGCCACGTTCAGGAAGCCTTGGAATCCCTGGAATGCCTGGTGGTTCAGGACTTGTTTCTGAACGAAACGGCGGCTTATGCCCATGTTTTTCTGCCGGGCACCTCGTTCCTGGAAAAGGACGGCACCTTCACCAACGCCGAACGGCGCATCAACCGGGTCCGGCCGGCCATGGCCGAACAGAACGGGATGGCGGAATGGGAGGTCGTCTGCCGTGTCGCCCGGGCCATGGGCTACGACATGCACTACAACTCGGCGGCCGAAATCATGGACGAGATCGCACGCCTGACGCCGACCTTCGCCGGGGTCAGCTTCGACCGTCTGGACAACGAAGGTTCCCTGCAATGGCCGGTCAACGATGCTGCGCCCAACGGCACGCCGACCATGCATATGAACGGCTTCGTGCGCGGCAAGGGCCGGTTCATGCTGACCGAATACGTCCCGACCGAAGAGCGGACCTCGCGCAGCTTCCCACTGATCCTGACCACGGGGCGTATTCTTAGCCAGTATAACGTCGGGGCGCAGACCCGGCGGACCGAGAACAGCCGATGGCACGAAATGGACGAGCTGGAAATGCATCCCTTCGATGCCGAGGAACGGGGGCTGGCCGACGGGGAGTTGATCTCGATCCAAAGCCGCATGGGGGCGGTCACGCTGCCGGTCAAGATTTCCGAGCGGATGCCGCAAGGCGTGGTCTACACCACGTTCCACCACCCGGTTTCCGGGGCCAACGTCATCACCACCGAGTTTTCCGATTGGGCGACCAACTGCCCGGAATACAAGGTGACGGCGGTGCAGGTGGCGCGGTCCAACCAGCCGTCTGATTGGCAACAGGAATTGGCTGATATTCACGAAACCCATTACCAGCGCATGGCGGAGCCCGCGGAATGAGCGACAACATCAAGGACCTCGTCCGCATGGCTAATCAGGTCGCGGACTTCTTCCAAGCCTATCCCGAGGAAGAAGCCGTGCCGGACATCGCCCAGCACATCCGGGATTTCTGGACCGCCGCCATGCGGCGCGAAATGGCGGCGCATCTGGCCGCCGGTGGGGCAGGGTTGAAGCCCCTGGCCCTGGCCGGGTTGCAGCTTGCGGACAAAGACAGCAAGGCGGCCTGACGGCGCGGTTGCGTTTTTCCGGAATATTCGGCCCGGAATGACATTTCGGACCCGATAGCACTTGCCCGGCGGGGGGCAAGTCAACGATCATAGGCGCATACCATTCGCGGACCGAAACGGTCGCGAATTCCTGAAATTCCTAGCCTTGGATCGGTAATGCCGCACGACATGCCCTTGATTTCCCTGTTAGCCGCGGGGATTGGGCTCGCCTTCGTGCTGGGTGCGGTCGCCAACCGCCTGCGCCTGCCACCATTGGTCGGATACCTTGTGGCGGGGATCGCCGTCGGCCCCTACACCCCCGGTTTCGTCGCCAATCAAGCCTTGGCCGCCGAATTGGCCGAACTCGGCGTGATCCTGCTGATGTTCGGGGTCGGTCTGCATTTCTCGCTCAAAGACCTGTTGTCGGTCCGCGCCATCGCCATTCCGGGGGCGCTGGTGCAGATCGCCGTGGCCACGGCCCTGGGTGCGGGGGTCGGCGCGGCCATGGGCTGGTCCATGGGGGCGGGGATCGTATTCGGTCTGGCCCTGTCGGTGGCCAGCACGGTCGTGTTGCTGCGCGCCCTGCAGGAGCGCCGTTTGACCAGCACCGAACGCGGCAAAATCGCCGTCGGCTGGTTGATCGTCGAGGATATGGCGATGGTTCTGGCCCTGGTGTTGTTGCCCGCCCTGGCCGGATTGTCGACGGGCGAAGCGGTCGCGACTGGGCAGGATCCGGTATCCGCCTATTTCGACGTCGATCTGGGGCTGGGCGGTGTGCTGGCGATGACCATCGCCAAGGTCGTCCTGTTCGTGGTCCTGATGCTGGTGGTCGGGCGGCGGCTGGTGCCGTGGATTTTGCACCTGACGGCCCATACGGGGTCGCGCGAGCTGTTTCGCCTGTCGGTGCTCGCCATTGCCCTGGTCATCGCTTTCGGGGCGGCGGAATTGTTCGGCGTGTCCTTTGCCCTGGGGGCGTTCTTCGCCGGGATGATCCTAAGTGAATCCGACCTGAGCAGTCAGGCCGCGCAGGAAACCCTGCCGCTGCGCGATGCGTTCTCGGTTCTGTTCTTCGTCGCCGTCGGGATGTTGTTCAACCCGATGAGCTTGCTCGAAGACCCGCTGCCCATCGCGGCGACCCTGTTCATCATCCTGATCGGCAAATCCCTGGCGGCGTTCATCATCGTCTTGGTGTTCCGCCATCCGGTGGCGACGGCGCTGACCATTGCCGCCAGTCTGGCGCAGATCGGGGAATTCTCGTTCATCCTGGCCGAATTGGGCGTGCGTCTGGGGGTGCTGCCGATCCAGGCGCGGGATTTGATCCTGGCTGGGGCTTTGATGTCGATCATCCTAAATCCGGCGGCGTTCTGGGCCGTTGAACGGATGCGCCCGTGGCTGGAGAAGCGCCGGGCCTTTGCTCGCGAGCCAGTGGAACCGGAACAACCCGCGCCGGAGAAAACCGCGGCAGAGCGGACCCCGCCGCCGCCCGAGCCGGAAGCGGAGCCAACGCCGGCGGAGCTGACGCCGACTGAGCTGACTGGGCATGTCGTATTGGTCGGCTACGGCCGCGTCGGTAGCCGGGTGGGGCAGGCCTTGCGCGACGCGGGCAGGGCGCTGTTGGTGGTCGAAGACGCGGATAAGCCGGTCGAAAGCCTACGCGAGGCCGGGACCGAGGTGATCGTCGGTAACGCCGCGACCGGGGCCGTTCTGGCGGCTTGCAACCTGTCGGAAGCCACGCATCTGATCGTCGCCATCCCCGATGCCTTCGAGGCCGGGCAGGTCGTCGAGCAGGCCCGCAACGCGAACCCGGGGCTGGTCATCCTCGCCCAGGCCTATACGGATGCCGAGGTCGATCACTTGACCGGGCTAGGGGCCAATGCGGTGATTACCGGTCAGCGTGAAATCGCGCGTGGAATTCTCGAAGGTGTTCTGCCGCCCGACGACGGCGCCTCGGCCTAACCGGCGTTAGATCGACGGGAGATCCGCCGGTTTGTTGGCGTGGGCGTTGAGGTAGGATTCCAGGTCCTTTTGCGCAACCCGCCATTCCCGCCCGAACTTAATCGCGCGCAGGTCGTTCGCCTGGATCCAGGCACGAATGGTCGCTTCCTTGACCTTAAGCAGGTCGGCGACTTCGTGAAGGGTCAAAAGAGGGCTGTTCAACATGCGATACCACCACTGATAACGCGAAAAACGATGCAGATCGGTCAAAAACATAGCCCTGGGACTTGACAGCTTCAAGGGGTAGACCATCTTTGACTATGTTTATCGTTGTTTAACGTTCTTTGGAGGTGTTTGTGTCCGCTCCCGCAGTCGTCGATCGCTTGGTACGGATCTTCCAACATGAAGCCGCGCCGGGCCTGATTCTCATCACTGCGGCGCTTGCCGCCATGGCGGTCATGAATTCCGGATGGTCCGGCGGATACCAAGCCTTCCTGGACGTGCCGGTCACGATCTCGTTCGGCGCCTTGGGGCTGTCCAAGCCCGCGCTGTTATGGATCAACGATTTCCTGATGGCGCTGTTCTTCCTGCTGGTCGGCTGCGAAATCAAACGCGAGATGGTGGACGGCAGCCTGTCGTCCCTGCGTTCGGCCATTTTGCCGGTCTTCGCCGCCATTGGCGGTATGGCCGTTCCCGCCGTGATCTACGCGGTCATCAATGCCGGGAACCCGGCCGCGATCGAGGGCTGGGCCATTCCCGCCGCGACCGATATCGCTTTCGCCCTGGGCGTTCTGGCCCTTCTGGGCAAGTCGGTTCCGGTCACGCTCAAAGTCTTCCTGATGGCTGTTGCGATCATCGACGATTTGGGCGCGATCATCATCATCGCGGTGTTTCATACCTCCGACCTGTCGACCGAAGCCCTGGCCATCGCCGCTGGTTTGACGGCGGCCCTGATGCTGTTGAACCGCATGGGCATTCGCGCCCTGACGCCCTACATGCTGCTCGGCTTGGCGCTTTGGGTGGCGGTGTTGAAATCCGGCGTGCATGCGACCCTGGCCGGCGTCGTCGTTGCCTTCTGCCTGCCGATCACCGGCAAGAACGGCGAAGAACATGGCCCTCTGCACGCGGTTGAGCATGCCCTGGTGCCTTGGGTCGCGTTCTGCATCATGCCGTTGTTCGCTTTCGCCAATGCCGGTGTTTCGCTGGCTGGGGTCAATCTCGCCGCCTTGTTGGAGCCGATTTCCGCCGGTGTCGCCGGGGGCCTGTTCCTGGGCAAACAGATCGGCATGATGGTCGCCGTGGCCCTGGCCGTGGTGCTGGGCCTGGGCGCGCTGCCGACCGGCGTGCGTTGGGTTCAGATGTGGGGCGTGGCCTTGCTGGCCGGGATCGGCTTCACGATGAGCTTGTTCATCGGCAATCTGGCCCTCAGTCCCGACGACCAGGCAGCGGTGCGGATCGGCGTTTTGTCCGGCTCGCTGTTGTCGGGGATTGTCGGCTACGCGGTGTTGCGCCTGTCGGCGCGCACTGCCGATGCCCGGGCCATGGCAGGGGCGTAATCACCGGCTGGAGGGATCAGCGCCCAAAGACGTCCTCGAACGTCTGGCGCAGGACCACATCGACCTCGGGCGTTGATGCCGTCACGCCCAGGTCGACCAGCGACGTAACCCCGTGTTCGGCGATGCCGCAAGGCACGATGCCGTCGAAATGGCTCAGGTCCGGCTCGATGTTCAGGGCCACGCCGTGGAACGTCACCCATTTGCGCAGGCGCACGCCGATGGCCGCGATCTTGTCTTCGCGGTACAGCTTCGATCCGGGCGCGCCGCGCGATACCCAGATGCCGACCCGCCCGTCGCGGCGTTCGCCGATGATGTTGAACTGCGCCAGGGCCTGGATGATCCAATTCTCCAGGTCGCAGACGAAGGCGCGCACGTCTTCGCCGCGTTTCTTCAAATCCAGCATCACGTAGCCGACCCGTTGGCCGGGGCCGTGGTAGGTGTAGCGCCCGCCGCGCCCGGTGTGGTGCACGGGGAATCGGTCCGGGTCGGTCAGCTCCGACGGATCGGCGCTGGTCCCGGCGGTGTAAAGGGGCGGATGTTCCAGCAGCCAGACCATTTCCGGCGCGGTTCCGGCGCGGATCTGCGCCACGCGGTCTTCCATGACGGCGACAGCCTCTTCATAGGCGACCGGAAAGTCGGAGATGCGCCATTCGATCGGTTGATCCGCGGTTTCGTGCGGCGGAGATTGGGTCTGCGAAGCCTGAGGCATGGAAAAGGGAACTCCTGATGGTGCTTCCGCTTGCTATGGATGCGCCGATTTGCTATCTGCCGCCATGTATTTCGCAAGTGACGCGCTTGCGGCAAGGAAAAATGCGGTCGTGGCGGAATTGGTAGACGCGCAGCGTTGAGGTCGC
>CAXGUG010000102.1:0-13535 GCA_964012715.1 uncultured Rhodospirillaceae bacterium | reverse complement strand
CGCCTATGCCGCCTCCAAGGGCGGGATCGTGGCGCTCTCGCTGCCGATGGCGCGGGATCTCTCGCGCGAGGGCATTCGCGTGATGGCGATCGCGCCGGGCGTGTTCAAAACGCCGATGGTCGCGGGCCTGTCGGACGAGGTGCAGGCCAGCCTGGCCGCAAATGTGCCGTTCCCGCCGCGCCTGGGCGAGCCGTCGGAATATGCCGATCTGGTCTTGGCGATCCTGGGCAATCCAATGCTCAACGGCGAAGTGATCCGCCTGGATGGCGCCCTGCGAATGCAGCCGATCTAGAGCCGGATACGGGGTCAGGCCACGCTGTTCATAAAGGCGGCGAGATCGATGTCCTTCTGCGTCACGCCGCCGGAATCGTGCGTGGCCAGCGTGACCTCGACCCGGTTGTAGACGTTGTACCATTCAGGATGGTGATCCGTCTTTTCGGCCATCAGCGCGGCCCGGCCCATGAAGCCGAAGGCGGCGTTGAAGTCCTTGAAGGTGAACGTCTTGGTGATGGCGTCGCGGCCGGGCACCTCGGTCCAGCCGTCCAATTTGGCGATGGCGTCGCTACGGGGCGCGCCGGTCAGTTTCTCGGTCATGACGGACTTCCTGTTTCCGTTTCAACGCGGATCAATTCCCGCTAGCTTAACCCATGCCCATGTTCGCTCCCAGTCTCGCCGATTTCGAAGTCATGGCCGACGATGCCCTGGCCGTGATCCCGCCGGAACTGCGCGCCCTGGCCGCAGACGTGGTGATCCGGATTGACGATTTCCCCGACGAGGAAACGATTGAAGAGATGGCTTTGGAAAGCCCGTTCGATCTGTTGGGCCTGTATCGGGGCGTTGCGATGCCGGGGAAAAGCGTCAGCGATCCGGGCGGTATGCCCGACATGGTGTTTCTGTACCGCCGCCCGATCCTGGATTATTGGTGCGAAACAGGGGAAGACCTGGTGCATCTGATCCGTCATGTCCTGATCCATGAAATCGGCCATCATTTCGGGTTCGCCGACGATGACATGGAGGAATTGGAAGCCCAGGCAGAAGCATTGGGCGAAGCCTAGGGCACCCCTGTTCTTTACGCTTACCCTTTGACGGAATTGGGGTATTCTTTCCCGATAGGGCGTGCGCGAGGCGCCACGCGGGGAAGCGAGGACCGGTCATGGAAGACGTAGGCAAAACCCTGGAACAAAACGTCGAGCAAGTGAGCAAATGGGTCGACGTGTTGATCCAGTTCGGTGTGACATACGGTTTCCAGATTTTGGGCGCGCTGTTGTTCCTGCTCGTCGGCCTGAAGGCCGGGGGCTGGCTGTCGCGACGGATTCAGGCGATGTGCGAGGCCAAGGGTATCGACGTGACCCTGGCGCGTTTCATCGGCAATGCGGTCAAGATTTTGATCCTGACGGTGCTGGCGATCATTACCCTGGGCAACTTCGGAATATCCATCGCCCCCCTGATCGCCCTGGCCGGGGCTTCGGCGTTCGGCGCGACCATGGCGTTGCAGGGGCCGCTCAGCAACTACGGCGCCGGGTTGTCGATCATCCTGGCGCGGCCGTTCGTGGTCGGCAACACGATCTCGGTGGGCGAAACCTCGGGCGTGGTCGACGAGGTCAAGATGGCCCATACCCGCCTGGTCGGCGAAGACGGCGAAGTCATCACCATCCCGAACAAGGACATCGTCGGTCGGGTGATCGTCAATTCGGAAACCCGCCGCGTGGTTCAGACCAAGATTGCCCTGGCCGCGAATGCGGATATGGATAAAGCGGTGACGGCGGTGCGCGATGCCGTGGCGGCGGTCTTACCGAAAGAGGACGGCGACAGCGAGGGCCCCGCGCCGCAGGTCGGCCTGCACGATTTCACCTTTGGCGGGTTGGTGCTGGGCGTGCGTTTCTGGGTGCCTTCGTCGCGGTATTACGAATTGCGTTACAAGGTCAACCGGGCGGTGCTCGACGCGTTGCGCAAAGCCGGCGTGGGGTTACTGCAAAACGTTCAACCCGCTGTAATGGCGGAAACTCTGTCCGGTGACGGGATGCAGGAAGGGCGGCGTGAAGACGCCTGACGGTCGGGGAAAACTGCATACCCTGGACCTCAGTCTGGTATCGTCACGGTTGCATCCTGGTCTAACATCGGCATCCGAGGGAACGGCGGGCATCGTTTGCAAAATTGTCGCGGTTGCCCGCGTCGATTGAAAAGGGAGACAGAAGACAAATGGCGTATTCCTCGAGCAGGGATGGTGACAGGCTCAAAGTAGCGATGGACGGCCGCCTGACGTTTCAAGAGCAGGCTTCGGTCAAGCAAATGATCACCGACCTGCAAAGCAGCGGCGCAGGTGCTTGGTACATCGATCTTACGGGGATCGAATTCATGGATTCCGCCGGGCTGGGTTTGTTGCTGCGACTGAAGAAAGTGGCGGACGATTGCAGCGCGACGTTGACCCTTCGGGTGCCGCCCAGCGGCCAACTCCGTCGTTTGCTCGACGTCGCCAGATTCTCCGATTTGATGACCATCGAATCCTGATTTCCGCCGGCCGCCCATTGGTGCGGGCGCCGACGACGGAACTCGGAATGTTTTCGATATGAAGCGCGCTGGCGTCACATTCATGGTCGACGGGGTCGACGGCACGACCGTCGAGGCCGTGTCGCGCCTTGCCGCCGCGGTTGTCGCGGCGGACCCGAGCGAGGCCGAATGCGCCTTGATCGGGGGGCCCGACGCGACGCGCTTGGCGGGCGTGATGTCCGGCAAAGTGTCAGCCGTGATCGAGGCCGCCGATGATTCCCCCGATCAGTTGGCGCAGCGCATTCAGGGAGCGATCGACCCAGGCGCCCTATCCCTGTCTCTCGTCTCTGCATCCGTTCATGAATTGCCGGTCGCCAGCCTGTTTTGCGCCTGGATTGCGCAGCATCGCGCGGTCCCGGCTGAAACCTTGTCGGATATGGAAACCGCCGTTCACGAGGCGGTATGCAATGCTCTGTTCCATGGAAATCTGGGTATTTCCAGCGCCGAGCTGGAAAAGCTGGACGATGTCGGTGGGTATTTCGCGGCTTTGGACGCGCCCTTGGCCGATCCTGTTCTGGCGGCGCGGCGGGTTGATATCGAGGCGAGATTCATGCCGGGATCGGTCGTCGTTTCGGTGTCGGATGGCGGCGCCGGATACGACCCCGTGGACAAGCGCCCCATCGCGGGAGGGGCCGACGAACGCCCCGCGCGAACCGGGCGGGGGTTGCCGATTATCCGCAGCCTTGCTTCGCGTCATCGGGTTCTCGATGGCGGACGGACGATCGCCATGACGTTCGTGTTGCCGGTGGTGGAAATCGCGGGGCGCGTGGTCAGGGAAGCGCGGTCCAGCGATACGGTCGAACTGGGCGCCTTTCTGGAACAGGCGCGGGTGCTCGTGGTCGATGATGACCTGATCAACAGGGAAATCGTTTTGGATTGGTTGGACGGCATGGGTATCAGCGCCGTCGAACAGGCCGTGGACGGGGCCGATGCCCTGGAAAAGATCGTGGCCTTTCGCCCCTCCCTGATCCTGCTGGATCTGGTGATGCCGGTCATGGACGGGTTCGAGGTCATGCGTCGACTGGAAAACCTCCGCGAGGCTGAAGGCGTGCCGGTCATCGTCTTGACGGCGCAGGATGACCGCGATGCCCGAAATCGTGCGTTGGAACTGGGGGCGACGCACTTGATCTCCAAGCCGATGGTGCGGGAATTGGTTACCGCCAAGATCGGCGAACTGCTTGAGCGTCAACGCCTTGTCGAGGTCCTGCTGGAGTACCAGGAGCGTGTCGGTCAGGAGTTGGAACTGGCCCGCGATATGCAGCAGGATTTGGTGCCGGCCGCCCGCGATATTTTATCGCTCGAGCATCAATTCGGTTGTTCGCTGGAATCCGTTTTTCGGCCGTCCTCAGAACTTGGCGGCGACACCTGGGGCGTCTGGAAAGCGGGGCCCGGGCAATTGGGGCTGTTCCTTGCGGATTTCAGCGGCCACGGCGTTGCCGCGGCGATAAATGTGTTCCGCCTGCAGGCGGCGATGGCCGAGCTGCGGCATCTGCGCCACCGGCCGGGAGATTTCGTCGCGGCGGTCAATCGTCGACTGTGCGACCTATTGGCGATCGGCCAATTCGCGACATTGTTCTACGCGGTTGCCGATTTCAAAACCGATGTGTTGGTCTATGCGACCGCGGCTTCTCCTGGCGTGTTTGCCTCTGAGGGGGCGGACGGTGAGATGACGCCGTTGGACGGAGAAGGCTATTTGCTTGGAATCAAGGCCGATGCGGTCTTCGCTGAGCGGAGCGTCCCTTTTCCTCCGGGAAGCTCGCTGCTTTTGTTCAGCGATGCTTTGTATGAAACGCCCAACGACGAAGGCCTGAACCTGGAACTGGAAGGGGTCGGGGGCTGGGCAAATACGCCCGGAGTCCGCCACGCGCGGCGGCCGTTGGAGCGCATATTGGCGATGTTCGACGATTATTGCGCCCAACCTCCCAACGACGATTTGACCGTCGTCTGGCTGCGGCGGCGATAGGGCGAGCATGGACTAAAGGTAAGTATGCATTGTCAAAACACCGGGATATTATTGTTTTCGCAGACCAACCCCCGGTATGGGGCGCGATGCCCCGATCGAAATGAATAAGGGCCGAAAATGCCTGCGCCCGGTGGCGACGGCGAAAGGCAACGACTGATATAAGGAGGCTTTATGCCATACGATGGCAATCCGAATGAAAGCGGCAATGAGCGCTTTTTCGCGGATACGGATGTAATCGTCAGCAAGACGGATACGAAGGGTTGGATCACCTATGCCAACGAAGCCTTCTTGACTGTTGCCGACTATACGGAGGCCGAAGTTATCGGCAAGCCGCACAACGTGATCCGCCATCCCGACATGCCGCGGTGCATTTTCAAGCTGTTATGGGACTATCTGCAGAACAAGCGTGAGATTTTCGCCTACGTCGTCAACCGGACGAAGTTCGGCGACTACTACTGGGTGCTTGCCCATGTGACGCCCAGCTTCAACGAAGCGGGTGACGTCGTCGGCTATCATTCGAACCGCCGGGTGCCGCGGCGCGAGGTCATATCGGACGTGATCAAGCCGCTCTACGGGCGGTTGCTCGAGGTTGAACGCAAAGCAGACAATCCGAAAGCCGGTTTGGCGGCATCGACGGAGCTGCTCGAGGGAATTTTGAAAGACAAGGGGACCAGCTATGAACAATGGGTGCTTACTCTCTAAACTGCGGATGCAGGCGCTGGCCGTCGCCGCGTTGGGGGGTGCGGGCGCGGTCGTGGCCGTTATTCCGGGTCTTCCGATCGGCGTCGGGGCGGTTTTGCCCGCGCTGGCTGCTTTGGCGGCACTCTTGACGCTGGGCGTTCAGGGGCGGATCGCCGCCGAAATGAAGAAAATCGTGAAGGTTGGCCAGGCTGTCGACCGAGGCGATTTCGAGGCGCGCGTTCTGGGTATTTCCGATCACGGCGTGATCGGCGAGGCCCAGCACAGCATCAACCAATGCGTCGACCGGTCCGATTCCTACATCCGTGAATCCGCGGCTGCGATGGACGCGGTCAGCCACAAGGTATATTTCCGCAAGATCATGGAAACCGGCATGTCCGGCGCGTTCCTGGTCGGTGCGCGGCGGATCAACGCGGCCATCGACAAAATGTCGGAAGTGCACGATGTGTCCTCGGGCCTGGGCAATACGGTCAAGGGCCTGGTCGGCACGGTGAAGGAAAAATCGGCCGAGATCGTGACGGCGGCCATGGAATCCGGCGTCCGCGTCGAAAAGTCGTCCAGCCGCTCGATCGACGTTTCCGAAGCCGCCCAGCGGACATCCGAAAACGCGGAATCGGTCGCCGCGGCGACGGAACAGCTGGCAGCCTCGATCAAGGAAATCTCCAGCCAGGTGACCCGGTCCAGCGCAGCCGTCGAAGCCGCGGTGTCGCAGACCACCGACGCATCGCAGAAGGTTCAGGGCTTGTCCCATGCGGCGAATCAGATCGGCGAGGTTATCAGCCTTATTACCGATATCGCCGAACAGACCAATCTGTTGGCCCTAAACGCAACCATCGAAGCCGCCCGCGCCGGCGAAGCCGGCAAAGGGTTCGCCGTGGTTGCGGCCGAGGTCAAAAACCTGGCCAATCAAACGGCCAAGGCGACCGAAAACATCACGGTTCAGGTCGAAACGATCCAAGGGGCGACGACCGATGCGGTCACGGCCATCGAGGCGATTGGCAAGACCAGTCAGGAAGTCAGTGAAATCGGGGCGTCGATCGCTTCCGCAGTCGAACAGCAGACCGCGGCAACCAGTGAAATCGCCCGCCAGGTCCGGGCTGTTACGGACGATGCGGGAACGGTGAGCGGTGCGATGACGCAAATCGTCCAGGCATCCGCTGCGTCCTATTCGTCGACCATCGGCGTGATTTGGGAAGCGGAAGAATTGGTTGGCCCGGCGGAAAACCTTGAGCGGGAAACCGATAACTTCCTGAAAATCGTCAACTAAGCCGGTATCGACCGTGCGGTTGCGGATTTAACGCGCGCCGCCGGTCATGCCGTTTGAGGATCGGGTGCGGCGTCCGCGAGAAGTTCCCCAACTGCGGCCAATAAATCCAGGGCTGTGAATGGTTTGGCCAGGGTTCTGCGGGCGCCGACTTTGGCGGCCAGGGTCAGGGACGAACCCTCATTGGTTCGGGGGTCCGCCGACACCGCCAGAATCGGCAGGTCCGGCGCGTCGGCCAACAGCGATCTGATCAAGCCGATACCTCCCCCGTCCGTCATCAAAATGTCGGTAATGACCATTTGGTGCTGACCGGCCTTGAATTTCTCGAGAGCCTCATGACCGCCGGCGGCGGTCTCGACTGAAAAGCCGACCTCTGCCAACGGCGCCGCAATCAGATTGCGGGCCAATTCGTTATCGTCGACGACGAGAACGGCCGGCATCTTGCTCCCCTCCTGGTCCCTTTGGTTCTCCCCGCTTCGCGCGGTTGCGGCGAAGCGGCACCAAGTGCACTCGACGGCGAAGTATAAGGAGGCTGCAAACAGCTCGCAATTAGACCAAAGGTCAAGGATGCTGACCCGGTTCGTTTTTCCGGCTGTGCGCGGACAACTTCGATCGCTAGACGGTATGTTCCGTCGCGGTGGGTTCGATGGCGCCCGCGCATAGGCGATGAATTGCGCGTTCCAGTTCAACCCACATGACAGGCTTCCTTAGAAAGACATCCATGCCCGCGGCCAGGCACCGACCGGCAAACTCCTTGCTGTCGTTTCCGGTGATCCCGATAATCGCCATGCGCCCGCCCATTTCGTCTTCATGCCGACGAATGCGTTGCGCAAGTTCCAGGCCGTTCATGATCGGCATTTCGCAATCAGTGATCACCAGATCGAATTCCTGTTCGATCAATTTCGACCAAGCATCGGCGCCATTGCTGACGATCTCCGTTTGCCAGCCGTTCTTGTCCATCCGGCGGGCCATCAGCTCTTGGAAGTTTTCGTCGTCGTCGGCGATCAAAACCGACAATGCGCTGGCGGGTGAGATGCGGATTTCCGGCGCATCGTCGATAACGCCAAGAAGAACCTTCCGGCCGGTCAGAAAATACGAAGTGACATCGCCGATGCCGCGCAGATGCATGCGGCCGCGACTGGTCAGATTGAATTTGTCCCGCAGCAAAGGCGCCGTGTGTTCCGAAACATGAATGTGCTGCGGCAGGCTGTAGGATTCATGCCGAGCGGCGGAGTTCACGGTCTGGCCCCAGATGTCATAGGCGAATTTATGCGATCCGATAACGCCGGCGATGACAGGGCCGGAATTAAGGCCGATCCGGATTTCCAGGTTGGTTCCGAATCTGTGGTTGGTGGATTCCAACGCGTCGATCATCCCCAAGGCCATGTCGGCCATGACCTCGGCGTGATCTTCGCGCGGGGTCGGCAGGCCCGCCGCGGCCAAATACCCGTCGCCGATCGTTTTGATTTTCTCCACGCCCAAATCCGCGCCGAGATCGTCGAACTCCGTAAAAATGCGGTTGAGGATTTCAACCAGATCCTTGGCGTCGTGATCGGCGGCGAAACCGGTGAAATTGGCGAAATCGCTGAACAGGACCGTAACGTTATCGTACGCGTCGGCGATGACTTTCTCGCCCATGGACAAGCGCTTGACGACAAGGGCCGGCAAGGTGTTCAGCAACAGGGCTTCAGACTTGGTCTTTTCCGCTTCCAGATGCAGGCGGTACAGGCGTTCCTGGTCCCGCCATTGTTTGCGCGCCAGGCTGGAGCCGATGCGCGCGCGCAATAACACGGGATTGACGGGTTTCGGAAGGTAGTCCTCGGCGCCCAGGCTGATGCTTTTGATGGCGTTTTCTTCTTGGTCCAGGCCGGAGACGACGATCACGCTGGACTGCCGGAGTTGCCCGTTTTCACGCATCCGGGTCAGCACTTCGAACCCGTTCATTTCGGGCATCATCAGGTCCAACAGGATAACGTCGAATTCCTTTTCGGACATCAAGGCGAAGGCTTCTCGCCCGTTCACCGCTTTATCGACCATATGCCCGTCCCGGATCAGGCGGGTGGCGATCAGATCGCGGCTGGATTGATCGTCATCGACCACCAGGACGCGGCCTTTGATCGCCGTGGGGTCGCGCGGCGCGGGGGCCGCTTCGGGCTGTTGTTCTGCCGGTCGTTCGACCGTGTCGTCGATGGGCGCCTTTGGGGCGGTTCTGGCCTTGGTGAACCGGACCTTGGTGCTGATCGCCTTTTCCATGGTAGCGACTTTGGACAGGAGGTCCGGGAGCCCGAAATCTTCGTCGATGCCCGCGTCGCGCAGGTCTTCTTCGACCATTTCCAGATAGCCGGTCAGCGCGCCGACGGCATTGCGCAGGTCATGGCGAAGTTTCCCGCCATTGGCGGACGGGTCGGCGGCGATCGCGGACACGGTCTCTCCGCGGGCGGTCAACATGACCTCGATCCGACGCGCCAATTCTTCGGCAGCGGTCTGAATCCGTAATGCATCTTCTTTGAAGTCGGTTAACCCATGCAGCGAAAGCTGGTTCGATAAGTCATGGCTGCATTTCTTGATGTCCGCAGCGGCGGACAAGAACTCGGTCTGAAGCGTTGTCAGCTTTTCTTTGATTTTCGTATCCATGGTCGTTTGTCCAATTCAGAGTCATCCAACCCGGTGAAGGAACGAATTCATCTTTTCTAACAACTGCGGAAGGTTGACGGGTTTGGTCTCGAAATCATCGCAGCCGGCGGCCAGGGCGTTGTCGCGGTCGATGGTGGTGGCGTTGGCTGTCAGAACAATGATCGGCACGTTGCGTTTGAGCGCACTGGAACGAATGCGGCGGGTCGCCTCCAGTCCGTCCATTTTGGGCAGGCTCATGTCCATCAGGACAATGTCCGGCGATATGCCGTCGATGCAGTCGACGGCTTCTTGTCCGTCTTCGGCGGTGGAGACCAAGAAGCCTTTCTTAGTCAGGCGACGGGTCAGCATGTCGCGGTTCATTTCGTTGTCTTCGACAATCAGAACTTTCGGTGTCATGGGCAGCGTCCTTCGTTTGGCTCAAACTGCTAGAGCTTCCTGTTTTCTCAGTTCGGTTCGGACATCCTTCAGCACATCGCTGACCGACCGGCCGTCGCGGCAAACCACGCTCCTGGCGGATTGCGACAGGAATTCCTGTTCTTTTTCGTCCAAGGTTTTTGCCGTAACGACGAACACGGGGACGTCGCGCCACTCGTCGTGTCGGCGGAATTGCTTGAGAAATTCAACCCCGTCCATTTCCGGCATCATCAGGTCGAGCATCACGCAACGCAGGTTGTCGATGCCGGCGATCTTCTCCAACGCGTCGCGTCCGTTTTCCGCTTCGACGATATCGCTGCCCAGGCTGCCCAGTTGGCGCCGCATGATCTCGCGATTGACCTCCAGGTCGTCGACGATAAGGATCTGGCCGCTGTTGCCGGTGTGCCGCCGCAGGGTGTCGATGAACAGGTTCCGAGACACGGGTTTGGTCAGAAACTCGACGGCCCCCAGGGAGATAAAGCTCTCGCGGTCATCCGAGATCGAGCACATGATCACGGGTGTGTCCTTCAGGTCCGGGTCCTGTTTGAGCAGGCGGAGCGTGCTCCAGCCGTCCATGTCGTCCATCAGGACGTCCAGAGTAATGGCGTTCGGTTTGATGTGCCGGGCGCGTTCGAGCCCTTCGCGGCCACTGGCGGCGGTGACCACCTGCCATCCTTCGGATGTGATGTGCCGGGCCAGGATTTCGCGGGAATTGGGGTCATCGTCGATGACGAGCACCGTCGGTTGCTCTTCGGGATTCTTGGCTGGTTCGGGTCGTGCCGGCGCGGATTGGCTTGCGTTGCCATCTCTTTCCAGTCGAAGGGGAACTTGCAATGTAAACCGCGATCCTTTGTCGAGTTTGCTTTCGACCGTGATGTCGCCGCCCAACATGATCGCAAGACGCTTGCAGATGGCCAGGCCCAGCCCCGTGCCGGCAAATCGTTTGGTGATCGATGCATCCGCCTGGGTGAATTCCTCGAACAATTTCTCCAGCTGTTCCTGCGACATGCCGATGCCGGTATCGGTCACATCGACGACCAATCGCGCCTCCCCGGAAGATGACGTTTCGACTTCCGCGCTCAGCCCGATGACGCCGTCCGAAGTGAACTTGGCGGCATTGCTCATCAGGTTGAGAAGAATTTGCCGAACCCGGGTGGCGTCGCTCTGCATCATCTGGTCGGCATCGGGACAGAACAGATCGAGGCGGTTGCGGTTCTGTTCGACCAGTGGCGTCGCGGTCGCGACCACACTGTTGATAATCTCGCCCAGGGGGAATTCCTCGATCGACAATTCCATCCGTCCGGCTTCGATTTTGGACAGGTCGAGAATGTCGTTGATCAACGACAACAGGTGGCGGCCCGATCCCAGAATGCGCTGGAGGTCCTGGCGATAGGAATCCAGGCCGTCTTCTTCGGCTTCTTCATCGAGAATTTCGGCGTAACCGATGATGGCGTTCAGCGGCGTCCGCAGCTCGTGGCTCATGTTGGCGAGGAACCGCGATTTCGCCTCGCTGGCTTCGATCGCCTCTTCCTTGGCTCTGACCAGGGCCTTGGCGGCGCTCTTCATGTTCGAGATATCGGGCGCGATCACGCCGATGGCGACCATGTTTCCGTCTTCGTCGCGCAAGGGGAACCGATTGGCCAGATAGGTCCGCTCCATCCCGTTGATGTTGTAGATGCGCTCGTTCGTCATCGACAGGCCGCTCTCGATGACCCGCTGGTCGGCGGATTTGATCTGGGACGCGGAATCGGGCGCGTGAATGGTGTCACAGGTTAGCGCCGGCGACTTGCCCCGATCGATCTGGTTCACTTCCTCCCAATGGCGGTTGACCATGACGTAGCGGCCGTCGAGGGATTTGATGGCGATCTGGGCGTCGGAATTATCGATCAGGTCCTGCATCAGTCGACGCGTGCTCGACGCTCGGCGTCTCAAGGCGAACGCACCGAGCGCGACCCATGCGACCCAAGTCGCAAGGGCAAAGACCAGGATGGATGCGGCCCACCATTTCGGCTGGGCGTAGGCCGGCGGCGTCGGGCGCGGGGCTTCGTACACCGCGACCCAGAACCGGACCGGGGTCACGACGTTGGTCAAGTCGGTCGCGATCTCCGGGCGAAGGTTCATCGTGCTGTTGGCGCGGATGATCTCGAACGCATATAGGCGCCCGTCGTGCCAAAGCGTTCCTTGATTCTGACTGGTGAATTTCTTCCAGACCTCGGGGTTTTCGGCCGCGAAAGAGCTTTTGTTGGGGAACATGAAACCCCACAGCTTTTCGTCGCGCGCACCGGTCAACCACGATCCGTCTTCGGCCAGAAGCATCGGATTTGCGCCGCCGATGGCGTGGGCGCCAGTGATTTCCGAGTTGGCGAAACTCGCCAGGATATGGCTGGCCTGTATGTTGATGATGAAAATTCCGGCGGCCTGCCCATCCGTGTTGAAGACAGGCGCGGCGAGGCGGATCATCGGGTTCCAGGGGACCTCGATCTGTCCGTGTTCGACGTTCAAGTCGAGCCTGGACATGAAAACGGAACCACGCGGCAGGGCGATGGCGTTCTTGAAATAGTCGCGCCCTGATTTGTCTTGCATGCGATCTTGCGGGATGACGGCGACGGCTCCACGGATCCGGTCGACGCGAATTCGCTCCATGCCAGAGGCATCGATGAAGCGGATCTGGGCGAAGGCGGTCCACAACCTTGCGGCGGACAGGAAGACTTGTTCCGCTTCCGCGCGGTCCCTTTCTTTCCAATAATTGGCGTAGCGCTCCAAGGCCGGCGTGCGCGACAACAGGGCCAGATCGATGCCGGATGCTTCGATCTTCCGCCGGAAGGTGTCGGCTACGCTCTGAACCGAATAGGCGGCATCCATGGCCAGGCGCGTTTTCTCTGTCCGTTCGACGTAGAAAAAGGTCGCGGCCATCACGAAAACGGTGACCATCACGGCAATCGGAAGCGCGCGGATAAAAAATCGCGACTGGTCGCCTTCCTGGGGGCCGATGGCCAGGTCGACCGAGGGCATGTCTCCAGATTTAATCATCTCGGAGCCCTCGGCGACGGGTTTGGAAGCAAGACAAAACGGAACGCGCCAATCTCATGGCACACCTCCCTAAGGCTGTTAGTCTTCGCCTTTTCTAGCTTCCCGGCGAGCGCAGACTAGTTGGTTTTTTGTTATTATATTTTGTACTTATATTTAATATTCAAATTAAATATAGTGTACCTTTATTTGTCTGAAAAATAACCGTTTTCCATGACTTTGAATCCACGGTTTTTAAATATAGGTACCAACTGTGATAGCCGACAACCTATATTTTGGTAATACATCTATTCAGGGGAATAGGTCTATCTGAATACAGAATTATGACCTGCGGCCCGGCCGAGGGGCGGAGAGGGAAAATCGGGTGACTGGATTTGGGGCGGCGTAAGCGCGGGGGAAATGGTGGAGCTGAGGGGAATCGAACCCCTGACCTTCGCATTGCGAACGCGACGCTCTCCCATCTGAGCTACAGCCCCACAAGAATCGCGCCAGGTCGCTGCCTGGCGGCGGATTTCCCGGGTGTTGGCCGGGGCGCGGTCAAAACCGGTCCGCCAGCCGAATGGGAGGCCGGATAATGCTTCCGGCATCGTCCTCTGTCAAGCAGCGGTTTCAGGCTAAAACCTTGCGACGGCGGGTCCTTCCGCCTACGTTTGTTCGGCCCCTGCGCGCGCAACTTCGGAGACCCCAATGGACGTTATTACCGGCCCTGTCATCTCGATCCTGCTGATTGCCTTAAACTTATATATGTGGGTCGTTCTTATCGGCGTGGTCCTGAGCTGGCTGGTGGCCTTCAACGTGGTCAATACCTCGAACCGCTTCGTCTACATGGTCGGGGATTTCTGCTACCGCGCGACCGAGCCGCTGCTGGGGCGGATCCGGGCGTTCCTGCCCAACCTGGGCGGGCTGGATTTGTCGCCTGTCGTGCTGATCCTGGGGATCATCTTCTTGAAAGAAGTTCTGATCCGGCTCGCCTATAAGATTGCCTGA
>CAXGUG010000101.1:0-13579 GCA_964012715.1 uncultured Rhodospirillaceae bacterium | reverse complement strand
CGCCCGCAACGTCGAACAGGCCGCCGCAGGCACCCAGGAAGTGACGACCAACATCATCGAGGTCACGCAATCCGCCGGTGAAACCGGCACCGCCGCGACCCAGGTGACCAGCGTCGCCAGTTCCTTGAATACGCAGGCCGATCATCTGAAAGTTCAGGTCGAGAAGTTCCTGGGTGGCGTCCGCGCCGCCTGATCCAACACGCTTGACCCCACCTTCTTGATCCTGGGGCACCGAGCCGGCCGGCGGTCTTAGACCGTCGGCCGGGCTTCGAATCCGGACACTCCATGATCGACTTCCGCCGTCTCGACACGGATATCGATCACCCGCGCGGCGGGCGGCCCGTCATGACAACGGGCAATCATTGCTTCCACAAGATCGGGATCGCCCATCAACAGGGCTTCGACCGTGCCGTCGCGACGGTTCCGCACCCAGCCTGTCAGGCCGAGCACGCCCGCCTGCTCACAGGTCCAGCCGCGATACCACACGCCCTGCACCCGTCCGGAAATGACAACACGGACGGCCCGGGACATGGCGGAACCCTCGCTTATTCGAATTCCAGGATGATTTGGTCGACCATCAGGCTGTCACCTGCTGCGGCCTTGATTTCCTTCACCACGGCGTCTTTTTCGGCGCGCATGACGTTTTCCATCTTCATGGCCTCGAGGATGCACAGTTCTTCCCCGGCCTTGACCTCTTGTCCGACCTCGACCGCCAACGAGACCAACAGGCCCGGCATCGGCGACATCAGCAGCTTGGAGGTATCAGGCGGCAGCTTTTCAGGGATGTGCTTATAAAGCTCCGCTGTCTCGGGGCTCAGAACCAGGGCCCGGGCCTCGGTTCCGGCATGGACGATCCGGTAGGAGATATCCAGGCGACCGACCTGCACGCTGCGCTCCGCACCGTCCAAGGTCAGTTCCATCAGGGTTTCACCCAGCTTCCAATTGGTCCGCAGCGCCAGGGTCTTGCCGTCCAGGGTCACGTCGTAACCGCCGTCGGTCGGAGTCACGCTGACCGGATAGGGATCGCGGCCCAGCACGACGACCCAGGTCGCCGGAACCTTGCGTGTATGGTTTTCGACCTGGCCGGAAATCAGCGCGGCGCGGTCCTGATAGGCGCGATGCATGGCGGCGGCGACGGCGACGGTCAGCGCCGGATCGTCATGGACGGCATCCTGCGGGTTGAAGCCTTCGGGGTATTCCTCGGCGATGAAGTTGGTCGAGAAATCGCCCGAGCGCACCCGCTTGTGCGCCATCAGCGCCGCCAGGAAGGCGATGTTGTTGGCCACGCCCTCGATCTGGAAGCGGTCGAGCGCCCGCGCCATTTCATCCATGGCGGCGTTGCGGTCGGCGCCGTAGGTCACCAATTTGGCGACCATCGGGTCATAGAACATGGAGATTTCGCCGCCTTCGAACACACCGGTATCGACGCGCACCTTGTCCGTTTCGGCGGGCGGGCGATAGCGCACCAGTCGGCCCGTCGACGGCAGGAAGTTGCGGAACGGATCCTCGGCGTAGATGCGGGCTTCGATCGACCACCCTTTGAGCGGCACCTCGGCCTGGGTGAACGGCAGCTTTTCGCCCGCGGCGACGCGGATCATCAGTTCGACCAGATCCAGACCGGTGATGTATTCGGTCACCGGGTGTTCGACCTGCAGGCGGGTGTTCATTTCCAGGAAGTAGAAGTTCTTGTCCTTGTCGACGATGAACTCCACCGTCCCGGCGGAGCAGTAATCCACGGCCTTGGACAGGGCCACAGCCTGTTCGCCCATGGCTTTGCGGGTCGCCTCATCGAGGAACGGCGACGGCGCTTCTTCCAGAACCTTCTGATGACGGCGCTGGATCGAGCATTCGCGCTCGTTCAGATAAACGCAGTTGCCGTGCTTGTCGGCCAGCACCTGAATTTCGATATGGCGCGGCTCAACAATGAATTTTTCAACGAACACGCGGTCGTCGCCGAAGCTGGACGCGGCCTCGGACCGGGCGCGTTCCAGGCCGTCGCGGCATTCGGCGTCGTTATGGGCGATACGCATGCCCTTGCCGCCGCCGCCCGCCGATGCCTTGAGCATCACGGGATAGCCGATCTTGTTCGCGATCTCGACCGCCATATCCGGGTCGGACACGGCTTCCGTATGGCCGGGAACGACGCTGACGTTGGCCTTTTCGGCCAGCTTCTTGGATTCGATCTTGTCGCCCATGGCGTTGATCGCGCCGACCGGCGGGCCGATGAAGGCCACGCCCTTCTTGGCCAGGGCCTCGGCGAATTTGGCGTTTTCCGACAGGAAGCCGTAACCGGGGTGCACCGCATCCGCGCCGGTCTTCTCGATCGCTTCCAAAATCTTGTCGATGACCAGATAGCTCTCCGACGACGGCGACGCACCGATGTAAACGGCTTCGTCGGCCATTTCCGTATGCAGGGCCATCTTGTCGGCATCGGAATAGACGGCAACCGTCTGGATGCCCATCTTCTTCGCGGTTTTCATGACGCGGCAGGCGATTTCGCCGCGGTTGGCTATCAGGATTTTTTTAAACATGTTGGCCGGCCTCGGCTGTTTTCCTTGTGACCTTGAAGCGGTCGTTCTTCAGATTCCGCCACTGGTGTAACCGATATTAAATCGCATTGCAGCGCAAAATTCGGGGAATTCTACTAGTGGCGATCGGCTTCCCCTTCGAAGCCCTTGATGCCGTAACGGCAGGTCTTTACCCGCGCCCCTGCCCGCCCTTGGTCAATCCGTCGAACAAGCCCATCACGAATGCCGCATGCAGGGCCAAGGGCGCGCCCCAAGCCACCATCGGGTAGATAAACCACAGGTCGTTCGGCGTCTTCAGATAGTTCAGGACGGCGCAACCGACGACGACGAGAAAGTAGATCATCAAATGCAGGGCGAAACCCTTGAGGCGGCGGGTGCCAACGGCGGCTTCGGAGGTGTCCGGTTGCTCGGCTGTCATCTGGATTTCCTGTTTTCGGAATAGGCTTCTAAACTTAAGCCTCCCCGCGCCGCAGGCAAACCCCGGAGTTTCGATGCCCCAACCGCCCAGTGAAGACCCGTCGACCGCCCATGCCGCCCATCGCAAGCAACGCTGGACCAGCGGTCTTGGTCCGGCGGGATTGGTGCTCGGCCCGGTCCTGTTCATCGCCCTTAGCATCCAGGCCCCGCCCGAGGGCCTCAGCGCCGGGGGCTGGACCGTGGCCGCCGTCGCAGCCTGGATGGCGGTGTGGTGGCTGACCCAGGCAGTTCCCCTGCCCGCCACCGCCCTGCTGCCCGCGATCCTGTTTCCGATTTTCGGTGTCGGCACCGTCAAAGCCACCACAGCGGCCTATGCCCATCCGCTGATTTTCCTGTTCCTGGGCGGGTTCGTGATCGCCCTGACGATGGAACGGTGGAACCTGCACAAGCGCATCGCGATCCGCATCATCACCGTGGCCGGAAGCGAACCCGCACGCCTAACCGCGGGCTTCATGGCGGCGACGGCCCTGCTGAGCATGTGGGTCAGCAATACCGCGACGACCCTGATGATGGTTCCCATCGCGCTCAGCGTCATCGCCTTCATCGACGACGGGCAGGTTTCCGCCGTAACCACGACCGACGAATTCGACGACGACCGCGCCCCCGGCGCCAACGAACGGTTCGCCCGCTGTCTGTTGCTGGCCATCGCCTATGCCGCAAGCATCGGCGGCGTGGCGACGTTGATCGGCACCCCGCCTAACGCCTTCCTGGCCGGATACATGGCCCAGAACCATGGGGTCGAGATCGGTTTCGTCCATTGGATGGCCCTGGGCCTGCCGGTCGCGCTGGTTCTACTGGTCGTGGCATGGTTCCTGTTGGCGCGGGTGCTGTACCGGGCCGACGACCTGCCCCTGGCGCCGGTCCGCCACGGCATCGCCCGCGCCCGCGGCGAATTGGGCCCGATCAGCCGGGGCGAGGCCCTGACCGCCGTGTTGTTCACCGCCGTCGCCTTGGCCTGGATGTTCCGCCCGTTGATCGACAATCTGGTGCCGGTCGGCGACACCGGGATCGCCCTGATCGGCGCGGTTCTGGCCTTCGCCATTCCGGTCGACCTCAAAACCCGCACGTTCCTGTTGGATTGGGACCATGCGGCGCGGCTGCCCTGGGGCATTTTGATTCTGTTCGGCGGCGGGCTGAGCCTTGCCGGGGCGATCCAATCGACCGGACTGGCGCAATGGCTGGGGGATCTGGTGGCGACCGGCGGCGCGCTGCCGTTGGTCGTGCTGCTGCTGGCGATCACGGGCTTGGTCGTGTTCCTGACCGAGATCACCAGCAATACCGCCACCGCGGCGGTGTTCATACCCGTCGCCGCCAGCCTGGCCGGAAGCCTGGGTTTCGATCCGATGGTATTCGCCGTGCCCGTGGCCCTGGCCGCCAGTTGCGCCTTCATGATGCCGGTCGCGACACCGCCCAACGCCATCGTCTTCGCCGCGGGGCGGTTGGCGGTGGTCCACATGTGCACGGCGGGGGTTTTCCTGAACATCGCGGCAACGGCGGCGATCGCCTTGGCGGCGCTCTATCTGGTGCCGCTTCTGTTCTGATCTTGCCGACCGGGACCTGGCTTCCTAGTCTCTCCCGTCACGATTCTTTCCACCGGAGACCATCATCCATGCCCCGTATCGTCCGCGTCGCCGCCGCTCAGCAAGGCCCCAACCTGGAATCCGACAGCCGCCAGGTCATCGTCGCCCGCCTGTTGGAGATGATGAAAAAGGCCAAGTCCGAGGGCGCGGACCTGGTGGTGTTCACGGAAACGGCGCTGACCACCTTCTTCCCCCGGTTCTATGCCGAGGACCGCGCGGAAATGGATGAATGGTTCGAGCGCGAGATGCCCAATGACGCAACGCGCCCGCTGTTCGATTACGCCGCCGACAACAAGATCGGCTTTTCCCTGGGTTATGCGGAGCTGACGCCCGACGGCCATCACTTCAACACCCAGATCCTGGTCGACAAAGACGGCAAGACGGTCGGCAAGTACCGCAAGGTCCACTTGCCGGGGCATGTCGAGTTGGAGCCGGAGCGCAGCTTCCAGCACCTGGAAAAACGCTACTTCGAGCCCGGCAACCTGGGCTTTCCCGTGTGGCGCACCATGGGCGGCGTAATGGGCATGTGTATCTGCAACGACCGCCGCTGGCCGGAGACCTACCGTGTCATGGGCCTGCAAGGGGTCGAGCTGATCATGCTGGGTTACAACACGCCGTCGTGGAACGGCCTGGGCGGGCCGGACACCCCGGAACTACGCATGCACCATTCCCGCCTATCGATGCAGGCCGGGGCCTATCAGAACGCGACCTGGGTGGTCGGCGTGGCCAAGGCGGGCGAGGAAGAGCCCGGCTATCACATGATGGGCGGCAGCTGCATCATCAATCCAGACGGCCAGGTCGTGGCCGAAGCCGAGACCGAGGACGACGAGGTGATCGTCCACGATTGCGATCTGGACGCCTGCGCCTTCCTGAAAAACTCGACCTTCAAGTTCGAAGCCCACCGCCGCACCGAGCACTACGGCCTGATCGTCGAGCGCACCGGCGCGGTGCCGCCGCCGGAATGAGGCGCAATACTATTTTTGCTCGCACGAATTATCTATCTCTACTAATAATTACCTAAATATTGTGATTTTTAATTTTGTTTAATTGGCTAACGAATGACTCAAGACCCTTTGAGTGAAGAAAATTGTAAGAAAGCAAAACCGCTCAGTGGAAGGGAGGCGTTAGAACTAGCACGCAAAGGCTCGGCCGCTTGGAACGAATGGGCTAGCAGCAATCCAGATAGGACCGTGGATTTTTCGAACGTAGATTTTTCTCAGCCAGATACGAAGAGCATTCAATTCTCAGATTTTATTTTTCCTGGTCTAACATTATTCAAAAACGCAAAATTTAATTATATTTCTTTTAAAAATTCAAAATTTAAGGGAAAAGTGAAGTTCTCAGGATCTATCTTCACAAACGATTGCGATTTTTCATCTTGTTATTTTTATAAAGATGCAGAATTTAATCACATCTTATTCAAAGGGATATCGCGTTTTATTTCATCTAAATTTTATAATCGGACAGTGTTCACCGGGACAAAATTCCAATCCCATGCTTTATTTATGTTCGCTCAATTTGATGGATATTCTGCGTTTCTAGGGTGCCATTCAATTGGCGCATTCGTTTTAGATGAGTGCATTTTCAAAACGCCGCCTGACTTTAACAACAGTTATTTTCAAAGCCACATCTCCTTACATGGCCTTGAGGTGCCTTACACATCACCTAGCGATGAAAAAGACGTCGTCCGATATCGTCGGCTAAAAGAAATGGCTGCAAATTCTAGGGATTATGATCGAGAAAGTTATTTTTTCGCGTGTGAATTAAAATCGAAAAGAGGAAATGAAACAAAAGGATTATCGTTAATACCAAATTATCTCTATGAGTGGACCAGCGGATTCGGACAAAGCATCCTAAGACCATCTATATTTATTATTATTACATGGATTTTTTTTGGAACAACATATACGCAACTTTCTATTTCACGAGAACCGTGGCTTAAAGGCCTCCTTTACTCTGCCAATCATGTTCTACCCTTTATTCCCGGCTCGATGAAACGTATTGCGGGCTTGGAAAAATCATTATTTGGGTCATCGACCCCCGATCTCGTTCATTTCCTGACATTAGTCCAAGGATCACTGAGTGTTGTATTTGCGTTCCTGGTAGGGCTCGCCCTGCGAAACCGGTTTCGTATATGAACGTCCTGATCGTCCACGCCCATCCGGAGCCGAAGTCGTTCAACACGGCGTTGCGCGATCATTCCGTCAGGATTCTTAACGAGCTTGGATATGGGGTACAGGTCTCGGACCTTTACGCCATGGGCTTCGACCCTGTCTCCGGTCCGGACGACTTCACCGACCGCGCCGATCCGGACTATCTGACCTATGCCCTGGAACAGCGCCAAGGGTGGGAAAACAAGACCCTGTCCCCGGACATCCTGGCCGAAGTCGAAAAGCTCCTGTGGTGCGATCTGTTGATCCTGCATTTCCCGCTGTACTGGTTTTCCGTTCCGGCGATCCTCAAGGGCTGGATCGACCGAGTCCTGATCTCCGGCCTGGTCTATGGCGGGCGGCGGTTCTACGACCGGGGCGGCCTGGCCGGAAAGCGCGCTATGTTGACCCTCACCCTGGGCGGGCGCGAACATATGTTCGACGGCCCGGACAGCATCCACGGCCCG
This sequence comes from uncultured Rhodospirillaceae bacterium, assembly GCA_964012715.1. Lineage (GTDB taxonomy): Bacteria > Pseudomonadota > Alphaproteobacteria > Rhodospirillales > Casp-alpha2 > UBA1479. The sequence goes on along the minus strand of CAXGUG010000101.1, from coordinate 6,377 downwards.
TTGAACGAGATGCTGAAGCCGCTGCTGCGGGGCACTTTGGCCTATACGGGCGCCACGGTCCTGCCGCCGTTCGTGGCCTGGCACGTGCCTTACGTGGACGATGCGACCCGGGCGGGATATCTGGACGACTACGCGGCGCGACTGCGCAACCTGGACAGCCTGACGCCCCTGACCTTTCCGTCGCTGGACGATTTCGACGACCGCATGCGCCCCATCACCCCGAACGGCGATAACGGCTAGAATGACACGCCCGGCTGCGATAAACCCGTAGCCGCCCCTGGCCCCATACGAACCTAGGATGGATCACTTGGTTTCGCTGCAAGACGCTTTCGCCGCCCATCAATCCGGCCGCCTGCCGCAAGCCGTGCAGATGTATGGCGAATTCATTCGCCACAATCCCCAGCACCCCGAGGCCCATCACTTGCTGGGTATCGCCTTGCTGCAGTCCGGCAACCTGCCGGCGGCGATCGAGGCGTTACAGCAGGCAACCCGACTGAACGACAAGAACCCGAATTATTTCAATAATCTGGGTTTGGCCTTGTTCTACCAGGGCAATATCGTCGCCGCGCGTACGAGCTACGAGCGCGCCTTGGCCCTGGCCCCCAACAATGCCGACATGATGAACAACCTGGGCATGGCCCTGCAGCGCCTGGACGATCTGGACGGCGCGATTGCGAATTTCCGGGCGGCGTTGCGCATCACTCCGGACGAGCCGCAGGTTCTGCACAACTACGGCATCGCCTTGCGCGACTATGGCGATCTTAAAGGCGCCGTCGCCAGCCTTCAGAAAGCCAACGCCGTTTCCGGCGGGATTCCCGATAGCCACGCAGCCCTGGCATCGATCCAGTTCATGCTCGAGCAATATGACGACGCGGTCGAAAACTGTTGGGCGGCGGTCAAACTCGATCCCTTGCACGGCGAGGCGCATAAGACATTCAAGGGCATCAAACTTGCCTTGGGCCAGGACGCCGAAAGCTACGACACCTTTCGCTGGGCCATCGAAACCCTGCCCGACGTCGGTCAAGCCTATGAACAATACGGCTGGGAGTTGGCGCAGGACGAAAAATTCGCCCAGGCGGAACCGCTTCTCCGCCGCGCCTTGGAAATCGACCCGAACCTGCCGACGGCGCGGGCCTGCCTTGGCTGGTCGCTGTCCATGCTGGGCAAGCACGATGAGGCCATGAGCCATTACGCCCTGGCCGTGGAGTTGACGCCGGACGATCCGATGGTTCTGGAAAGCTTCGGGCAGAGCTTGATCCGCGCCGGTCGCCCGGCGGAAGCCGTGCCGGTGCTTCAAAAAGCCCACCAACAGCAACCCCGGATGAGCAGCATCCTCGGGACGATGACCATCGCGATGGTCGAAGCCGACGACCCCACCGTCGATGCCTTCGTCGATTACGACAAAGACGTCGTAGCCATACAGCTACAAACCCCGCCCGGATATGCCGACATGGCGGCCTTCAACGACGCCCTGCACGCCGAGTTGGAGCCGCGACACGAACAAGGCTCCCTGCCCCTCGATCAAACGATGCGCGGCGGCACGCAGATTCCCAACAACTTGTTCCGCAACGCCACGGGCGCGGTCAAGGTTGTCGAAGGTATGATCACGGAAGCGATCCAGAAGTTCATCAGCACGCTGCGCGAAGACCCGAACCATCCGTTCCTGCGCTATATCAACCCGAATTTCCGGTTCTCCGGCGCTTGGTCGACGATCCTGTACGGTGCCGGATACGACGCCAGCCACATTCATAACGAAGGATGGCTGTCGGGCGTCTACTACGTGAAGGTCCCGGACCTGCCCGAGGAAATCTGGGCAACGGGCGAAGGCTGTATCCAGTTCGGCGCACCGCCGGACGCCTTCGTCAGCGAAAAGAACCGGACCAGGCGCCTGATCCGGCCCCAATCGGGAACCTTGGTTCTTTTCCCATCCTACGTCTGGCATGGAGTTAAGCCGTTCACTCAGGAAGGCTTGCGCCACTCCATCGCCTTCGACATCAGGTAACGGTTTCCGTCAGCTGATTTATTTCCGGCCGTAGAACTTCTGCACCGTGTCATGCGCGACGGTTTGCAGAAACTTGGCCATCTCTTTGTCAACCTTGCCGAAGTAATCGTAGGAATTTCCGACGGGGGAAACGCCGTACAGGCTTTCGAACACCACGCAGGCGGCGAGATAGGTTCCGTCCAACACCGGATGAGAGCCGTCATAGCTCTGCTGCAATTGCAGGTCCGGCTTACGCTTCAAGGCTTCCTCGAACGCCAAGCCCACGGGAATGACCAAAGCACCGGTCGCGTTGCCCGTTTCCACGTACAGTTTCTCGATCGCCCGGATCATCTCCGGGTCGTACTTCTTGTGGTTCTTGGCATAGGCGTGGGTCATGTACAGCGCCGGCTCACCGCCCGCCGCCGTGATCTTCTTAGCGAATTCGGCGACCGTCTTGGCGAACTTGGGCGGATGGCCTTTTTTCGTCGCGGCGGCGCTGAAGCCCTGCATAACGACGACTTGGAACGGATCCTTGACCCGCAGCTTGCCCGGCGTCAGGTAGCTATCGATGTCATGATCGAACAGCATGCCGCCGCTGATCGTCGCCGATTTGTACTTCAGGTCCTTCATGCCGTAGATGCCCGACGCCGCGACCATACGGCGGACGTGATTGTGCAGGCTGTCGTTGTAGTAGAGATAGCTGTTGCCCATGAACAGCACGCGCTGCGGCTTTTCGACCTTCAGATGTTTGACCGTCGGCTGCAGGCCGTCGGCCCGGACCGCGGCACCCGACAGGGCCAGCCCGGCAAAGGCCGCGACCACAACCACTGCTGTCAGGATTTTCGAAGTAAGGGGGGAACGACGGAAACGCATCATTGATCTCCTCGTCTTGGATGTTTCGTAGGTTTTGATTGCTCCCATAGGTCGCGGTGACCGCGACGGCACCAAATCTGCACAAAGAGATTTCAAAAGAAAATTCGAAACTAATGAAGCACTCTTCAGTATTTTCGATTTATTGAGTAAACTTCATGAAATTTCAGATGATTACGACTCATTCTTGAATCGGAGATTCAATGAATTTCAAGGCTCTGCGGGCCTTTCGGCTGATCGTTTCCCAGGGTTCCCTGGCCGCCGCGGCCGAGGCGATGAACCTCAGTCAGCCGGCGGTGAGTCGCTTGATCTCTCTACTAGAAGCAGAGACAGGATTGCGGCTGTTCGACCGCTCCCGGCGCAGTTTGATCGTCTCCGCCGCGGGCGAACAGTTCCACCGCGAAACCCGCCATATCCTGGATGGGATCGAGGAACTGCCCCATATCGCCGCCAACATCCGAACCGGCACCGATAATCCCTTACGTCTCGTCACCGGGCCCCGCGTCGGCGCGGCCCTGGTCGCCCCCGCCCTGGCCCTGATGCGGCGCGAAAACCCGGATGTGAAATGCGTGGTCGACGTCCTGTCCCGGTTCGAGTTGGAAAACAGATCCGGCATCGCCCGCTATGACCTGGGCATCGCCAGCCTGCCGGTCACGCATTCCTTGTTGCCGATCGAGAACACGCCCGTCTGCAACGTCCGGATGGAAGCCGTGTTGGCGACGGATCATCCCCACGCCCGCAAAGCCGCCCTGACGGCGGACGATCTGGCCCAGGAACCGATCATCGGTATGCAGCCGAACCATTTCGGGCGGCAACAAACGGATGAATTCTTCCGATCCGGTGGGGTCTCTCCCCGCTATGCCATCGAGACGACATCGTCCTACCTGGCGGCGCAGATGGCCCGCGACGGCGCCGGGATCGCACTGATGGACCGATTGTCCGTGGCGGCGCTGGACCCGCGCGGCATGGCGGTGCGACCGCTAGACCCGCCCCATTGGCTGCTCTACGGCTATATCGCGCCGAAAGGCCAGATCATGACTAAGGACGCCGAAACGTTCCTGAACTGCCTGCACCGTTATATCGAGGATTTCCGGGCCTCTAGCGACGACAATGCAGCCTGCGTGCAGCCCCATTAGACGACCTCGCCGCAGGCATGGCCCGAAGCCCAGGCCCATTGGAAATTGAACCCGCCCAAATGGCCGGTCACATCCACGGCCTCGCCGATGAAATACAGGCCCGGGACCTCGCGCGCCTCCATGGTTTTCGACGACAAATCGCGGGTATCGACGCCGCCGACGGTGACTTCCGCCGTGCGCTCGCCTTCGGTTCCGTTCGGCGTAACGGCCCAGGCGTTGACCTGCTCGCCCAGGGCGCGGAGCTTCTTGTCCGGAATGTCCGCCAGCCGCCCCGACAGGCCGGTCCACTCGCACAGCCGCTGCGCCAGGCTTTTCGGCAACAGATCGGAAAGGAGCGCCTGAACCTCGCGCTTCGGCTGGCTGTGTTTGGTTTCCTTCAACATCTCGAACAAGTCCAAATCGGGCAATAGGTTCAGCACCACCGCTTGCCCCGCCTGCCAATAGGACGAGATTTGCAGAATCACTGGGCCGCTCAGCCCCCGATGGGTGAACAAAAACGCCTCGCGGAAGCGGGTCTTTCCCAGGGTCGCCGTCGCCTCGACCGCCACGCCGGACAAGCCCTTCAGCCGTTCCAACATGGCAGGCTCGAACGTCAGCGGAACCAGCCCCGGACGCGGCGGCACAACCCGCAAACCGAACCGCTGGGCAACGCCGTAAGCGAAGCGGCTGGCCCCCATCTTGGGGATCGACGGGCCGCCGGTCGCGATGACTACCGCTTCTGCGGTGAAATCGCCCTTGTCGGTTTTGACGGCAAAGCCCTCGCCGTCCCGGGAAACCTCCGTCACGGCGACGGCGGTACGGATGTCGGCACCCCGCGCCTCGGCCAACAGCATGTCGATGATCTGCTGCGCGCTGTCGTCGCAGAACAGCTGCCCCAGGGTCTTTTCGTGATAGGCGATGCCGTGCTTTTCGACCAAGGCGATGAAATCGCGCTGGCTGTAGCGCTTCAGCGCCGACACGCAGAACCGGGGATTGTCAGACAGATAATTGGCCGGTGCGGCATGCAGGTTCGTGAAATTGGCCCGCCCGCCGCCGGAGATACGGATTTTCTCGCCGACCTTCGCGTTCTTTTCCAGCACCAGGACTCGCCGCCCACGCCGCACCGCACCGGCGGCGCACATCAGCCCCGCCGCGCCGCCGCCGATAATGATGACGTCGAAATCCCGCATGGCCGTCCTATAACCCATGGTGGCCTGTCGCCCAAGCATGGGTTGTCAGTAGCCGGGCGAAGCCCCATTTGTGCAGGGCCGGATCATGCACTAACCTTCCGGCAATCCCCCGTCGAAATCTCCTTCGACACCACCCCGAACCTGCATAGAATCAAGGGACCGCCATGCCCAGCCAGCTTTTCTCGCCGATCCGCCTCGGCAATCTGGACCTGCCCAATCGCGTCGTTGTCGCGCCGATGTGCCAGTACTCCGCCCATGACGGCGTAATGAACGACTGGCACCTCGTCCATTTGGGGCAATTCGCATTGTCCGGGGCCGGGCTGGTCATTACCGAAGCAGCCGGCGTTGAACCCGAAGGGCGGATCACCCCGGGATGCGTCGGGCTGTATTCCGACGAAACGGAAGCCGCCATGGCGCGGGTGATTGAATTCTACCGCGATTTCGGCAGCGCCAAGATCGGCATTCAACTGGCCCATGCCGGGCGTAAGGGCTCGGCAGAGGTTCCGTGGAAGGGCGGCACGCCCCTGCCCGCCGACGATCCCCGTGCGTGGCAAACCGAAAGTGCGTCCGCCGTGCCCTATGCGCCGACCGCGCCGACACCCCAGGCCCTGGACGATGCGGGGCTGGCGCGGATCAAAACCGCGTTCGTCGATGCTGCGCGCCGTTCCTTGCGCCTGGGCTACGACGTGATCGAACTGCATGCCGCCCACGGCTATCTGCTGCACCAATTTCTGTCGCCCCTGAGCAACCAGCGCAACGACGCCTATGGCGGCGATCTGGCCGGACGCATGAAGTTTCCGTTGGAAGTGTTCGAAGCCGTCCACGCGGTCTGCCCGGCGGGTTATCCGCTGGGCGTGCGGGTTTCGGCGACCGATTGGGTCGACGGCGGCTGGAACCTCGCCGATACGGTCGCCTTCGCTCAGGAACTGGAAAAGCGCGGCTGCGTGTTCATCGACGTGTCGTCGGGCGGGAATTCTCCGCAACAGCAGATTCCGGCCGGACCGGGTTATCAGACCGGCTTCGCCGCCGAAATCCGCCGCGCAACAGAGATGACCGTGATGGCCGTGGGCAAGATCGCCGATCCGTTCCAGGCCGAAACCGTGATTGTTTCTGGACAGGCCGACATGGTGGCCCTGGCCCGAGGCATGCTCTACGACCCGCGCTGGCCGTGGCATGCGGCGGAGGCCCTGCGATCCGACGCGATGTTCGCGCCGCAATACC
>CAXGUG010000100.1:0-13731 GCA_964012715.1 uncultured Rhodospirillaceae bacterium | reverse complement strand
AACGTTGCTGAAGCAGGTGTCCCGGCCGAGGTGTCAAACGCGACATTCACGGAACCGGACGACCGACAGGACTCAGACATAGGTAGGTCGTCTTTTTGGACATCCAGATCGATGCCATACGATGACAAATTACCTTGCCAATCAAATTCGACGCGGCGCCCACGATAAAAGCCGTAATCGCCAAGCTTTATCGGCTCGTTCGACGGCCAATTGAGAAAATAATTCTTGGTGTTTTTCACTTCCCGCGCGATGCGATGGTAATAGGTCATGGATCTTTCCCAGCTTCTCAAGATTAATATCAATTATTTCTTATTTAATGAGTCCTTGTCATACATTTGCAATATAATTTTTCGCCTAATAAGGGTGTGGCGCGTCGCCACGAGACGGGCGGCGGTATGACAGCCGATGACGCCGAGCCAAAAATTTTTCTTGAATTCTTACTCGCGGAAAAAACCGAGTTATGTACGTCCGCGATCTGTCAGCCAGGCCAGACTACGCCCCGGTCCCACCCACGGTGAGTTGATCGATCAGCAGCGTCGGCTGGCCGACGCCGACGGGGACGCCTTGGCCGTCCTTGCCGCAGGTGCCGATGCCGGGGTCGAGTTCCATGTCGTTGCCGACCATGGCGACGTGGTTGAGCACGTCCTTGCCGTCGCCGATCAGCGTGGCGCCCTTCAGCGGGCGACCGACCTTGCCGTTTTCGATCTCATAGGCCTCGGTGCAGGAAAATACGAACTTGCCGGAGGTGATATCGACCTGTCCGCCGCCGAACGACACGGCGTAGACGCCCTTCTTGACCGATTTGAGGATTTCCTCCGGCTCCTTGTCGCCGCCCAGCATGTAGGTATTGGTCATGCGCGGCAGGGGCTGATGGGCGAAGCTTTCGCGCCGTCCGTTGCCGGTCGGGGCCATGCCCATCAGGCGGGCGTTGGTGCGGTCCTGCATATAGCCTTTCAGGATGCCGTCCTCAATCAGCACGGTGTTCTCGGCGGGGGTGCCTTCGTCGTCGATGGTCAGGCTGCCGCGCCGGTCCTGAATGGTGCCGTCGTCGACCACGGTCACGCCGGGGGCGGCGACGCGCTGGCCCATCAGGCCGGAAAAGACCGAGGTCTTCTTGCGGTTGAAGTCGCCTTCCAGACCGTGGCCGATGGCTTCATGCAACAGGATGCCGGGCCAGCCGGGGCCGAGCACCACCGGCACTTCGCCCGCCGGGGCGGAAACAGACTGGAGATTGACCTCGGCTTGGCGGAAGGCCTCGTCGACCACGCCCTTCCAATTGGCCGGGTCCATGTAGCGCTCATAGGTCACGCGCCCGCCGGTGCCGAAGCTGCCGGTTTCCATGCGCCCGTCCTGTTCCAGCACGACCGAGACGTTCATCCGCACCAGGGGGCGGATATCGGCGACGCGGTGGCCGCCGACGCGGACGATCTGCACCGCCTGCCAATTGCCGGAGATCGAGGCCGAAACCTGACGCACGCGGTCGTCCTTGCCGCGGGCATAGGCGTCGATGGCGCGCAGCAGTTCGACCTTTTCCTGGAAATCGACCATGGCCAGGGGATTGTCGTCCATGTACAGGGCGCGGTTGGTGCCCTGCGGGGCGGCGGCCAGGGTGCCGGTATGGCCCCGGCGCACGGCCTTGACCGTTTCGGCGGCGCGGGCGATGGCCGCTTCGGACAGGTCCGAGGCATGGGAATAGCCGGTGCTTTCGCCCGCGATGGCGCGCAGGCCGAAGCCTTGCGCCGTGTCGAAGTTGGCGGTCTTGATCTGCCCGTCGTCCAGAACCAGCGTTTCCGACTGCCGGTATTCCAGGAACAATTCACCGTCGTCCATGCCGGTCAGGGCATCGTCCAAAAGGCCCTGCACCCGCGCGCGGTCCATGCCGGTGCGGTTGAAGAACAGATCGTCGGTGGCGGCTAGGTCGGTCATGGTGATCCCTAAGTCTTAAAAATAATTGGGGCCGCGAGGGGCCGCTTCCGGTTATATAAGAACCCGGTTTCGTTATTTCGAGTCAGTCATTTTCGCGTATACGGTCGCATATGTTCAAGGAACATCCCCTACGCCGCGTCCTGGCCGAAGAGATCCACGCCCGCCCCCCGGCGGAGGTGGCCGCCCCGGCGCAGGTTTCGCACATCGCCCTGATTTCAGGCGAGGACGGCATGGCCACCCATGTCGCCCACCTGGAAGCCCTGTGCAAACATTTCCGCGTCGCTCCGCCGCCGGCGGACGCGACCCATTTTTCGGCGGAATTGGGCGAGGTGCGCCTGAAGTGGGAGCGCCATACGGAATTTTCGACCTTCACCATCATTCGGCCCGGCGAATTCGCGACCCCGTTCAAGGGCACGGCGATCGATTCCCTGCCCAAGGATTGGCTGTCCAACCTGCCGGGCCAGGTCATTGCCGCCTGCCATGTGGCGGTGCAGGCCAGCGGCGGGGCGCAGCGCCCGGTCGCTGAGCTGACGGGCCTGTTCGACAACAACCCGGTCACGGGCTCCGTCGTGTCCGGCGGCAAGGTCCGGCTGTGGACCGACTATCAACTGCATGCCGACGGCTTCCATCGCTTCCTGTTGGACGCCCGCGACGATATCAGCCGCCCGACCCTGAGCCGCCTGGTCCAGCGGATTCTGGAAATCGAGACCTATCGGATGATGGCCATGCTGGCCTTTCCCCTGGCCAAGGAATCGCGCCCGCGTCTGGCCGCCATCGAAAAACAGCTGGGCGGGGCCATCGCCCGCTTGGGCACGCGCGAAGGCGTCGAAAACGAACGCCAGCTGCTGGATGAAATTTCGGCCCTGGCGGCGGAGATCGAGGCCGTCAACGTCGCCACCGCCTATCGCTTCGCCGCCGCGCGGGCCTATCACGAGCTGATCAAGCGGCGCATGGATTCGATGCGCGAAGAACGGATGGACGGGTTTCCCCCGTCGATGGATTTCCTCGACCGTCGGGTCGCCCCTGCCATGGAATCCTGCGAAAACCTGTCGGCGCGGCTGGAAAGCCTGTCGGGCCGGGTGGCGCGGGCGACCTCGCTGTTGCGCACGCGGGTCGACGTCGCGCTCGAAGCCCAGAACCGCGACCTGCTGGAATCCATGAACCGGCGGGCGCGCCTGCAATTGCGCTTGCAGGAAACGGTCGAAGGCCTGTCGGTCGTGGCCATCAGCTACTATCTGCTGTCGCTGGTGTCCTACCTGGCCAAGGGGGCGAAGACGGCGGGCCTGTCGCCGTTTGATCCCTATATCGTCGTTCTGGTGGCGTTCGTGCCGGTGGTCGGCGGCATTTGGTTCGGGGTGCGCCGGGTCCGCCATGTGATCGGCAAATCGGCGGGCGGCGGCAAGTAACGGGCCACCCAGTTCCAGCCGTCAGCGCTCCGCCGCGAAGGCCTCGATCAATTTCTGGAAATCCTCGACCGGGGGAAAGCCTGCATAGCTGTGCCGCGCCGGGGTCGTCGCCCAGGGCAGCTTTTCCGCCGTCATGGTTTCGATGAACGGTCGAAGCCATTCGACCACGTCGAACAGGCTGGGGCGCAGATTGACCAGATCGTCCATGCCGACGATCCGCGTGAACATCCAGGTTTTGCATTCCGGGCAGAAATAATGATCCAACTGCGGGCCCTGGGCCCCGCCCTTGACCGGCGTCCCCTTGGTCACGCGGAACGCCGCCGTCGGCACCATCGCCGACAGGGAAAACGCGCTGGCGCTCATCCGTTGGCAGCCCCGGCAATGACAGGCCGAGGTCATGACCGGCGGGGCCGAAACCTCGACCTGGGTCTGCCCGCAGCGGCAGGTTCCGGTATGAGGCGACGGTGACGTTGGGGGCATGGAATGGTCTCCTTCGGTGGTGGCGCAGATTACTCTCAGGCGGCGGCGAGGGCGACAGCCTTCGCCGTTGGCACTTGACGTTTTCCGGGCCGGGTGTATGGTCCGGCTTCGTGGTGATTTGTCCGACCAGCTTGCGGCCACGTTAAAAAAACAACGCTAAACGGTCTGTGGCTCTCTTGCCCTGACCCTGTTTCGTTCGGTGGTCGGGGTTTTTTTATGCCGGGCCCGTCCCGGAAATTTGGAGAGCGTAGAATGAGCGACGATAACAACCCTTCTTCGGCCTGGCGCCCCGCGACCAAAATGGTGCGCGGCGGGACCATGCGGTCCAATTTCGAGGAAACCTCGGAAGCCATCTTCACCACCTCGGGTTTCGTTTACGGCTCGGCGGAACAGGCGGAGCAGGCGTTCAAGGGCGAGGTCGATCGCTTTATCTATTCGCGCTACGCCAATCCGACGGTCGTGATGTTCGAAAAGCGTCTGGCGCTGATGGAAGGGGCTACTTACGGCATGGCCTTCGCCAGCGGTATGGCGGCAATGTTCGGCTCCCTGGGTAGCCTGGTGAAGGCCGGCGACCGGGTCGTCGCCTCGCGCGCGTTGTTCGGCTCGTGCCTGTATGTGATCCAGGACCTGTTGACCAAATACGGTGTCGAAACCGTGCTGGTCGACGGCACGGACCTTTCGCAATGGGAACAGGCGTTGTCCAAGCCGGTGACCGCGGTGTTCCTGGAAACGCCGTCGAACCCCTGCCTCGATATCATCGACGTACGCGCCGTCGCCGACCTGACGCATAAGGCGGGCGGGCGGCTGATCGTCGACAACGTGTTCGCGACCCCGGTCCTGCAAAAGCCGCTGCAACTGGGCGCCGATATCGTGATGTATTCGACGACCAAGCATATCGACGGCCAGGGCCGCTGCATGGGCGGCGCGCTGCTGACCAACGACGAAGAATATTACAACGACCATCTGGTGCCCTGGATGCGCCATACCGGCCCGGCGATCAGCCCGTTCAATGCCTGGTCGATGCTGAAGGGTCTGGAAACCTTGAACATCCGCGTTCATCAGCATTGCATCAACGCCCGCGCGCTGGCCGAATTTCTGGAAGGGCAGGCGGGAATCGTCAAGGTTCTTTACCCCGGCCTGGCATCCCATCCGCAGCACGACCTGGCGATGCAGCAGATGTCCGGCGGCTCGACCATGCTGGCGTTCGAGCTTGAGGGCGGCAAGGCGGCGGCGTTCCGTTTCCTCAACGCGTTGGACCTGATCGACATCTCCAACAACCTGGGCGACACCAAGAGCCTGACGACCCATCCGGCGACCACGACGCACCAGCGCCTGACGCCGGAAGAGCGCGAGGCGCTGGGCATCGGCGACGGCCTGATCCGCCTGTCGGTCGGCCTGGAAGACGCCGAGGACCTGAAGGAAGATTTGATGCGGGGGCTGGCCGCGGCCAAGGGCTGACGGCCACTGCGGCCTGCCCGGCAGGAACCGCCCCGGAGCGGGGCTACTTCTGAACCCAGGGCAGGCCCGCGACCTTCCAGCCGCCGACGGTGCCGCGATGCTGGGCGTCGTCCTTGTCGCCTTCGAACCCGGTCAGAATGTTGAACGATTTGGCGTAGCCCGCCTGGGTCGCGGCCTGGGCGGCGGCGATGGAGCGCACGCCGGATCGGCACAGGAACAGCACGGTCGCGTCCTGATCCGGGACCTGATCCTCCAGGTCATCGACGAATTCAGTATTGATGTCGCCCTTGGGGAACAGGACCCAGGAAATCATCTTCAGATCCTTGCCCAGGGAGGACACGTCGGGCAGTCCAACATAGGCCCATTCCGCATGGGTGCGCACGTCGACCAGCACCGCCTTGGGGTCTGTTTCCAGAACTTTCCAGGCGTCTTCGGGGCTGATGTCTCCGGCGTATCCGTCACTCATAGTTCGCTCGCGCGTCTGTTGGGGGGAAGGGCAGTGTATCGCGCAGGCCGCCCTAGCGGTCCAGCACTTTCAACATGTCGGGGACGGAAACGAACTTATCGCGGGGGCGGTCGCTGCCGCCGGCGCGGGCGATCTCGGCGGCTTCGATTTTCTTCCAATCGTCGAACGACACGGCGCGCACGCCGCGCTCTTTCAACAATGGTTCCAGCGCCGTGCGGCCCGGCTTGCCATGGGTGCCGGCGAGCGCCTTGAAGTCCTCGCAGATGTATTCGGCGACGGTCAGGCCGTCGGGCCGATTGGATGAAATCACCCCGCTCGGCCCGCGTTTGATCCAGCCCACGGCGTAGAGGCCGTCATCGACCCGGCCGTTGTCGTTGGGGATGATGCCGGCCTTGTCGTCGAACGGCGCACCTTCGATCGGGTCGGACCGATAGCCGATGGCGGCGATCACCAGACCACAGGGGATTTCGAAAATTTCGCCCGTGCCTTCGGCCCGGCCATCGACGACGCGGGTCCGCTCGAAGGCCACGGCCTCGACGTGATCGCCGCCCAGGATCGAGACCGGCTGGGCAAAGAACTCGATATGGATCCGCTTCGGTTTGGCCGCCGGGTCGTTTTTAGCGTACTCGCGCAACGACGCCAGATTGCGTTCGGCCAGGCGCTTGTCGCGGGGCGGCAGGTCGTCCGGCACGCTATCGGGCAATTGTTCGGACCGGGCCAGGGGCACGGCCTGTTCCAAGTCGCCCAGTTCGCGCAGCTCGACATTGGTGAACTTGGCGTCGATCGGTCCGCGCCGACCCGTCATGTAGACATCGGTCAGGGGGGCCGCTTCGATCATGTCCATGGCGTGCCCGGCGATATCGGCCTGGGCCATGCCATGGCGCGAACGCACCAGCACCCGCGCGCAGTCCAGCGCCACGTTGCCGTTGCCGATAACCACGGCGGCCTTGGTGTTGAGGTCCGGCTCCAGATCGCGGAAATCAGGATGGCCGTTGTACCAACCCACGAACGCGGCGGAGCCGTGCACGCCTTCCTTGTCGGCGCCGGGGATGGTCAGCTTGCGGTCGCTCGGCGCGCCGACGGCCAGAACCACGGCGTCATACATCTCGCGCAGTTCGGCCAGCGAGATGTCCTTGTTGACCTCGACATTGCCGAAATAGCGGACGGTGTCGAACAGCGCCGTACGTTCGTACTTATGGGCGACTTTCTTGGTCGTCTGATGATCCGGCGCCACGCCGCCGCGAATCAGGCCATAGGGCGTCGGAAGACGCTCGATGATATCGACCTGAATGTCGCAGGCGGCGTTGACGAGAGCATCCGCGGTATAGAACCCGGCGGGGCCGGAACCGATGATGGCGACGGTGATGGTCATATTCTGCCCTTCCCCGTGCGCCGGTCGGTCAGTCGACGGTCCAGGTCCGTCCGGCGCGCAGTAGATTGTTAAAGTCCGGCTTCTCCGGCGGGGTGTGCTCCCGCACCAGTTCGCGAACTTCGTCATCGTAGCTCTGCATCGGCGCGCAGTAAATCACGCCCAGCGCCACCGGCATGGTCGGCGGTTCCATATGGGCCAGCAGGGTCGCGATCATCTTGTTGGTCTCGTCATGGACCAGGATGTCGGCCTCGGTTACGCCGTTCTCGCCGATGGTCACCACTTCCAGGGTCAGGGACTGCGTATTCAGGCGCAAGCCCTTATCGCCGTCCTTGCCGAAGATCAGCGGCTTGCCGTGTTCGACATAAATCTGCCGGTCGGCTGCGACGTCGCGGGCGGTGAAGTTTTCGAACACGCCGTCGTTATAGACTTTGCAGTTCTGGAAGATTTCGACGAACGAGGTGCCGCGGTGCGCATGGGCGCGGGCCAGGACCGTCGGCAGGTGCTTCTGGTTGCTGTCCAGGCCGCGGGCGATGAACCGCGCGCCGGCGCCCAGGGCGAATTCCGCCGCCGATGCCGGGTTGTCCAACGAGCCCCAGGGCGTCGAGGGCGAATGCGTGCCCTGGCGCGAGGTCGGGGAATACTGCCCCTTAGTCAGGCCGTAGATTTCGTTGTTGAACAGCAGGAACTGCACGTCGACGTTCCGCCGCAGCAGGTGGAACAGGTGGTTGCCGCCGATCGACAGCGAATCGCCGTCGCCGGAAACGACCCAAACGTCCAGGTTCGGGTTGGCCAGCTTCAGCCCCGTGGCGAACGCCGGGGCGCGGCCATGGATGGTGTGGAACCCATAGGTCGAGATGTAATAGGGAAAGCGCGCGGCGCAGCCGATCCCGGAAATGAACACGGTGTTTTCACGGGTGGCGCCGATATCGGCCAGGGTTTTCTGAACCGCTTTCAGGATGGCGTAATCGCCGCAGCCGGGGCACCAGCGTACTTCCTGGTCCGAGGCGAAATCCTTGGGCGTGAGGGGTTCGGTAGGGGTAACGACGTTCATTGTTCGATTCTCCAGCCAGCTCAGTTTTCAAGCTTGGCGCGGATAGCGGTTTCGATTTCGGCGATCTTGAAGGGCTGGCCCGACACCTTGTTCAGGCCTTCGGCCGGGATCAGGTATTCGGCGCGTAGCACGTTGACCAGTTGTCCGTGGTTCATTTCAGGAACCAGGACCTGATCGAAGCCCTTCAGCAAGTCGCCCAGATTTTCCGGGAACGGCCAGATATGGCGCAGGTGGATGTGGCTGACATCCATGCCCTGGGCGCGCATGTTCGACACGGCGCGGCTGATCGGACCATAGGTCGATCCCCAGCCGACAACGGCCAGCTTGCCGCTCTCGTTGCCGTCCTCGACGGCTTGATGGGGGATGTCCTTGGCGATGCCAGCGATCTTGGCGAAACGCGCGTCGGTCATCTTCTGGTGGTTGGCCGGATCGTACGAGATGTTGCCCGAATTGTAATCGCGCTCGATCCCGCCGATGCGGTGTTCCAGACCCGGCGTGCCGGGCACGGCCCAGGGACGGGCCAGGGTTTCCGGATCGCGCAGGAACGGATGGAAGCCTTCCGGATCGGTGCGGAAGGTGACCGGAATCTTGTCGTAGTCGTTGATGTCCGGAATGTTCCACGGCTCCGCCGCGTTGCCGATATAGCCATCGGTCAGGACGAACACCGGGGTCATGTATTTGATCGCCAGGCGCACGGCCTCGATCGCGACGTCGAAGCAGTCGGCGGGCGAGCGCGCGGCCAGCACGCAAAGCGGGCTGTCGGCGTTGCGGCCCAAAACGGCCTGATACAGGTCCGACTGTTCGGTCTTGGTCGGCATGCCGGTCGACGGTCCAGCGCGCTGCGCATTGATGATGACCATCGGCAGTTCGGTCGCGATGGCCAGTCCGATGGCTTCGGTCTTCAGGGCGATGCCCGGGCCCGACGACGAGGTCACGCCCAGCGATCCGCCGAACGACGCGCCGATGGCGGCGCAGGCGGCGGCGATTTCGTCCTCGGCCTGGAAGGTCAGCACGTTGTAGTCGATCATCCGCGACAGCGAGTGCAGAACCTGCGACGCCGGGGTGATCGGATATGAGGCAAAGACCATCTGGATATCGGCCAGATGCGTGCCCGCGGCCAAGCCCCAGGCCAGGGCTTCGGCCCCGGTCACGGTGCGGTAGGTGCCGGGCGCGATTTCGGCGCTGTCGATGTGGAAGCCATGAACGCCGTCCGGCAGTTCCATGGTTTCGGCGACCGTATGACCCGCGTCCATAGCCGCGATGTTGGCGGCGGCGATGTCCGGGCGGGATTTGAACTTGGCGTTCAGCCAG
Organism: uncultured Rhodospirillaceae bacterium; assembly: GCA_964012715.1. GTDB lineage: Bacteria > Pseudomonadota > Alphaproteobacteria > Rhodospirillales > Casp-alpha2 > UBA1479. The sequence goes on along the minus strand of CAXGUG010000100.1, from coordinate 4,261 downwards.
TCGGCGGTCGGCTTGCGGTCGCGGCCGTACATCCAATAGACGAAGCCCAGCGTCCACATGTTCTTACAGCGCAGGGCCTCCAGCTTCGACAGGCCGCTGTCCTTCAACGCTTCCAAGGTCAGCTTGGAAATGTCGATCGAGACCAAGTGATACCCCTGCAGGCTGTCGTCCTCGAGCGGGTTGTTCTCGTACCCCGCCTTGCGCAGGTCGCGGTCGCCGAAGCTGCCCGCGTCGGCGATGATCACGCCGCCCTGTTTCAGGTTCGGCAATTCGACCTTCAGCGCCGCCGGGTTCATGGCGATCAGCATGTCGAATGCGTCGCCCGCGGTCTTGATGACGCGCGACCCGAAATTGATCTGGAACGACGACACGCCGAACAGCGTCCCGGCGGGGGCGCGGATCTCGGCGGGGAAGTCGGGGAAGGTGGCAAGCTCGTTCCCCGCGAAGGCCGTGGCCAGGGTGAACTGACCCCCGGTCAACTGCATGCCGTCGCCGGAGTCGCCGGCAAAGCGGACGACGGCGGACTCGACGGTTTCTCGGGCGGTGGAATCGATTTCTTCGGTAGCGAGTGCTGTGCTGTTCATAGGGCAGGTAATCCGTTGTCGATCATCCGGCGATGATGCCGCTGAAGAAGCGGCCCGAAAGACGACCGATCCGCCATAGCCGCCGGAGCCATGAAAGACCGCCCTGTGGCGTCGTTGCTTGGTGTTTGAAGTTATCTAGTCCATGCTTTGACGTAGAACAACCACAGTTTATGTAGTGTTTCCCGTCACTTTTCCGCTGGCCCCGCCGCCCCGGACGACCATATTTAGGACGGTAAACCGACGCATTGGAACAACCGGAACGGATGAAATGACCGACAACGGCAACTTAATCGACCGTCTTCAATCACTTATCGGAAAAGCCCAGACTTTGGGCGCCGACGCGGCCGACGCCGTAATGGTCAGTTCCGCGTCCTTGTCGCTGTCGCAACGCCTCGGTGCTCCCGAAGATTTGATGCGCTCTGAAGACAACGATCTGGGGCTGCGCGTGTTCGTGGGTAAGCGTCAGGCGGTGGTGTCGTCGTCCGACATGTCCGATTCCGCCCTGGACGAACTGGTCGAGCGCGCCGTCGCCATGGCCCGGCACGTGCCGGAAGATACCTATTGCGGTCTGGCTGACCCCGACGAACTGGCGACCGAGATCGTCGATATCGACGACTTCGACCCGAGCGAGCCGACGGCGGAACAATTGATCGAACTGGCCGCCGTGACCGAAGACGCCGCCCGCGCCGTGCCCGGCGTGACCAATTCCGAAGGGGCCAGCGCCAGTTGGAGTGCGACCGACATCGCCATCGTCACCTCGACCGGCTTCGCCCATACGCGCCGCGCTTCGCGCCACAGCTTCGGCGTGTCGGTCCTGGCTGGCGAAGGCACCGGGATGGAACGCGACTACGATTACGCCACCACGGTCTATGGCGCGGACCTGCCCGATGCGGCGGCGATCGGCCAGTCCGCCGGGGAAAAGGCGGTCAAGCGTCTGAACCCGCAAAAGGTCTCGACCGCGCAGCTGCCGGTGATTTTCGACCCCCGGGTTTCCAATTCAATCATCGGCCATCTGTCCGGGGCCATCAACGGCGCGTCCGTGGCGCGGGGCACGACCTTTCTGAAGGACGCCATGGATACGCAGATTCTGCCCGACGGCATGACCGTGGTCGATGATCCGCACCGCTGCCGGGGGCTGCGGTCCAAGCCGTTCGACGGCGAGGGCGTGGCGACCAAGCGCATGAACGTGGTCGAGGACGGTCGTCTGACGACTTGGTTCCTGGATTGCCGCTCGGCCCGGCAATTGGGCCTGCGGACCACGGGCCATGCCTCGCGCGGGACGTCGTCGCCGCCGTCGCCGGGGGCGACGAACCTGTATCTGGAACCGGGAACGATCTCGCCCCAGGACATGATCGGCGCGGTCGGCAAAGGCATTTATGTGACCGAGCTGATCGGCATGGGCGTGAACGGCGTGACAGGCGATTATTCGCGCGGCTGCTCCGGCTTCTGGATCGAGAACGGCGAACTGACCTTTCCGGTCAGCGAGCTGACCATCGCCGGAAACCTGAAGGACATCTTCAAGGCGCTGACCGCCGCGAACGACCTGGAATTCAAATACGGCACCAACGCGCCGACCCTGCGCATCGACGGCATGACCGTCGCCGGTAAATAAGCCGACCTGCCACACCCAGGTCCCACCATCACCAAGGCACACCAGACCATGACGACGACCACGCCCGAGACCAACCGCCAGATCATCTTCAAATCCCGGCCCGAGGGCTGGGTCACCCCCGACTGCTTCGAAATGCGCGAAGTCCCCATGCCCCAGGTCGGCGAGGGCGAGGTGCTGGTCCGCACCGTCTACATGTCCATGGACCCGTCGATGCGCGGGCGGATGGACGCGGCCAAATCCTATGCCCCCGGCTGGGTTCTGGGTGAGCCGTGCAAGACCCGCATCCTGGGCGAGGTCGCGGCCTCGCGCAGCGATGCCTTTGCCGAGGGCGATCTGGTGTTCGGCAAGGTTCTCGACTGGGCCGATTATTCCGTGGTCCCGGCCAAGGCCGTTCACAAGATCAATCCCGAGTCCGTGGGCCTGCCGCTCAGCTATCACTTGGGCGCGCTCGGCATGCCGGGCATGACCGCCTGGATCGGGTTGCAGATCGCCGAGCCGGTGGCGGGCGAAACCCTTTTTGTTTCCGCCGCCTCGGGCGCGGTCGGCCAGATCGTCGGCCAGATCGCCAAGCTCAAGGGCCTGCGCGTCGTCGGCAGCGCCGGCACGGATGAAAAGGTCGCCTACCTGCGCGAACTTGGCTTCGATGCCGCGTTCAACTACCGCGCCGCTGGGGACGATATTCTGGGTGCGTTGGAAAAAGCCGCGCCGGAAGGCTTGGACATCTATTTCGACAACGTTGGCGGGCGCGTGCTGGAAGCAGCTTTGGACCATGCCAAGGTTCGGGCCCGGGTCGTGATCTGCGGCATGATCTCGCAATACAATCTGAGCCGCGAAGACACTCCCGGTATCCGCAACCTGCCGCATATCAACCGCAAGCGTATCCGCATGGAGGGCTTCATCATGTCCGACCATGTCGACCGGAGGGCAGAGTTCGAGGCCGATATGATCGCTTGGCTGAAATCCGGCCAGATCAAATATCGGGTCGACGTTGCCGAGGGGCTGGAAAACGCCCCCGCCGCGATGATCGCGATGCTGAAGGGCGAAAACTTCGGCAAGCAGGTGGTCCGCGTCGGCGCCGAACCCTGATCCGCCGAGCGCCCACCCAATGACCGCGACCAACCGCCAAATCGTTCTGAAAAGCCGCCCCGACGGCTGGGTCACGCCCGATCATTTCGAAATGCGCGAAGTGTCCGTGCCGGACATCGGCGACGGCGACGTTCTGGTTCGCGCCCTTTACATGTCCCTGGATCCCTACATGCGCGGGCGCATCGGCACCGACCGCCCGCCCGCCGACCGCATGCCGCTGGGCGGGCCGATGGAGGCCCGCGTGGTCGGGCGGGTCGCGGCATCGCGCAATGCCGATTTCCGCGAGGGTGATCTGGTGTTCGGCTCGCTCGACTGGGCCGACTACAGCGTCGCCGCCGGTGGGGGCGGCCTGCGCCTGCTGCCTGATGCGCGGCAGGACGGAAAGCCGGTGCCCCTGGCTTGGCACCTGGGGGCCTTGGGCCTGCCGGGCATGACCGCCTGGATCGGGATGCAGATCGCCCAGCCGGTGGCGGGCGAAACGCTGTTCGTCTCCGCCGCTTCGGGCGCGGTCGGCCAGATCGTCGGCCAGATCGCCAAGATCAGGGGCATGCGCGCCGTCGGCAGCGCCGGGACGGACGCCAAGGTCGCGTTCCTGACCGATGACCTGGGCTTCGATGCCGCCTTTAACTACAAGACCGCGTCGCCGGATATTCTCTCGGCGCTGCAATCCTGCGCGCCCGGCGGGCTGGACGTTTATTTCGACAACGTCGGCGGCTTGTTGCTCGAAGCCGCGCTGGATGCCGCCAACCTGCGGGCCCGCATCATCGCCTGCGGCATGGTCTCGCAATACAATCTGCCGCGCGAACAGACGACGGGCGTGCGCAACCTGCCCCATATCAACCGCAAGCGCATCCGCATGCAGGGCATCGGCGTCAGTGATCACGACCAACGCCAGGATGAATTCCTCGCGGAAATGGCCGGCTGGCTCGCCTCGGGACGGGTGACCTATCGGGTCGACGTCGCCGACGGTCTGGAAAAC
>CAXGUG010000099.1:0-13867 GCA_964012715.1 uncultured Rhodospirillaceae bacterium | reverse complement strand
CGAGGCAGGCAAGGGGTTTGCGGTCGTTGCCAACGAGGTCAAGAACCTCGCGACCCAGGCGCGGAAAGCGACCGATGAGATTTCTTCCGAGGTCACGAATATGCTTTCGGTTTCAACGGATGTCGTCGCCGCGCTCGAGGCGATCAAACAAGGGATCGAAGGCGTCCGCGAATACGTCAGTTCGACCGCCGCGGCGGTCGAAGAGCAGAGCGTCGTCGCCAACGAAATGTCGGCATCGATGCAGAAAGCGGCGGACGAAGCGAACGCCATGGGTGCGGCGGCATAACGCCGCTGCTTCTGTCGGGGGCTCGGGCGGCTAGAGGGTATTTACCAAGTGGCCGCCGTCCACGGCCACCACTTCGCCGGTCATGAATCCGGACGCTTCCGACGCCAATAGCAACAACACGCCGTCCAGGTCTTCCTGCTTGCCGAACCGGCGTTGCGGAATGCGTTTCATCAGGGTTTGGCCCGGCTCGCTCTCCAAGAATTCACGATTCAAATCGGTCTCGATATAGCCGGGCGCGATGGCGTTGACCCGAATGCCGTGACGCGCCCATTCCAGCGCCAGGGATTTGGTCATTTGCACCAGGCCGGCCTTCGACACGGCATAGGGCAGGACCCCGCCGGCCTGACGCAGCCCCAGAATCGAGGCGATATTGACGATCGTGCCCGACTTATCCGCCGCGACCATGTCCCGCGCGGCGCGTTGGGCCACGGTCCAAGCCCCGGTCAGGTTGGTGGTCATGACCCGGTCCCAGGTTTCCGGATCCAGATCGATGGACCGGTCGGTCGAGGCCATGCCCGCATTGTTGATCAGGATCGTGACCTGCCCCAGGGCGCGGTCCGCCGTCTCGAAGGCATCGGCCACGGAATCCCGGTCGGTCACGTCCATTTCCACGGCCAGGGCCTGTCCGCCCGCTTCCGTGATGGCGTCGACGACTTCCGTCAGCTTTTCCCGCCGCCGCGCGCAGCAGGCCACGGCCGCGCCATGGGCGGCCAGGACCTCGGCGAAGTGACGGCCCAGACCTGACGAGGCGCCGGTCACCACGGCGACGCGGTCGGACAGAAGATCGTTGCGGAAGGGGCTGGTCATTGGGCGGTCTCCGAGGCGGATTGGGGGTCGGGGGCAGTGGCGCGGTCGCGCAGGACGAATTTCTGGATTTTGCCGGTCGATGTTTTCGGCAAGGGGCCGAACACGACATGGCGCGGCGCCTTGAAGTGGGCCATATGGGATCGGCACCAATCGATGATCGAGCGTGCATCGACGGTGTCTTCCGCGCCGGGCTTCAGGGTCACGAAGGCGCAGGGCGTCTCGCCCCATTTGTCGTCCGGTTTGGCGACGACGGCGGCTTCCATGACTTGTGGGTGCTTGTAGAGGCATTCTTCGATTTCCAGGGACGAGATGTTTTCGCCGCCGGAAATGATGATGTCCTTGGACCGGTCCTTGATCTCGACATAACCGTCCGGGTGCAGCACCGCCAGGTCGCCGGTATGGAACCAGCCGCCCTTGAACGCGGCCTCGGTCGCTTCAGGATTTTTTAGGTAGCCCTTCATGATGGTATTGCCGCGCAGCATGATCTCGCCCATCGTTTCTCCGTCGGCGGGAACGGGCTGCATGGTATCCGGGTTCATCACGGTCTGATCGAACACCGAGGGATAACGCACCCCGGCGCGCCCGATCTTGGCCGCCTGCTGGTCGCGGCTCAGACCGTCCCAGTCGTCCTGCCAGGCGCAATAGGTCGAGGGGCCGTAGGATTCCGTCAGGCCGTACAGATGGGTCACGTTGAAGCCCATCTTCTCCATGCCTTCGATCACGGCGCTTGGCGGCGCGGCACCACCGGTGAAGACCTGCACCTGTTGCGCGAATTCGGTTTTTACCTCGTCCGGGGCATGGATCAGCATGTTCAGGACGATCGGAGCACCACACATATGGGTCACGCCATGCTCGGCGATCATCGGGAAGATCAGGGCCGGGTCGACCCGGCGCAGGCAAACATGCGCGCCCGCCGCCGCGGTAACCGACCAGGGGTAGCTCCAGCCGTTGCAATGGAACATCGGCAGGGTCCAGAGATAGCGCGAATGGCGGTCGAGCTTCGACACCAGGGCCCCGCCCATGGCGGTGATAAAGGCCCCGCGGTGGTGGTAGACCACGCCTTTCGGGTTGCCGGTGGTGCCCGAAGTATAGTTCAGGCTGATGGCCTGCCACTCGTCGTCGGGCGGAAGATAGGGGAAGTCCGGATCGCCCGTCGCCAACAAGGCTTCATAATCCATCTCGCCCAGGTGCTCGCCCCGGGTGCCGCCCTGGGCTTCGGTTTCCGGATCGTCGATGTCGACCACCGGGATTTTGCGGCCGAGCTTGGCCAGCGCTTCCTTGATCACCGGGGCGTGTTCCCGGTCGGTCAACAGCAGCTTGCTTTCCGCATGTTCCAATATGAACGCAATGTTCGCTGCGTCGAGGCGCGTGTTCAGCGCGTTCAGCACCGCCCCGGACAGCGGCACGCCAAAGTGGCATTCCAGCAATTCGGGCGTATTCGCGCCCATGACCGAGACGGCGTCTCCCCGCCCGATGCCGCGCGCCGCCAGGGCCCCGGCCAGCCGGCGGCAGCGGGCCATCATCTCGCCATAGGAAATTCGGCGCTGGCCATGAATGGCCGCGGTGCGCTCCGGATAGACCGATGCCGCCCAAGACAAGAATGACAAGGGGGTCTGCGGTTGATGATTGGCGGGCGTGGGGCCCAGGTCGCGGTCAAAGATGTCTTCCGACCCGTTCATGGGTTGGATGCTCCCTCTGTTGATTTGTTTTATTGCATCAACAGATATCACCCGGCGCATCGGTCCGCAAACGCGCGGCACGGACGGCGCACGGAAAGATCAGCACGAACTGCGTGGCGGCGGCGATCCGGGAGGCACGCGTTTGATGATGACGCCCTGGATCAGGTTCCCCTTGAGGGCGTGATTGAAGCGGGTCCGAAGGTGGCGGGGCAGGGCGGCTTGCAGGTCGGCCTGCAGTGTTTCGGAATCTTCGTAGCGCAGGCCGACATCCTGGGTGACCGTTGCGATCAGCCGCGGCGCCAACCGGCAGACGATTTGCTTGTCTTGCGGGCTGTTGACGCGGAGCGCAATCGACAGAAGGACGATCTCGCTCGCGGCCTCTCCTTTACGCTTCAGGCCGTATCCGCCCAGGCGTATGGGGATCGTTTGAATGCGAAGGTTTTGTGGTTGCCCGGCGCCGATGCTGTCGATGGAGACCTGATCATTCGTCATCAAGCCCGTCAACACGACCGCGCCTAGCACAGCGCCGGTCATTCCTCCGGCGATGGCAAGGCTCTTGTAGAACTTCACGAAAAGACATCCTCGATCGTGCCCCCCCTTCCCTCAAAGGTACTCCGGCTGGATCGACGTCCTCCTTGGTCTGCGTCTTATCCTGTGCGGTGTCGGTACAAGCCTTTCACCGCGATGGTATCGACGACAGCGGTCAGATTGACGATGCCGCGAAGAATGCCTTCCGCCCGATCAGGTTGGACATGAAGCAGGCTATCGTCGGGGTCGCTGTCATGAAATGTATCGACCGCCGCGCGATATCGGCTTCGTTCCGTGATGATGTACAGATCCGGGTCGTTTTTCGACCGTAAGACGACGAGATCAGGCGTTGGCATGATCTGTCCTCGCACTGTACTGGGCTGCGGGTGCGCGGATGACGGACGTCGGAAGACTTTTGAAAACGCTTAAAGCGGCCATGCTCCATTCCACTTCGCAAGGATCCGGCGGCAACTCCCCCCCATAGGGTCGCGCCTTCGGAACGGTGTCAGTACCCTTTGAAACGGTTGCCCCCTTTGTCTGGGGGCTCATGTACTCCTGCATTACTCTTTATGATTTCGCAGGCGCAACATGCGATTGATTATCACTATTTTATGCAAACTAGCAATAAAATTATATGTAAAATCATATAAGTGTCATAATTAGACATATCTTATTTGGCCTTACTTTCAGTCGAGAAAAGTTCGGGAGTTGTGAGTCCGTCAAAATGGAAAGAGTACTTTCCATCCTTGTTAAAGGGGGTAAAGATGGTTTCCCCAACCGCAGCTAGGCCTACTTTCCATGGAACTCTGGATCCCGATTACCGTTCTGGCGGCATTCCTTCAGAATGCCCGCTCCGCATTGCAGAAACATTTGAAGGGGCGGCTTTCGACCCTTGGGGCGGCATATGTCAGGTTCCTTTACGCTCTGCCGTTCTCGGTCGTTTACCTATGGGCGCTGCATACCTTCGGTGAAAAGGCGTTTCCCGAGTTCAACAACACCTTCCTGATGTATTGCGTTCTGGGTGGGGCCAGTCAGATCATCTTCACGGTCTTGCTGCTGCACCTCTTTCAGTTTCGCAATTTCGCCGTCGGCACCACGTTCTCCAAGACCGAGGTCTTCCAGGTCGCGATCTTGGGCTTCTTGATCCTTGGCGATACGGTCACGGCCATGGCCGCCGCGGCAATCGCCCTGGCGGGTGTCGGCGTCGTCGTGTTGTCGGCGGGACAGTCAAAGGTTTCGTTGTCCGCCCTTGTTGCGGGGGTGACGGAAAAGCCGACGCTGATCGGATTGGTCTGCGGCGCGTTCCTGGGGGCGTCGGTGGTGTTCTTCCGGGGGGCGGCGCTGTCGTTGAAATGGGATGACCTGGCGATGACGGTCGCCTTCACCCTGGCGGTGTCGTTGGCGATCCAAACCGTCGCCATGGGCAGCTACATTGCGTGGAAGGAAGCTCCGACGCTGAAGGCCGTGTTCGTCCATTGGAAATGGTCGGCGGCTGTCGGCGCTGTCGGGATGGCCGGGTCCGTCGCTTGGTTCCTGGCCTTCACCATGCAGAACGCGGCCTATGTGCGGGCGCTCGGTCAGATCGAATTGGTCTTCACTTTCGCGGCGTCGATTTTCTTCTTCAAGGAAAAGGTCACCCGTCTGGAAGTGATCGGCATCGGCCTGATCATCGCCGCCATTCTGATCCTGATCCTCAGCCGGGCCTGACGTCACAGGCCTGACCTCACAGGCCGCTGATTTTCCCTTTTGCTGCATGATCATCGGTGTTCCCGGTTCGCCGAGTCGCAGGCTATTGACCGTGCAAATGAAAACCGGATTCAGGGCCGCATCCGGAAAATATCTATTTATGCGGTAACTTATAAAAAAGTCATATTCAAATACGTATGCAGACGAGTACTCTTTGTCGAGTTCAACCAACAAAGGGGGCTTACTTATGGCTGGGCCACAATTGACCGATATCACTGGAATCGGTCCTGCCGCTGCTGCGGTTCTAACCAAAGGTGGTTTTAAGACAGTTGACGCCGTTGCGGCGGCAGCGCCGACGGCGATCGGTGCGTTGAGCGGCTTCGGCCCCGCCAGGGCCAAGGCGGTGATCGCAGCGGCCAAGCGCGCTGCAAAGGCGCCCGCGGCGAAACCCATTGCGAAAAAGCCTGCGGCGAAGCCTGCTGCCAAGAAGCCTGCCGCCAAGAAGCCCGCTGCGAAAAAAACCGTAGCAGCTAAACCGGCGGCCAAAACGGCAGCGAAGCCTGCCGCGAAAAAAGCGGCGGTGAAGAAGCCGGTCGCTAAGAAGCCCGCGGCTAAGAAGCCTGCGGCCAAGAAAGCAGCGGCCAAGAAAGCAGCGGCCAAGCCCGCGGCGAAGAAGGTCGCGGCGAAACCGGCCGCGAAGAAACCCGCGGCCAAGAAGCCTGCTGCAAAGAAGGCGGCTGCCAAGCCTGCGGCTAAGAAGCCTGCTGCCAAGAAAGCAGCGGCAAAGCCCGCAGCCAAAAAGCCCGCGGCCAAGAAAGCCGCTGCCAAGCCTGCACCGAAAAAGGCCGCGGCCAAGCCGAAAAAGGCTGCCGCCAAAAAATCCAAGAAATAACGATTTCAGGGTGACCGGATTTCCCGGCCCGGCGGTGGGTGTTCAATCACCTGCCGTCGGGACCGGCTGTCCTGCTTTGAGGTTCCAGAATAAAACATCGGCTCGGCCCTGATCGATCCGCAATAGCGACGCCGCGCCGGTCGACATCTTGGCGCGCCCTGCAGCCTGATGCGCGGCCAGCCCCTCTGCCGTCATCTCCAGGAAGTAGCGCAGAATTCCGTTCGACGAACAAACCATCGCGATGCCATCCGGCGGAAGCCGATCCGCAAGTTCGGCGGTCAGGTCGGCCACGTTCGCCGTGACGGCCTTGCCGCCGGGCGACCAAGTCGCCGTCGCCGTTGGCCATCGGCTTTCCTTTTCCCAGGCTTGAAGCTCACGTTCGGCCTCGGGGCCGAAACGGGCGACGATTTCGGCGTCGCTCAAACCGCCCCAGGAGCCATAATCGATTTCCGTTAACCTGCGGTCGATCTCGATCTCGGCGGCGTTCGGCAACTCCAATCCTTCGCGGATCAGGGTCGCGTGGCGGCGCGTTCGCTGCAACGGTCCGGCGATGAATAGGTCCGGTTTGATCCCCGCAGTCTTCAGGGCTGTGGCCATCGTGCGGGCCTGGTTCTCGCCTTCGTCGGTCAGGGACAAATCTTCGTTGGCGCCGACGCGCACCGGCGTTTGATCGCTGGTGAAGGTATTGCCGTGACGGACAAGCAGCAGCTTCATCAGCGCGCGGATCCCGTGCCGTCGTAGGCGGTCAGCAGCTCGCCTTCGCTGAGGATCAGCTTCTCGGCGGCGGCTTGGTCGGCGGGGCTATCGACGGACCAATGCGTCCGCCCCCGATAGTCGACCGGTACGACGCGGATGGGAATGCCGTTTTCCAGGGCGCGCAGCTGCTCCAATCCCTCGGTCCGCTCAAGCACCCCTTCGGGCAGGGCGACTAAGTCGGCCAGGGTGTCGCGGCGATAACCGTAAATGCCGATGTGGCGATAGACGGGGGCTTCGGCGCGGCGACGGAACGGGATCACGGCTTTCGAGAAATAAAGGGCGTTGAACTTGGTATCGAGCACCACCGTCGTGCCGCTGGCGGGGCTGGTCTTCTTGTGTTCCTCCAGGGCCGCTAATTGCCCGTCATCCAGGGCGACCGCCGGGGTGGCGATTTTGACGTCCGGGTCGGCGAAGGCCTGGGCCACCGCGCCGACGACCCAAGGCGGGGTCAGAACGGCGTCGCCCTGCAGGTTGATGATCACGTCCGGCGGGGTCGCCATGGCGGCGGCGGCGGCATGGGCGCGCTCGGTCCCGTTGCGGCATTCCGCCGGGGTCATGACCGCTTCCGCGCCGAAGGCTTCGGCGGCTTCGGCGATGCGGTCGTCGTCGGTCGCGATGCACACGCTGTCGACGCCCTCGGCGGCCAGCGCCAGGGCCCAGACGCGCTGCACCATGGGAACGCCGGCGACGGGGGCCAGCGGCTTTCCGGGGAAACGGGTCGACCCCCAACGGGCGGGAATCACAACGACGGTTTTCAAACCTTGGGACATGCTTGTTCTCCTTGGCCTTCTTTCTATGTCAGGCCAGGGGCCGGTACAACCGCCGAGGCGGCATGCTCCGCCATGGAAAAATTGCGATCCCAACCTGCGACGGCATAAGGTAGGGGGACATGCCGCCCGTGGGAGGACGAAACCGACATGTTGAATTTTCACGCTGATTGCCTTGCTGATTGCCTTACTGGAGGCACCTCGTGACGCCGGGCCGCGCCTTGATCGTGGGTGCCGGCCCGGGGCTGAGCGCCGCCGTGGCGCGACGCCTGACGGCAGCTGGTTGGGCGGTCGACCTGGCGGCGCGCGATGCGGGCAAGCTACGGGGTCTGTGCGACGATATCGGCGCGCGGGCCCACGCCTGCGATGCGAGCGACCCGGATCAGGTCGCGGGTCTGTTCGCGGAACTGGAACGGGATGGCGGGGCGCCGACCTTCGTCCTTTACAATGCATCCTACCGAGTGCCTGGCCCGGTGACCGAGTTGGACCCGGAAGCGGTCCGTCAGGCCATCCAGGTCTTGGCCTTCGGCGGATTTCTGGTCGCCCAGCAGGCGGCCAAATGCATGCTGCCTAAAGGTTCGGGGGCGATCTTCTTTACCGGCGCTTCGGCCAGCGTGAAGGGCTATCCCCGTTCATCCAGCTTCGCCATGGGCAAGTTCGCTTTGCGTGGCCTAGCGCAGAGCCTCGCCCGCGAACTGCATCCGCAGGGTATCCATGTCGCTCATTTCGTGATCGACGGCGGTATCGCCGCGGAGCATCGCGAAGGCCGACAGAATTCGCCGGAAACACTGGACAAATGGCTGGAGCCCGACGCCATCGCCGAAACCTATATGGCGATCTTGAACCAGCCGCGCTCGGCCTGGACCTGGGAGGTCGAATTGCGCCCCTGGGTGGAAGCCTTCTAGGTGGCGGATACGGAGCAACTTTTCGCCCAGGCCGAGGCCGCATGGCGCGGCGGCGATGGCGCAGCGGCGCAGGCTCTGAGCGAACAGGTATTGGCTGCCGACCCGGGCCACGTCGGGGCTTTGATGATCCTGACCAACCTGCGTTTCGCGGTGAATGACATCGCCGGGGCGCGGCCTTATCTGCAAACGCTGGCCGATCTGATGCCGGACGAGGTCATGGTCCGAAACAACCTGGGCCGGTCGATGCTGGCCGACGAAGCGCCGGACCAGGCGGCGCAGGAGTTTCAGGCGGTCCTGGCACGTGACCCGCAGAACGCGCGTGCCCTGGACGGTCTGGGCATCGCGCGGCATCGCCTGGGCGATTACGAAGGGGCCGCCGATCTGCATCGACGGGCGACGGCATCGGACCCTGGCTTCGCCGCCGCCTGGTGCAACCTGGGTATCGCCTGCACGGACCTGGGCCTGTATGCAGCCGGCGCGGCCGCGTTGGATAAAGCCTTGTCCCTGGACCCGCAGGATCCTCGAACCCGTTTCAACCGCTCGATCCTGTACCTGCTGGACGGTGACTACGCCGCCGGGTGGCCGATGTACGAAGCGCGCCTTGCTTTCCAATCCATCCAGCCGCCTCCGGGCGCGCGCCTTTGGGCGGGTGAGCCGCTATCGGGCGAGCGGGTGTTGCTGGTGCCGGAACAAGGCTTCGGCGATTTCATTCAGTTCGCCCGGTTCATTCCGCTGGTCATTGCGCGGGGTGGACGCCCGGTCCTGGCCACACCCGCCCCGCTGCGGGATTTGTTCGCGGCCCAGGGTTGGGACGCCGAGATCGCGGATGGCGATGCGTCCGCGCCGCTGTGGTGCCCGATGATGAGCTTGGGGGCCGCGTTGAGCATCGGCCCCGACGATCTGACCGGCGCAGCCTATTTGAAGGCGCCGACCGTTGCGGCAGGCGATGGGTTCCGGGTTGGCTTGGCTTGGGCCGGGAATCCAACCCACCGCCGTGATCGAGAACGAAGCCTTCGCCTCGCCGACCTTGCGCCGGTGCTGGCGGTCTCGGGGGTGCGCTTCGTCAATCTACAGGTCGGCTTGCGTCCCGACGATGCGGCGATGCTGGCCGAACGCCCGCAGGTCTTCGCCGAAAGCCCGAGCTTGGCTTCCTATGCCGACACGGCGGCGGTGGTCGCGGGGCTGGACCTTGTGATCAGCGCCGATACCTCGGTCCTGCATCTGGCCGGGGCCATGGGGTGCCCGGCCTGGGGCTTGTTGCCGAAAGTACCGGACTGGCGTTGGGGCCCGGATGGGGATCGGACGGCCTGGAACGACAGCCTGCGCCTGTATCGTCAGGAACGGCGCGGCGATTGGGCCGGTGTGACGGCCAGGGTCGTGGATGATTTATCCAAATTGGCGGCGGATTAGGACGCGGCGGCCCGGCGGGCGCAATCGGGGCAACGGCCCTTCATTTCCACTTTGACGTCGTCGACGGTAAAGCCCTGCTCGCGGGCCCGTCCGGCCAGATGCTTTTCGCAGGCATCCAGGTGAACCTCCATCGTGCGGCCGCAATCGGTGCAGATCAGAAATCCGGTGGCATGGTCATGGGGCCCGTGATCGCAATGAACGAAGGCGTTCAGGCTTTCGATCCGGTGGGCCAGACCCAAAGAGATCAGCTTGTCCAAGGCGCGGTAGATGGTCAGGGGGGCCTTCATCCCGGCCTTGCGGATGTTCGGCAGGTTGAGAATTTCGTAGGCCGTCAGCGGTTTGTCCGTGCCTTGCAAGGCGGACAGAACCGTGTCCTGGTTCCGGGTCAGGGATGGGCTTTCCGCCGCAGCCTTAGCCATTGTTCGTTTCTCCGCCTGCCGTTAAGCCTTTCCAAGGTAGCAGACCGGCCAGGAACAGCACCAGCGCCGCGACCACGATGGTCGGGCCGGCGGGGGTGTCGGCGGAAACCGCGGCCCCTAGGCCCAGGGCAACGGCCAGCGCGCCGATCCCGGCGGCGGTCATGGCCATGGTTTCCGGCGTGTTGGCAATGCGTCGCGCAGCGGCGGCGGGAATGATCAGCAGGGCGGTGATCAGCAGGATCCCGACGATCTTCATGGCGATGGCGATCACCCCGGCCAACAGCAGCATGAAGATCAGGCGTTGGCGCGCGGGCTTCATGCCTTCGGCGGCGGCCACGTCCGGGGCTACGGTCGCGGCCAACAGGGGGCGCCAAATCTTGATCAGGATCGCGACGATCACCAATCCGCCGCCCCAGATTAGGATCAGGTCTTCCGTGCCGACGGCCAGAATGTCGCCGAACAGATAGCCGAACAGGTCCAGGCGCAAGCCGGTCATGAAGCCCATGACGACCAAGCCGATGGCCAGGGCCGAATGGGACAGCAACCCCAACAGCGTATCGGTCGCAAGCCCGCCGCGCCGTTCCAACGCCAACAAGGCCAGGGCGACCAGGACCGCGACCGTGAACACGCCCAGGGTCGCGTCGATGTCGAAGGCGATCGCCGCCGCCGCGCCCAACAGGGCCGAATGGGCCATGGTGTCGCCGAAATAGGCCATCCGCCGCCACACCACGAAACAGCCCAAGGGGGCCGCGACCAGGGCGACGCCGATCCCGGCCAAAGCCGCGCGCAGGATGAAATCACTGACCATCGGTTGCCGCCGCCGGGTTGGCCGGATGACCGGGGTCACGCGGCAGATCGCTGTCTTCGGGTGTGGGGGTATGTGAATGGTGGTGCTGATGACAGACCGCGCCGTCGCCATGGCTATGGGCGTGCGGGTCGCCGTGTTTGTCCAGGGGAATGACTTCGCCATGCAGGCCATGGGCGTGATCGTGATGGTGTTCGTAGACGGCCAGGGCCTCGACCGCGCGGGGACCGAACAGGCGGCGGTACTCCGGGTCGGCGGCGACCGACTGCGGCGTTCCGGCGCAGCACACATGTTGGTTCAGGCAAAGCACCCGGTCGGTCTGGGCCATGACGAAGTGCAGGTCGTGAGAAACCAGCAGGATCGCGCAGCCCAATTCGTCGCGGATCGATTGGATCAGTTCGTACAACGCGACCTCGCCCGCGAAGTCGACGCCCTGGACCGGTTCGTCCAGGACCAATAGGTCGGGGCGGCGCAGGATTGCCCGCGCCATCAAGGCGCGCTGGAACTCCCCGCCGGACAGGCGCTGCACCGCCGCATCGGCCAAATGTCCGATCCCGGCGCGATCCAGCGCCAGGGCGATGGCGTCGTCGCCCGCCGGGCCGGTCATGGTCATCAGACGGCGCACGGTAAAGGGCAGGGTGTCATCGATCATCAGGCGTTGCGGCACATAGCCGACGCGCAGGTTCGGGGCGCGCTCGATCCTGCCCTGGTCCGGATCGATCAGGCCCAACACGGCCTTGGCCGTGGTCGATTTGCCGCTGCCGTTGGGGCCGATCAGGGTCACGATCTCGCCGCGATGCAGGGTCAGATCGACCCCTCGGATCAGCCAACGGCGGCTGCGCCGAATGCCGATGCCTTCGGCCCGGACCAGAACGGCGCCGGTCTCGGCAGACTGCGCGGGCTGGTGCGCTGCGATATTGGCGGCGGGTGCATCCATGGGATAGCCGGTCGGTCCGATCTTGTTTCGATCTTGGGTTTGCGTGCCGGGTCCGGATCGTGTAAGTCTCCGGCCCTCGTAAGCGTTACAATATAACATTTAGATATGGATCGGGGAAGGTAGCCGAATGGGCGCAGTTGTCAATCATGCCGCCGCGCGGGCGCGTATTCTAATCGCTGCGTTGGCCTTGGCGTTGACGGTCGTTCTGCTTTCGGCCCAGGCGGCAGTGGCCGAGGTGCGGGTAACGGCCTCGATCCCGCCGATCCATTCCTTGGTGGCGCAGGTCATGGCAAGTGTCGGTTCGCCACGTTTGCTGGTTCCCGCTGGAACGTCGCCCCATGGGTTTTCCCTGACCCCCTCGCAGGCGCGGATGCTGGCCGATGCCGAGGTCGTCATCTGGGTCGGTCCTGCCCTCGAAACGGCCCTGGCAAAGCCGGTCGCAACCCTGGCGCAAAAAGCGCGGGTGGTGACCCTGGCAGCCGAGCAGGCCTTGGTGCGTTATCCGGCGCGTCGGTTGGGCGAAGGCCATGATCATGGGCACGACCATGGCCATGACCATGGATTAGCCGGTGAAGACCCTCATTACTGGCTGGACCCCGTCAATGCCCAGGCGATGGTCGCTGCTATCGCCAAGACCCTGGCGCAGGCCGATCCGGCGAATGCCGACCGGTTTAAGGCGAATGCCGAAGCCGCGACCGCCGGTCTGGCCGCGATGACGAAGGAATTTCAGGCGCGCCTCGCTCGGGTCAAGGACCGGCCCTTCGTCGTCTTTCATGATGCCTACCAGTATCTGGAAAAGCGGTTCGGCTTGCATACAGCCGGTGTATTGGCGATTGACCCGGACCGGCCGTCCGGTGCCCGGCATATCGCTGAACTGCGGGATCGCATCCGCCACATGAACGTCGCCTGCCTGTTTACTGAGCCGCAGTTTTCGTCGCGCCTGACCGATACCTTGATCGAAGGAACGCAGGCCCGGGTCGGCGTGCTGGACCCCTTGGGCAACCAGTTGGCGCCGGGGCCGAACCTTTATCGGCAGATGATGACGGCCAATCTGACCTCCCTGGCCGATTGTCTGGGCGGAACCCCTTGATCTGATTTCCTTTTGGCGAAGTCGGCGGGTGCATTATGCTTTTGTTCGCGCCGCCGATTCCTCTTTCGGTTGAATGGTCCGTCTAATGCCGGGGAAACACCGGGCCGGGGCCGCGCGGCGTTCTTGAGGCAGTAGAACCGGGAGGGCTGCCATGGCGTCGACCGTGATGACGCGCACCGTTTCGTCGTTCGTTCTCAGGGCCGCGGGCCTGGCCATCGCGGTCGGGGTGCTGTTTTGCCTGTCCCTAGGGCCAGTTCTGCCGGCATTCGCCCAAGGGCCCGCGCCGACCTGTTCCCCGAAAATCGCCGATCTGTGGAGCCCGGGTTGGGTTTTAATTGATGAGGTGCCCTTTCGGCTCGGCCGCGCCTATACCTTGGATACGGATAACAACGGCACCGTCGACGACGTGTCGTTCGAAATGATCCGCCAGGACGGCTCGAAACTGGGCATGTCCTATGACGCCCTCCATCGCGGGGCAGGTGGGGCGCCGATTGTAGGCCTGACACTACCTGACCCGGCATCTCTCAAAAGGTTGTGCTCCGGTAGCTATACCTTCCCCGATCCGGGGCCATACGTGCCCCAGGCATCGCCCCTGCAACGCCCGAACCTGGCGGCGGAGGTTGCCGCCCGGATCAGGGCCGTGCCCGATACGCCGCCGTCTGCCGCCGACGACGGGTCACATTTTTGGCGTTGGATGACGATTGTCGTCGCCGTGGTCGGAATGGTTCTGGCCTTGGCCGTGCTGATCGTCATGCACGTTGTCGTCACGGGCGACCGCCGCCGCAAAGGCGACCGGCGGCGAAAGGAGCGGCGCAAAGGGGATCGCCGTCGCCGAACCGATGGGCCCAAGGGTGACGAGCGCCGTTCGGGCAAGGACCGGCGCGGCGACGAGGATCGTCG
>CAXGUG010000098.1:0-14015 GCA_964012715.1 uncultured Rhodospirillaceae bacterium | reverse complement strand
GACCCGGGCCGAGCGGGTCGACGGCGCGCCCAGCGTGCCCGCGCGCTGGCTGTTGCGCCTGGGCAACCTGATCGCAGGAACCGGGGCGGAACGAACATTGACCGCCGAACGCGGCCTGCGCGATTGGGTCAGGGCGCTGGACGATCCGGGCGACCTGATCCCGCCCAAACGCCCGCTGCCGCGCCCACCGGTCGAGATGCGGCCCATGCGCATGTCGGTCACCCAGGTCGAAAAATGGGTGCGCGACCCCTATGCTGTGTTCGCCCGCCATGTCCTGAAGCTGAACCCGCTGGACCCGATCGACGCCGACCCGGGTGCGGGCGATCGCGGCGACCTGATCCATACCGCCCTTGAAAAATTCATCGACGCCCATCCGGTCGAGATGCCGCCCGACGCAAAGCGGCAGTTGATCGCCATGGGCGAGGACGTATTCGCCGATTACGCCGACAGGCCCGCGGTGCGCGCCTTCTGGTGGCCCCGGTTCCTGCGCGTCGCCGATTGGTTCATCGAGACCGAGACAGCCCGCCGGGCGCGGGGGTGCCGTCCGCTCGCCTGGGAAGCCGAGGGCGTGTACGAACTGCCGACGGCGGCGGGGGATTTCCGCCTGCGCTGTTTCGCCGACCGGATCGACCGCGACCCCGCCGAGGGGCTGGAGATCATCGACTACAAGACCGGACGCACGCCCAGCCAGAAACAGGTCGAAAGCGGGTTTTCACCGCAGCTCCCCCTGGAGGCCCTGATCCTGGAGCGCGGCGGCTTCGCCAAGGTCGCGGCGGGCGAGGTCACGACCCTGTCCTATTGGAAGATGTCGGGCGGGCGCGAGGCCGGCAAGGAAACGCCGCTCAAGGATGCCCGAACCCTGACCGACGAAGCCGCCCAGGGCTTGGCCAAGCGGGTTGTCCGCTTTTCCGACCGGGCCATGCCCTATGCCCCCCGGGTGCGCCCGATGTTCGAAACCGATATCGGCGATTACGACCACTTGGCCCGCGTCCGCGCCTGGAGCAGCGTCGGCGGCGATGGGGACGGAAATGGTGGCGGGGACGGCGCATGACCGAGCGGATGAGCGAAACCCGCCGCAAGGCGACGGAAACCCAACAGACCGCCGGGCGGCCCCATGAATCCTATTGGGTCTCGGCCAATGCCGGGACCGGCAAGACCCATGTTCTGACCAACCGCATCGTCCGCCTGCTGATGAGCGGCGTGCGCCCGCGCAACATCCTGTGCCTGACCTATACCAAGGCGGCGGCCACGGAAATGGCCAACCGCCTGGGCGCCCTGTTGGGCAAATGGGCGGTGATGGACGACGACGCGCTGATGGAAAGCTACCGCGACCAGACGGGTGTTCCCTTGGCGCAGACGGAGCGCGAACGCGATGACCTGTCCCGCGTGCGCCGCCTGTTCGCCGAGGTCGCGGACACCACCGACGGCCCCAACATCCGGACCATTCATTCGTTCTGCGAAAGCCTGTTGGGCCGCTTCCCGTTGGAAGCCGGGGTCGCCCCGCATTTCAAGATCATGGACGAACGCACGGCGGCGGAACTGCGCATGGAAGCCCGCGACCGTGTCTTGAACGACGCCGCGGCAGAGCCCGACGGCCCCGCCGCCCGGGCCATGGATCATCTGGCCGGGCTGGTCGGGGAAAGCGATTTCGATGCCCTGATGGCGGAACTGGATTTCGCGCGCGGCAAGCTGGCCGCCCTGTTTGCCCGCCACGGCGGGGCGGCGGGATTGGCCGCGGCGACCCGCCAGCGCCTGGATCTCGCCCCCGACGACGACGGGGCCTCGGTCATTCGCAATGCGCCGCCGCCGGACGAAGTGAACTTGCGCCGCGCCACCGACGCCCTGGCGGGCGGCAAGAAGACCGACAAGGACCGCGCCCAGTTGATCGCATCCTGGCTGGCCGACAACGACGATGCCCGGATCAGCGGCTTCGATACCTATGCCCAAGCGTTCCTGACCAAAACCCGCACGCCCCTGGCGCGGCTGGTGACCAAAGACGTGGAACAGCAACAGCCCGGCACCCTGAGCACGCTGGAAAACGAACAGGCCCGCGTCCTGGCCATCGACGAGAAACTGCGCGCTCTGGCCATCGCCCGCAACACGGCGGCGCTTATGGATTTGGCCGAGGCCCTGGCCGTTGCCTATGCGAGCCTGAAAGAAACGCGGGCGCTGATGGATTACGACGACCTGATCCTGAAGACCCGCGCCCTGTTGCGGCGCTCGCCGGGAGCGGTCGATTGGGTCCATTACAAACTGGACGGCGGGGTCGCCCATGTTCTGGTCGACGAGGCCCAGGATACGGCCCCGGCGCAATGGGACATCCTGGAAGCCCTGACCGTCGATTTCTTTTCCGGCGAAGGGGCCTGGGATACGGAGGCGCGCGGCCCCCGCACCATGTTCGCCGTGGGCGACGAAAAGCAATCGATCTACAGCTTCCAGGGGGCGGAGCCGACCCGGTTCGAACAGACCCGCGCGGCCTTTGCCGAACGCGCCCGCGAAGCGGGGATGGAAACCACACTGAAACGCTCGCTGGAAATGGCGGTGTCGTTCCGGTCCACCTGGCCGGTGCTGGACGCGGTCGACCGCACGTTCGAGCCGGAGGACCTGCGCGCTTCGCTGACCACCACGGACCGGGCGATCCGCCATCTGGTCGACCGCGACGGCGACGCCGGCCTGGTCGAAATCTGGCCGACCGTGACGCCCGAGGAAGAGGACGAACCCGACGCCTGGGATGCGCCGGTCGATCGCCCCGGCCCCCGTGCCCCTCAGGTTCAGGTCGCCGAGACCATCGCCCAGACCATTCGCGGCTGGCTCGACCGGGGCGAGATGCTGCCGTCGTTGGGCCGGCCCATGGCGGCGGGGGATATCCTGATCCTGGTCCGGCGGCGCGGCCGTTTCATGGAGGAAATGGTCCGCCAGCTGAAGCTATTGAACATCGAGGTCGCGGGCACCGACCGCATGGTCCTGACCGAACAGATGGCGGTCATGGATTTGATCGCCCTGGGCCGCTTCGTGCTGTTGCCCGATGACGATTTGACCCTGGCCACGGTCCTGAAGGGGCCGCTGTTCAATTTCGACGACGACGACGACCTGACGCCGTTGTGCCATGCGCG
Organism: uncultured Rhodospirillaceae bacterium; assembly: GCA_964012715.1. GTDB lineage: Bacteria > Pseudomonadota > Alphaproteobacteria > Rhodospirillales > Casp-alpha2 > UBA1479. The sequence continues at coordinate 10,902 of CAXGUG010000098.1, read as the reverse complement.
TCCCGGAACCCTGTGGGCGGAGCTGCGCCGCCGCGCCGACGACAACGCCAAATGGCGGGACGCGGCGGATCGGCTTTCGGCCTTGCTGGCGGCGGCGGACCAGGCCCCGCCGTTCGAATTCTACGCCAACCTGCTCGGCCCCGGCGGCGGACGACGGGCCTTTCACCGCCACCTGGGGCAGGATGCCCTGGACCCGATCGAGGAGTTCCTCGCCCTGGCATTGCAGTTCGAACGGGAGCATCCGCCGTCGCTCGAGGGCTTTCTGCATTGGGTCGGGGCCAGCGAGACCGTGGTCAAACGCGATCTGGAACAGGCGGCGGGCAACGTGCGGGTGATGACCGTGCATGGGGCCAAGGGCCTGGAAGCGCCCGTGGTGTTCCTGCCCGATACCTGTCAGGCGACGGGTCGGGGCAAGCCCATCGGCTTGTTGTGGGACGATACGGCTGTCTATTGGCCGGGGCGCAAGGCTGACGATTGCGACCTGACCGGCGACCTGCGCGCCCAGGTCGAGGCCGCGCGCGAGAACGAGGAACGGCGGCTGCTTTACGTCGCCATGACCCGGGCCCGCGACCGGCTGTACGTGACCGGGTGGGAATCGAAAAGCGGGCGGGCCGACAACAGTTGGTACGACATGATGCAAGCGGGCCTGGAGCGGGCCGGAGCCAAGGAGATTGCCGCGCCCGGCGGGAACGGCCTGCGCCTGGAAACGCCGCAGACCGCCGAGGTCACGCCACGCCCCCTGGCCGCCGAATCCGAACGGGTGCTGGCCCCGTCCTGGCTGTTCGCGCCCCCGGCGGACGAACCGGACCCGCCCCGCCCCCTGGCCCCGTCCCAGCCCGAGGAACAGCCCCCGGCCGCATCGCCCCTGGGCACCGACGACGGCAAGCGGTTCAAACGCGGCCTGATCGTCCACCGCCTGTTGGAAAACCTGCCGGATGTCGCCCCCGAAGCGCGCGAAGCGGCGGCACGGCGCTATCTGGCCCGCCCGACGCTGGAACTGAGCGAGGGCGAGCAGGCCGAAATCGCGGCGGAAACCCTGGCCGTGTTGAACGATCCCGAGCTTTCGGGCCTGTTCGGCCCCGGCAGCCGGGCCGAGGTGCCCCTGGTGGCGTTGGCCGGTGGACGGGTAATCTCGGCCCGAATCGACCGGCTGTTGGTTACCGGGGACGAGGTCGTGATCGCCGATTTCAAGACCAACCGCCCGCCGCCGACCCGCGTCGAGGACGTGCCCCCGGCCTATGTCTCGCAGATGGCCGGATACCGCCGGGCGCTGATGGACCTGTATCCCGGGCGGGCCGTGCGCTGTGTCCTGATCTGGACCCTGGGGGCCCGTCCGATGGCCATCCCGGAATCGCTTTTGCAGGCGGCCGAGCTCTAACCAACGGGAATTGCAAGAGGAAATTCGCAACCGGTCCGGGCTGCTTGACGGGGCGGGGACGCGAACCTAGATTCAACCTCTGAGCGGGAGGAACCGCTCCAAACATCCGCCGTTCAGCCGCCGCCTTTGGCGCGGCACGGCCTCAGCACAGATAGATTCGTTACAAAAAACTGTCCCAGTCACAGAGACCCCAAGGTGAGCGATATGCCGAAGCAAATTACCGACGATTCCTTTGAAAACGACGTGCTCAGTTCGAGCCAGCCCGTCCTGGTCGATTTTTGGGCCGAATGGTGCGGCCCCTGCAAGCAGATCGCCCCGGCGCTGGAAGAACTGGCCGCCGAACTGGGCGACAAAGTGACCGTCGCCAAACTGAACATCGACGACAACCCCTCCACGCCCGGCAAATACGGCGTGCGCGGCATCCCGACGCTGATGCTGTTCAAGAACGGCGAAGTCGCGGCGACCAAGATCGGCGCCCTGCCGAAAAGCAAGCTGCAGGAGTGGCTGGAGCAGAACATCTAAGCCATCGCGGTTTTCGGGGGCGTCTTCCAAAGGGCGCCCCCTTTTTCGTTCCAAGCGAACGTGGGGAGATTGCCATGAGCCGGCTGGAAATCCACCAGATCCCGGTCCTCAACGACAATTACGTCTATCTGGCCCATTGCCCGGAAACGGGCGCGACCGGCGTGGTCGATCCCGCCGTGGCCGGACCGGCCATGGACGCTGCCAAGGCCAAGGGCTGGACGATCACCCATATCCTGAACACCCACCACCACGGCGACCACACCGGCGGCAACCTTGAGATCAAGGACGCGACCGGCTGCACCATCGTCGGCCCCCGCGCCGACGCGGCGCGAATTCCCGGCATCGATGTCGAGGTTGGTGACGGCGACACCTACATGCTGGGCAATGCCGAGGCCGTGGTGTTCGACGTGCCGGGCCATACCCGCGGCCATATCGCCTATTGGTTCGAAGGCTCGGACGCCTTGTTCAGCGGCGATACCTTGTTCGCCTTGGGCTGCGGCCGCCTGTTCGAGGGCACGCCCGCCCAGATGGTGGTGTCACTCGACAAATTTAAAAAGCTGCCGCCGGAAACCCGTGTGTTCTGCGCCCATGAATATACGCAGTCGAACGGGCGCTTCGCGCTGTCGGTCGAACCTGACAACGCCGACCTGGTCCAGCGCATGGCCGATGTGGACGCGGCGCGGGCGCGCAATGTGCCGACCGTGCCCTCGACCATCGGCATCGAATTGAAGACCAATCCCTTCCTGCGCGCCGATTCTCCGGCCCTGCAGCAAACGATTGGCCTGACCGGGGGCGATTACGTCTCAGTCTTCGCCGAAACCCGGCGTCTCAAGGATAATTTCTAAGAATTCAGCAGGGCATCAGTCCGCAGCCGCGGGCATTCCCTCTGCCGCTTTATCCTCGCGCACCTGCCGCAGTTCGCCGGTCGCGCGGCGCAGCACGTCGACCGAGGCGAACAACGCCAGCGATGCGATGATCCCGCCGACCAAGACGTCGGGCCAGAACGTTCCCGACAGCCAGACCCCGCCGCCCGCCGCGATGACGGCGATATTGGCGATGGCGTCGTTACGCGAACACAGCCAGACAGAGCGCATGTTGGCGTCACCTTCGCGAAACTTATAAAGCGCGACAGCCACCGCGACGTTGGCCACCAAGGCCAAGGTGCCGACGGCGGAGATCGTCTGCGCATGGGGCACCCCGCCCTCGAAGATACGCCAGCCGGTGGTGCCGATGACCCAGATGCCGAACAGCCCCATGGACAGGCCCTTGACCATCGCGGCCCGCGCCCGCCAGCGCAGGTGCATCCCGACCACGGCCAGGGAAATCCCGTAGTTCGCGGCATCACCCAGGAAATCCAGGGCATCGGCCTGAAGAGCCACGGATCTAGACATCATGGCACCGACCATTTCGGCAGCGAACATCGCGGCGTTGACGATCAACGCGAACCACAAGACGCGGCGGTAGGCGCGCGAGGTTTCGCCATCGTGAAAGGCCCCGTGGCCTCCATTCCCGTGGTCGTCGTGACAGTGGTCGTGACAGAAGGCGGACATTTCAGGCCTCCTCTTCTTCCGCGCCGTGGTGGGGTTCGCTGACGTGCTCGATCATGTCCAACAGGACCGAGGTGATGTGATGATCGTGCACGGAATAATGGACGAATTTGCCCTGACGCCGGGCGCGCAACAGGCGCGCCGCCCGCATCAGGCGCAAATGGTGGCTGGTCAATGACGGCGACATCCCGGTCAGCGCGGCCAGGTCGTTGACCGAGCGCGGCCCGGTCATGCAGGCGGCCAGGATCGACAGGCGGTTCGGCTCGCCCAGCAAATGGAAGATCGATGAGATTTCCTCGGCCCGGTCGCGGTCCAGGCCGTTTTCCAGGCCGTCCGGCATTCCGGGCACGGGGGCGTGTTCATGGGTTTGTTTCATCCCACAAACATATGAACAGCTGTTCAGGTGTTCAAGTGTTTTCCCGAAGCACCGTTCCGGCTAGGTAAAGGGAGCCGCAGATCAGGATGCGGAGCGGGCCGCGTTCCCGTTCCAGCAAGCTCCACAAGGCCGACTGCACCGACGATGCCGTGCGCGACGGCAGGCCCGCGGCCTCGCCCGCGCGGACGATATCCTCGGCGGATAGGGTATTCGGCTCGCCCGGAATGGCGACGCCGGTCAAGGACGCGGCAACCTCGCCCAAGGGGGCCAGGAACGTCGCCGGTTCCTTGGAATTGATCATCCCGCAAATCAGGTGCAGGGGCTTTTCATCCCAGGCTTCCCGCGCATGGGCGGCGATCGCGGCCCCGGCGGCGGCGTTATGCCCGCCGTCCAGCCACAGGGAGCATCCCGGCGACAAATGGCGGACCAGCGGCCCCTTGCTCAGCCGTTGTAGGCGCGCGGGCCAGGACGCCGTCGCCAGGCCGCGCCGGATATCATCCTCGGTGGCGCTGAACCCAGCCATGGCCCGCAAGCAGACGATCGCCTGGGCCGCATTCAACAGCTGATGCCGCCCGGCCAGGGCCGGGGCGGGATAATCATGCGTTTCGCCATTCAGGGTCAGGCGGAAGCTTTTGCCGTCGGCGGCTTCCTCAACCGTCCATTCCCGGCCATGGGCCAGGACGGGCGCACCCAGGGCGCGGGTACGGTCATCCAGCACTGCCAGGACCGAAGCCTCCTGCGGGCCGATCACGCAGGGAACGCCCGGCTTGATGATCCCTGCCTTCTCGGCGGCGATCTGTTCGATGGTATCGCCCAGGAACTGTTGATGGTCGAGCGAGATCGGCGTGATCGCCGTGACCAGCGGCTTGTCGATCACGTTGGTCGCGTCGAGCCGCCCGCCCAGGCCCGTTTCCAAAATCAGCGCATCCGCCGGATCGCGGGCGAAGGCCAGCAATGCCGCGCCCGTGGTGATTTCGAAAAAGGTGATCGGCTCGCCCCCGTTGGCGGTTTCGCATTCTTCCAACAGGGCCTGCAGGTCGGTGTCGGAAATCAACTGCCCGGCCAAGCGGATGCGTTCGTTGAAATGCACCAGATGGGGAGAGATATGGACATGCACCCGCTTGCCTATGGCTTCCAGCATCGCCCGCAAAATCGCGATGACCGAACCCTTGGCGTTGGTTCCGGCGACATGAACCACCGGCGGCAGGCTTCGCTCGGGATGATCCAGAAGCGCCAACAGGCGATGGACCCGGTCGAGCGACAAGTCGATGACTTTGGGGTGCAGGGTCAGCAGACGTTCGAGGATCGCATCGCAGGGATGGGGCTCGGGCTTGCTGTCGGGCGCGGGTGTCGCCCCGGAAAACTGATCGGCCATGGACGGCGTCGTCCGTTGTGATCGGGATGAAAGGGGGAAGGATCAGGCGTCGTCGGGGACCGCCGCACCGGCGCGATGGCTGCGGGCGGGCGGCAGGATTTCGCCTTCCAACAGTTCCAGCGCTTGATCGGAGCCCTCGACCTGACGACCCGGCTCCGGGTTGAGCAGCATGTCGACCACGCGGGCCAGGGTATCGCGCAACTCGCCGCGCGGCACGACCATGTCGACCATGCCATGTTCCAACAGGTATTCGGCGCGTTGGAAACCATCGGGCAAGGTTTCGCGGATGGTCTGTTCGATCACCCGCGCCCCGGCAAATCCGATGACCGAGCCGGGCTCGGCAATGTGGATATCGCCCAGCATGGCGTAGGACGCCGAAACACCGCCCGTGGTCGGATCGGTCAGGACGACGATATAGGGCAGGCCCGCTTCCTTGACCTCTTCGACCGCGATGGTCGTACGCGCCATCTGCATCAGGGACAAAATCCCTTCCTGCATGCGCGCCCCGCCCGAAGACGGAACGACGACGAAGGCGGCGCGTTCGTCCACGGCCTTGCGCGCGGCGGCCAGAAGGCCGGCACCCATGGCCTGACCCATCGAGCCGCCCATGAAAGCGAAATTCAGCGCCGCGACGACCACCGGCAGGCCGTTGATCCGCCCGACCCCGGCGATCAGCGCATCCTGATCCCCGGTCTTGGAGCGCGCAGCCTTGAGCCGCGACGCATAGGTGTCGGTATCGCGGAATTTCAGGGGATCCTGAACCGGCGCCTTCCAGGTGATTTTTTCGTAAGCCCCGCCGTCGAACAGCATTTCCAGGCGCTGATGCGCGCCGATCCGCAGGTGATGGCCGCAATGCTGACAAACGTGCAGGTTCTTTTCCAGATCGCGGTGAAAGATCATTTGGCTGCAACCGGGGCATTTGTGCCACAGGTTGTCCGGCATTTCCTTGCCCGCACCGACCAGACGCTTGAGCTTGGGACGGACGAAATCGCGAAGCCAGTTCATATGATCATTTCCCCCCGAGGAGATGGATAAAGACGGATTGCGGCGAAGAAGCTCAGCCGCGCGCGGCGCGGACACCGCCCGCCAGCGCACCGACCAATTCTAGCACCTTGTCCTTGGTACCGGGTAGAGGCACGCCATTTTCATCGCGGTTGTCCGCGATAATCCCGACCAGCGCCGATCCCACGACCGCCGCATCGGCGACCCGCGCGATGGCCGCGGCCTGATCCGGTGTTTTAATGCCGAATCCGACGCCGACCGGCAGGTCCGTATGGCGCTTGATGCGTTCGACGCTTTTCGCGACTTCGGCCGCATCGGCGGACTTGGTCCCGGTGATGCCGGTGATCGAAACGTAGTAGACGAAGCCCGAGGCATGACGCACCACCTTGGGCAGGCGATTGTCGTCGGTCGTCGGCGCGGTCAGATAGATGAAGTTGATCCCGGCCTCGATCGCGGGCAGGCAAAGCTCGCCCTCTTCCTCGGGCGGCAGGTCGACGACGATCAGGCCGTCGACGCCCGCTTCCTTGGCATCGGCCAGGAACCGATCGACCCCGTAGATATAGATCGGGTTGTAATAGCCCATCAGGACGATCGGCGTTTCGTCGTCCTTTTTGCGGAAGGCGCGGATCATATCCAACGTCTTGGGCAGGGTCATCCCGGCCTTCAGCGCGCGTTGCGAGCTGGCCTGAATCGCCGGGCCGTCGGCCATGGGGTCGGAAAACGGCATGCCGATTTCGATCAGGTCCGCCCCGGCTTCGGCGATGTCCAGGATGATGTCCTGGGACAGCTCGGGCGTGGGGTCGCCGGCGGTCAGAAAGGTGACCAGCCCGGCGCGACCTTCGGCCTTGAGGGCGGCGAATTTACGGGTGATGCGGGTTTCGGGCCCGTTGTTCTGCGTGCTCACGGGTTACTCCATCCCCAGATAACCGGCGACGGCTTCGACATCCTTGTCGCCGCGACCGCACAAATTCATGACGATCAAATGATCCTTCGGCAGCTTCGGCGCGATCTTCGCGACATGGGCCAGGGCATGGCTCGGCTCCAGCGCCGGGATGATCCCTTCTTTGCGGGTGCAAAGCTGGAACGCCGCCAGGGCTTCCTTATCGGTGATCGACACGTAGTCGACCCGCCCGCTGTCGCGCAGCCACGAATGCTCCGGCCCGATGCCAGGATAATCCAGGCCCGCCGAAATGGAGTGGCCGTCGATGATCTGGCCGTCCTCGGTCTGTAGCAGATAGGTGCGATTGCCGTGCAGCACGCCAGGGCGGCCGCCGGTCAGGGACGCGCAATGCTCGCCCGTGTCCAGGCCGTGGCCCGCGGCCTCGACCCCGATCAGGTTGACGCTTTCGTCGTCCAGGAACGGATGGAACAGGCCGATGGCGTTGGACCCGCCGCCGATCGCCGCGATGCAGGTATCGGGCAGGCGGCCCTCCATCTCCATCATCTGTTCCTTGGCTTCGTTACCGATGACGCATTGGAAATCACGCACCATGGCCGGATAGGGATGCGGCCCGGCGGCGGTGCCGATGATGTAGAACGTATCGTCCACGTTGGAGACCCAATCGCGGAGCGCTTCGTTCATGGCGTCCTTCAGGGTGCCGGTCCCAGCGGTCACGGGCACGATCTCGGCGCCCAGCATTTTCATGCGGACCACGTTGGGGCGCTGACGCTGCACGTCGGTGGCGCCCATGTAGACCACGCAGGGCAGCCCGAACAGGGCGCAGACCGTGGCCGTGGCCACGCCGTGCTGGCCCGCGCCGGTTTCGGCGATGATCCGCCCCTTGCCCATGCGCCGCGCCAACAGGATCTGGCCGATGGTGTTGTTGATCTTATGCGCACCCGTGTGGTTCAGCTCGTCCCGCTTGAAGTAGACCTTGGCCCCGCCGAACTCTTCGGTCAGGCGCTCGGCCAGGTACAGCGGGCTGGGACGGCCCACGTAATGCTTCATGTAACGGTTGAACTCATCCCAATAAGCCGCGTCGTTCTTTGCCGTTTCCCAGGCCTTTTCGACCTCGAGAATAAGGGGCATCAGGGTTTCGGCGACATAGCGTCCGCCATAGATTCCGAAATGTCCCTGTTCGTCCGGACCTTCGCGGTAGGTGTTGAGCTTAGACATGAACCATTCCTCTTATTCCCCTGGGATAACGCCGTTTTGTGGTTAACGCCACGGACCCAGCAGGGCGGCGCAAATAAAGCACAAGCCCCCCCGGAACCCAAGGACTAAAGGCAGGAAATCGCGGGTTTTCAGCGTTTTTGGTCAGGCCCCGTGGGCGGCGTCCAGAAACGCACGGATCAAGGCCGTATCCTTGACGCCGGGTGCGGCTTCCACCCCCGACGACACATCGACGCCGGGCGCGCCCGCGATGCGGATCGCCTCGGCCACGTTGTCGGGCGTCAGCCCCCCGGCCAGCAGCCAGGGCACGGCCCATTCGGTCCCCGCCAGCAGCCCCCAGTCGAAGGCCACGGCATTGCCGCCGGGACGGTCGGCGTTCTTGGGCGGCTTGGCGTCGAACAACAAACGATCCGCGACCGCCTCATAGGCCCGGGCCGCCGCCACGTCGTCAGGCCCGGCGATGGGCAGGGCCTTCATCACCGGCAGACCGAATTGGGAGCGGACCTCGGCCGCCCGCGCGGGCGTCTCGTGGCCATGAAGCTGCAACATATCGATGGCGCCCGAGGCAACGACCGCCGCCAGCCCGGCATCGTCCATATCGACCGTCAGGCCGACCTTGACCACGCCCGCCGGAACCGACGCCGCCAGCGCCGCCGCATCGGCGGGGTCGATATGGCGCGGCGATTTCGGAAAGAACACGAAGCCGACCATATCCGCGCCATGAGACACGGCAGCCGCCACGGCCTCCGCCGTTTTCAGTCCGCAGATTTTAACGACAGTCATTTCAGGCGCTCAGTTCGCCCGCGATCCGGCCGGCGGCGGCGATGGGGTCGTCGGATTGGGTGATCGGGCGGCCGATCACCAGGTAGTCGGCGCCGAGGGAGACCGCGTCGCGCGGGGTGACCACGCGCTTCTGGTCGCCCTTGACCGACCATTCGGGGCGGATGCCGGGCACGACCAATTTGAAATCGGGCCCGCAGACCGAGCGGATGACCTTGATCTCATGGGCCGAGCAGACCACCCCGTCCATGCCGGAATCCTGGGCCAGCTTCGCCAGCTTGGCGACCTGGGCCTTGGTTTCGTTGTTGATGCCGACCTCGACCAAATCCTCGTCGGACAGGCTGGTCAGCACGGTCACGGCCAGCATCATCGGGCGCGGGCCACCGGCGGCGGCTTCGTCGGCGGCCTTGACTGCCGCTTCCATCATTGCCCGCCCGCCCGAGGCATGGACGTTCAACATGAACGGGCGCAGCGGCACGGCGGCGCGCACCGCGCCGGCGACGGTATTCGGAATGTCGTGGAATTTCAGATCGAGGAACACCGGCAGGCCCGCCGCCGAGACCTTGCGCACACCCTCGGGCCCCTGGGCGGTGAAGAATTCCTTGCCCAGTTTGACGCCGCCGACGGCCCCCTTGACCCCTTCGGCCAGGGCGAGCGCCTTGCCCGCGTCCGTGGTGTCGAGCGCGACCAGGATACGGTCGGCGGGGCGCAGGTCGCCCGTCGGGGTGGTTGAAGGCGTCATCTCAAGCGGTCCCAGTCATCAGGCCATCCAAGGCCCGGTCGGTGGTGGTCAGGCGGAAATTCAATCAGCAGGCCATTTATAAAACCGCCCGCGCCGCGCCGTCACCCTTAAATCCGGCAACCGGCATGCACCCGACGCCGGAACGGCCCTAGATGATGCGGGGCACGCCGCCAGCCTGGCTTTCCGCCGGAACAGGCAAGGCCGCGCCCGAGGCCGCCTTGGCCTTGTTTTCAGCCAGGCGCAGTTTTTCTTCGAGCATTTCGACGTCGGTGGCGAGGCGCTGATTTTCCCGCTCGGCCAGATCGGCGCGATGGGCTTCGCGCCGGGCCCGGCCACGCGCCGCCCCGCCGGAAACCCAGACCATCACAGCGCCCCACAGGAAGCCGAGGAACAACCCCCCGACCCCGACCAGGGCGACCGGCGTCGTCAGTTCGTAATCGACAAGCCAAAGGCGCAGGACCACATCGTCGCGGTTGGAGGCCGCGAACCAAATCAACGCCAGAACAAGGGGCGTCAGAACGATCCAGGAGAACAGTCTACCCACGCGCGCACCTGTTTGAATTCAAAGGGTCGCCGCCAACGGCGGCGCGGACCGGCGATTATTCGCCGTTCAGCTTTTCACGCAGCTGCTTGCCCGTCTTGAAATAGGGAATGTGCTTGGACGAGACATCGACCGTCGCCCCCGTGCGCGGGTTGCGGCCGGTGCGGGCCCCCCGCTGCTTGACGGAGAATGCGCCGAAGCCGCGAAGTTCGACCCGGTCGCCCTGAGCCAGGGCCGTGGTGATCTCGTCAAAGATCGTGGAGACGATACGTTCCACGTCGCGCTGATATAGGTGCGGATTGTCCGCCGCCAGACGAGCGATGAGTTCGGATTTGGTCATGCTTCCCATCCCAGGCGGCACCGCGTCGGCGCGGCCGGCCGGGGACCTTTCCCTGACAGGTGACTTACTGCATTGAAGGGTGCCAAAGGGAGAACACGCCGTCAAGTCTAAGCCCTTCGGAAAACAATGCTTTTTGCAGATGCGAAGAAAGGGCCTCTCGCCAGGGCAGAGGCTCGTCGCTGAGCG
>CAXGUG010000097.1:0-14026 GCA_964012715.1 uncultured Rhodospirillaceae bacterium | reverse complement strand
CGACAACGCCTTATGGATTATGCAGGGATTCAGCGACGTTTGGCCGTGACCGGGTTGGTCGCGCGCGGCGGGTTTATCGCCGGCGCGGACGAGGCCTTGCCCATCGGCGCGCGAACGATTGTCCTGGTCGGCGATCTGGGCGGGGCCTTCTGGCCGCGCTTTCGGGCCGAGCAGCGGGACGAGGTCGATCCCCTGGATGCCTGGACGCGGCGGGTCCTGTCCGCCGCCGCGCGGGAGTTGGGCGCCCGGGCGATCTATCCCTTTGACGGGCCACCCTATCATCCGTTTCAGCAGTGGGCGATGCGGGCCGAGGGCCTGCGCCAATCGCCGATCGGCCCCCTGATACATCCCGAATACGGCCCCTGGCATAGCTATCGTGGGGCTTTGTTGTTCGACGATGCGGTTGCGGGGCTGCCGACTGCGCCGCAAACGGCGCATCCTTGCGATACCTGCCGGGCGCGGCCTTGCCTGTCGGCTTGCCCGGTCGGGGCGTTCGCCGGGGGCGGCTTCGATCTGGGGGCTTGCCTGGGTCATCTGAAATCCGATGCGGGAAAGCCCTGCATGGCGCAAGGCTGCCGGGCCCGCAATGTCTGTCCGGTCGGCCAGTCCCGCGCCTATGCCCCCGATCATCAGGCTTTCCTGGCGCGGGGCTTCGTCGCGTCGTTCGGGGACTGAGGCCCCTCAAGCGGCAAATCCCATGGACTTCTGGGGCCGTCGGGCCTATGTAGCCCCCTATGGAACAGGTGCCCTTTATAAAGATGCACGGCCTGGGGAACGACTTCGTGGTGCTGGACGCCCGCGAAACGCCGATTTCCCTGTCCGCCGATCAGGCCGCGGCCATCGCCGACCGTCGGCGCGGGGTCGGTTGCGACCAAGTGATCGTGTTGGAGCAGGCCCGTTCCGACATGGCGGACGTGTTTGTGCGCTTCCTCAATTCCGACGGCGGTGAATCCCTGGCCTGCGGCAATGGTACGCGCTGCGTCGCGTCGTTGCTGATGGGGGAAACCACGGCCGATCAGTTGATTATCGAAACGGGCGCGGGACTGCTCGACGCGGAAAAGGCCGAGGGTGGCCTGATCACCGTCGATATGGGACCGGCGCGGCTGGATTGGCGGGAAATCCCCCTGTCCGAAGCCTGCGACACCCTGCATGTCAATGTCGGCGCGGGCCCGCTGCTGGACGCGGTCTGCGTCTCGATGGGCAATCCCCATGCGGTCTTCTTCGTCGACGACGCCGAAGCCGTTCAAATGGAAGTCTTCGGACCGGTCCTGGAGAAGGACAAGATGTTTCCCCAGTTCACCAACGTCGAGGCGGTCAGCCTGCGGCCCGACGGCGCGCTGCGCATGCGGGTTTGGGAACGGGGCGCTGGCGTGACCCAGGCTTGCGGCACCGGCGCCTGTGCGACCCTGGTCGCCGCCGTGCGGCGCGGGATCATTCCGGGGCGCAAGGCCGATGTCGTGCTGGACGGCGGGACCCTGACCATCGAATGGCTGCCCGACGACCATGTTCTGATGACCGGCCCGGTGGCGACCAGCTTCACCGGCACCTTGGATCCGCGCCTGCTCAACGGCGGTCGGGGGTGAGCCCATGTCCGGCTCGGAAGTCATCACCCTGGGCTGCCGCCTGAACGCCTTCGAGTCCGAGGTCATGCGCGCCAACGCGGCCCGGGCTGGGCTTTCCGACGCGATCATCGTCAACACCTGCGCCGTCACCAAGGAAGCCGAACGTCAGGCCCGCCAGGCGATCCGCCGCGCCCGGCGCGACCGCCCGAACGCCCAGGTCATCGTGACCGGCTGCGCGGCGCAGTTGGATCCGGCCAAGTTCGCGGCCATGCCCGAGGTCGACCGCGTGCTCGGCAACGAGGAAAAGCTCGACCCCGAGGCCTATCTTGCCCTCAACCGCGCCGACGGCCCGCAAATCCAGGTCGCCGACATCATGACGATCAAGGAAACGGCGGCCCATCTGATTGACGGGTTCGACGGGCGGGCCCGCGCCTTCGTCCAGGTTCAACAAGGCTGCGATCATCGCTGCACGTTCTGCATCATTCCTTTCGCGCGGGGCAACAACCGCTCGCTCGCCATGGGGGCGATCGCCGATCAGGTGCGCGCCCTGGTCGCCCGCGGTTACCGCGAGGTCGTTTTGACCGGTGTCGATATCTGTTCCTACGGCACCGACCTGCCGGGGCAGCCGACCCTGGGCCAATTGGTGCGCCGCCTGCTCAAGGCCGTGCCGGAGCTGGACCGCCTGCGGCTGTCGTCGCTCGACCCGGCGGCCATGGACGACGATCTGTTCCGGGCCCTGGCCGAGGAAGAACGCCTGATGCCGCATCTGCATTTGTCGCTTCAGGCCATGGACGACATGGTGCTGAAGCGGATGAAGCGGCGGCACAGCCGTGACGACGCTTTTCGCGTGGCCGAGCGCGCCCGTGCCGCCCGCGCGGACTTGGTGCTGGGGGCGGACCTGATCGCCGGGTTCCCGACCGAGACCCAGGCCATGCATGACAACACCCTGGCCGCCGTTCGTGACCTGGACCTGGTTCATCTGCATGTCTTCCCCTATTCGGAACGGGACGGCACGCCCGCCGCCAAGATGCCGGCCATCGACGTGACCGAGCGCAAGGCCCGCGCGGCGGAGCTGCGCAATCAGGGCGACGCCAATCTGCGGCGCTTCCTGGAAACCTGTATCGGCGCGACGGTGCCGGTGCTGGTCGAGCGCGAAACCATGGGCTACAGCCCGCAATACGCCCCGGTGCGCTTAAGCGCGCCCGCCGAAGAGGGCACGATCATCGCCGCGCGAATCACCGGCGCGGCCGACGGAACCTTGACGGGAACAGCAGCCTGATGAGCGAACAGAACAAGGGCTGGCTCGGCCGTTTGCGGTCGGGCCTTTCGAAATCGGCCGACCGGGTGGGAGGCGCCATCAGCGGCGTGTTCACCAAGCGCAAGCTGGACCAGGCGGCGCTGGACGAGCTCGAGGAAATCCTCATCCGGGGCGACCTGGGCGTGACCACGGCGGCCAAGCTCACGACGGCCATCGCCCGGGAGCGGTTCGACAAGGAAGTCTCCGATCAAGAAGTCCGCGAAGCCCTGGCCGACGAGATCGCCAAGCTGCTGGAACCGGCGGCGCAGGTGCTGAACGTCGACGCCGGGCCGAAGCCGTTCGTGATCCTGGTCTGCGGCGTCAACGGATCGGGCAAGACGACGACCATCGGCAAGCTGGCCGGGCAGTTCAAGGCCCAAGGCAAATCGGTCTTGTTGGCCGCGGGCGATACCTTCCGCGCCGCCGCGATCGAACAGTTGCAGGTCTGGGGCGAGCGCACGGGATGTCCGGTGCTGGCCCGCGCCCAAGGGGCCGACCCGGCGGGACTGGCTTTCGACGCGGTCAAGGAAGCGCGCGAGGGCGGGCACGACGTGGTCCTGATCGACACCGCCGGGCGGTTGCAGAACAAAAAGGACCTGATGGCCGAATTGGAAAAGGTCGTCCGCGTCATCAAGAAACAGGATGAAACGGCCCCCCATGCCTGCCTACTGGTGATGGATTCAACCATCGGCCAGAACGCCCATGCCCAGGTCGAGGCCTTCAAGGCCATGGTCGACGTGACCGGTTTGGTGATGACCAAGCTGGACGGTACGGCCAAGGGCGGTGTGGTGGTTTCGCTGGCCGAGAAGTTCTCCTTGCCGGTTCATGCCGTCGGCGTCGGCGAAGGGATGGACGATCTGCGTCCATTCGAGGCCCGGGCTTTCGCCCGCTCGTTGATGGGGCTGGCCGACTGATGGCGGCGGGCCGGTACGACGCGGTCCTGTGCGACCTGCTGACCGGCCTTTTGGATTCCTGGACGTTGTGGGATGCGGCGGCGGGCGGCGAAGAGCCGGGCCGCCGGTGGCGCATGGCCTACCTGCAGGTCACCTTCGCCCAGCCGGGGCCTTATGTATCCTATGAAGACTTGGTCGCCGAGGCGGCGCGCCTGGAAAATATCCCGCCCACGTCGGTGCAGGCCTTGTTCGACGGTTATGGCACGCTGAAGCCTTGGTCCGGCGTGGTGGAAACCCTGCGCGCCGCGCAGGCGCGGGGCCTGCCGGTCGGGGTCGTCACCAACTGTTCGATCGCCTTGGGTGAAAAAGCCGCCGCCGCTGTCGGCGTGGAGTTTGACGCCGTGACCATCGCGGAAATCTCGGGCTGGTACAAACCGCATCCGAACGCTTATGCCGCCGGGCTGGCGGCTTTGGGCACGACGCCGGAGCGGACGCTGTACGTCGCCGGGTCGCCGTTCGATATCGCCGGGGCGCATCGCGCCGGCATGGACGTGTTCTGGCACAACCAGGCCGGCATGGTCCCCGGAGACGGCGGCGCGCCGGTGGTCCGGGAAAGCCGCACCATCGAGCCGCTGCTCGACCTGCTGGGTTAATCCCAGTCGCGCAATCCCAGTCTCTTAGTCTAAGTCGGGCGTTTTCTCGTGCCAGTCGGTGGCCTGCTGATAGGCATGCCCGAGACGATAAAGAAGGCCTTCGTCGTAAGGTCGTCCCATCAATTGGAACGAGCACGGCAGGCCGTCCGGCGTGAAGCCGCAGGGCACGTTCAACCCGGGCAGGCCCAGGAAGTTGCCGGGCCGGGTGTTCTGGCCGATCTTCAACAGGTAGTCGGCGAACCCCGGATTGGCGGCCATGTTGCTGTCCGCCAGGGTCGGCACCGGCATGATCATCAACGGCGTGTGCAGGGCATCGACCTGGCTGAACACGGCCTCGCAGAATTCACGGACCAACTGCTTGCGCACGGTCAGCACCCGCAGGTACAGGCTGGCCGGGGTGAACAGGCCGATGGTCAATCGGGCCCGGGTCTGGTCGCCGTAAACCATGGCCTTTTCGGCCAACCATCCGGCATGGACCGAGGCCCCTTCCGTCGCCGTAACCAGATTGGTCAGGCGGTTGAGCATTGAGATGCTGTCGGGCACCTTGAGCAGTACGATCTCGCAGCCCAGGTCTTCGTATTGCTTGATGCTGGCTTCGACCAGGGCGCGGACCTCGGGCGCGATGCCGTCGTAAAAATAATTCTCCGGGACGCCGATCTTCAGGCCGCGCACGTCCTTGTCCAACTCGTCCAGATAATCGTCGGGCACATGGTTGGCCGTCACCGGGTCCATCGGGTCGTGGCCGACCATGGATCGCATCATCAGGGCGTTGTCGCGAACGGTCCGGGTCAGGGGCCCGACCGTGTCCAGGGAATAGGCCAGGGGCATGGCGCCATGGCGGCTGACCCGGCCATAGGTCGGCTTCATTCCGACCAGGCCGCAGCAGGCAGCGGGCAGGCGGATTGAGCCGCCGGTGTCCGAGCCCAACGCGCCATAGCACATCCGCGCGCCGACGGCGGCGCCGGACCCGGCGGAAGACCCGCCGGTCATATGGTCGGTGTTCCAGGGATTGCGGGCGGTGCCGGTAACGTCGTTATGACCGGTCACGCCGAACGCGAATTCGGACATATGCAGGCGCGCGATGTCCAGCGCGCCCTCCGTATCCAATGCCTTCAGGGCGGTCGATGTGTAGTCCGGCACGAAATCCTTGCGGATCGCCGAGCCGCAGGCGCTGACGCGGCCAGCCCGGTAATACATATCCTTATGCATCAGCGGAACGCCGTGCATCGAGCCGAGGGCGTCGCCCGCGCGGGCGGCCGCGGCGCGTTGCTTGTCGGCGGCATCGGCCTGGGCCAGGGCGGCGCGTTCGTCGATCCCGGCAATGGCGTTGACTTTGGGGTTTACCTTTCGCGTCCGCTCCAGGCAGGCCTGGGTCAGTTCGCGCGACGAGACCGCGCCGTCGCGGATGGCGGCGGCGGCTTCGCTCAGGGTCATATGGATGGGGTCGGTGGCGGTCATCAGGCGTCGTCCGTTCGGGCCAGGGATTCCAGTAATTTGGTGAAGCCCGTGGGTTCGCTGTCGAACGGCAGGCCCTGCGCCGCGCTGCGGGCCTGGGCGGTCGCGGCCTTGCTGGCCGCCATGGGGTCGGCGAAATCGACGCCTTTGGGATGCAGGCCCTGGAATTGGTCGAGCCAAACCAGGACGGCGTTCAGCTCGTCTTTGTCGGGGGTGTTCATGTTGGTGTGCTGCTTTTATGTGGTCAGGTTACTTGCGGACCCATTGGCCGCCGGGGGTCATGACGTATTCGCCGGGCCCGGCGCGGGAAATCAGCTTCTGGCCGACGAATTGTTCGACCGCAGCCAGGGAGGTTCCGCGCTTTTCTGCGATCGCCTGATACTTGGTGCGGCGTTTTGAATTGATGTCCTGTATCAGGGCCTGCACGTCGGAACGGCCGCCGGCGACAGCGCCCAGGTAGCCGTCCGGTCGCTCGCCGACCAGTCCTTGGCTTTTGGCCGCATCCAGATCCATGGCAAAGGCCCCGCCGACGAGACCCAGAACCAACACCGCCGATAGGGCGATGGATTTCATCATCCGTTTCATCAGAACAAATCGCCGTTTTTCTTCAAAAGATCGTCCACATCCTTTTCCAGTTTGACCCGGACCTCGTGTTCGATCTTTACGTTCAGGTTGATGACAATGGGCTTTTCCGGGGCCGCGACCTGCACCGTGGGCGAGCAAGCGGCCAACAGCGCCAATGCCAAGCCCGACATCGCCGCCGCGGGCAACGAAAGTCTGGGCAGAATGTGGGTTTCCCGGTCGGTCATGGTGGGGGACCTTTTCTTCAAAGACCGCATCGGCGCGAAACCGTGTTGGCTCCGGCGCGGGACTACGCTATCGCGCCGAGGTTGACATAACAAGAGCCACCGGGCCTGTTATGGGGGAAACCCGGACCGTGACGAAATATGGGGGAAGGAGACGGAATGTCCCGCGCGGCGGTTACCGAAGAGGTTCTGGACTTCTGGTTCGAATACGACGACGCCGGCGAGCCTGTGTTTCGCGACGTCTGGTTCAACCCGTCGCCGGAATTCGACAACGAAATCCGCCTCCGCTTCGAGGATCATTACTATTGGGCGCAGCGCGGTCACTACGACAGCCTGGCCCGAAAGCCCCTGGGTTGTGTCGCCTTGATCATTCTGTTGGATCAGGTGCCGCGCAATCTGTTCCGCGACCTGCCGGAAGCTTATGGCACTGACAGCCAGGCCCTTGCCTTCAGCCGAAAGGCCTTATTGGCGCGTCATGATCGCGATCTCGACTGGGCCAAGCGGATGTTCCTGTACATGCCCTTCATGCATGCCGAAAACCTGGACCTGCAGGAACGCTCGGTCTTGCTGTTCGCGACGATCCCAGTCGAGGCCTGCGCCAAGGCGGCCTTGGCCCATCACGCAATCATCCGGGATTACGGTCGGTTCCCCCATCGCAATGATGCCCTGGGCCGCCCATCGACGGATGCCGAACTGGAATTCCTGAAAGAACACGGGCGGGGGTTCTAACTTAGCCCGCCCAATTTTCCGTAATCTGAATTTCACAGCCGGGACAGTTGACTTTGTCTTTGACATGGCCCAAATGAATAATCCAAATTATATATGTAAAATTAAGGCTGGTTCCGGGGAAGGGGCGGTTTCCGGGGGAGTATCGTTCATTGGAGAACACCCATGAATTTTAAACCGTCTCTCGTTTCAAAAGCCGCGCTTTACAAAACGGCTGCTCTGGTCGCCGCACTGGCGATTTCCGGGTGCGCCGGTGCTGGCGCTTTGAATGTGTCCCCCGCTGTGGCGCCTGTCCCACCGGGGTTGGAATCCTTGTCTTTCGCCGCTCCCGGCTTGCCGGCGCAGAGCAGCATGCGGGCGGAATACAAAGACAACGATCAAGAAGAAGAATACGTCCTGTACCGGGGTGACAATGGTGCCCAGGCCGAGGCGATCTCCGTCGTGGCGTCGTTCTACGGCGCGGGTGCCGCCGGCGGCGACAAACACGCCCTGGATTTCGCCAAGACCGCCAAGGGTACGGTCGGCATGTGGAACATGGCCAAGACCGGCGGCGTGACCTACAGCGGCGACAGCTTCGCCTACAAAGGCAAGTTGCCCTATTACATCCAGCCGTTCCAACGCACGGACACCGGGCAGAGCTGCTTCGGCTTCCATTCCGAGTTCAACCGGGATGCCCACGATCCGCAGAACGGCTATGACAATCACCTGTTCGGCTATTACTGCGCGCCGAAAGGCAAGAGCCTGACCAAGGACGAAATGGGGACGACCGTGGACGGGCTTGATATCGCGGGCCTGACCAAACGGGCGCCGGCCGCGTTGATGGAGCGGACGTTCCAGCAGCTGAAAAACGACGAGGCCCTGAAGATGGCGGTCAAGCGCGGCGATCCTGCCGGGCAGACGGGCATCGAAGCCTTCCCGCTGTATCTGGTTCGGATCTACTCCGATCATCTGGGCGGCGCCGACGGCCGTCCTTGAAGCGAGCGGCGCTAAGGACGCTGACGCGTTTTCGGCCCGTTAATTGCCGAAATCGATCTTAACGGTGCGGCCTTCCTCGGGGACAGGGAAGGCCGCGTCCGTGAAGGACGGCGCGCTGAGAAACGCGCGCGCACCCATGGAAAACCCATAGTCTTCCAGCGGCACGCCGAACAATCCCTGATCGAACGAATGGTTGCCGTTGGCGTCGTGATAGGCGGCGATGGCGTAGGTGCCCGGTTTCAGGTCCTTGAACACCCAGGTCGCCTGTCGGTCCGCCGGCTTGGCCTGGGCCTCGGACAGCATGCCGTCGCTTTTCGGGAAAGCATCCGCCGTGTCGTACAGTGCGATATGCACGTCGCCGCTGTCGGATTGCAGCCCGGTCACCGTCACCGTCAAATCCGCAGCCGCCACAGCGCCGGCGAACGACGCCAGGAACGGAATGCTTAAGGGAATGAATTTGGGCACGGGCCGCCGGGTCCTGATTGCTGGGCCGCCGGGGCGGCTGGGTCAATCGACAACCTAGGAACGGATGGGGGTGGGTTCAACCCTGGTGACAGACTGAAGAGCGTCAGACGACGATGTTCAGATAGAAGCCGCGCGGCACGTCGCGCCGCAAATCCTGGCCTGAGGCCATGGCTTCGTTCAAACGCCGCATGCCGCGCCGTTCGATCGCCGTTTCACCTTGCTGAATGTGATTGGCGCGGGCCTGAACCTCGCGCAGGGAATCGGACTCATACACCACCGGAGACCGCGTTGCGGTCTTGGAAGGAAGGGCGCCTGCGCCGCCGGTGGAATTATTGGTGATGTCCATGGGCCGAGCATAGGCGGCCAATGGTTAACGGAATCTCAAAACGCGGCAATTTTTGCCGGGTAGGCGGATCAGGCGGATTTATCGGCGCGCGGGCGCGGCGGGGCCTGGGTAATGCCGGGCGGCAGGCCTTCGCGGTGGCGTTCCAGGGCCCAGCGGATCGATGGAAACGCCAACTCGTCCCAGGGGATCTCGTCCCAGGATACCAGCCGCGTATCCATGCTTTCCGGGCCGGGGGCGTGATTTTCGCGGGTCATGCGACCGGCATGGATGACGTAAAGTTGGGAAATACGGGGAATTTCATAAATGCCGATCAATCCGGTGATCTCGACATCGATGCGGGCTTCTTCCCAGGCTTCGCGCTTGGCGCCGTCGGCGGTCGACTCGCTCAGTTCCAGGAACCCGGCGGGGACGGTCCAATAGCCGATGCGCGGCTCGATCGCCCGCTTGCAGATCAGGTATTTATCGCCCCAGGTCGGAACGACACCGGCGATGATCTTTGGGTTGTCGTAATGGATGAAGCCGCAATCGACGCAGGTCAGGCGTTCGCGGTCGTCGCCATCGGGCACGGCCCAAACGCTGGGTCCTGGTTTTCCGATATTAGTTGTGTCATCGCTCATGGCCGCAGTTTATCCGAATGTCTGCCTGGCCCGCAAAGCCGGCGAAAGCGGTCAAGCCACGGATCAGGCGATGATATCGATGAGATGGCCGCGCGGCGCCGGATTATCCGGGTCGATTTCGAGGATGTCGCCGTTTTCGGCGTTGAAACGCTGCTGCGATTCCTGGGCGGCCTGCGCCAAATCGGCGGCAAGCTGTTCCTGCTTAAGCGTGCGCTTAAGGCCTAGAAAGTTCGCAACCGCCCCAAGCGGTCCGACCGACCCAACCATTTGGCTTGTCTCCCCCAAGCACCTATCGACAACCTATGATGCCATAGAAGCCGGGGAATTCAACATCAGGCAGCTGTGGATAATGCGGGTTTGATGATTTTCGGCGGATTTTAAGGAATTTTTCGTAGGTAGAAGGTTAGATTTCGTTCTACTAGTTAGACGACCTCTGCGCGCATTTTCGTCGACTCCGAATTTTGAGGTAACGGCACCCGTGGCTGACCGCGACTACGACCATACATATCTGGCCCTCAGACGCCCGACCTATGCCAGCCGGACCTTCATGGGCGGCATGGCGCTTTCCACCCGCACCGGCCTGTTCGTGGCCGTCGGCATGCTGGCGGTGATGGTCTATGCCGGATTGATCGTGCATGTGAACGACCGGGTATCGGTGGCCCAATTGGGGCTTGAACGCGCGCGCGACCTGAACGCCACGGTGACCGAGGTCGCCCGTGGCCAGGCCGCCATCCAGGCCCACGAAAAACGCTACATCCTGGGGCGCAATCCGGACGAGGCGCGGGAAATCCGCAGCCTGTTGGATGAACAGTCCCGCCTGCTCGACACCTTGGCGTCCCACGCCGACGCGGGCGATCTGGAACGCCCCATTGCGACGCTCAAGGACGGCTTGGTCCAATACGACCAACACCTTTCGACGCTCGACGCCGGTCTGGCGGGCGACCCGGCCAAAGCCGGGGCGGCGCTGCGCGATGCGGATCAGGCGCTGGCCCCCCGTTTGGCCGATGGCG
The DNA here is from genome assembly GCA_964012715.1 of uncultured Rhodospirillaceae bacterium. Classification (GTDB taxonomy): domain Bacteria; phylum Pseudomonadota; class Alphaproteobacteria; order Rhodospirillales; family Casp-alpha2; genus UBA1479. The sequence continues at coordinate 3,221 of CAXGUG010000097.1, read as the reverse complement.
GTCGGCGCGGCATGGCCGAACTGCTGGCGCGGATCGACCAACTGGGCAGCGAAATGGTTCTGACCGGCGACCCGGTGCGCCTGGTCGACCTGCGGGCGGCCTATACGCAGTTGGCGGCGCAGGTGAAGGACGCCGGGTATTCCCGGACCGAACGCGATGCCGTGGCCGATCTTTTGACCCAACATCAAACGGCGATGATGGCGCTGATCTCGGCCCGTGTCCGGGTCAACGAAGACGCTCAGCGCTTCGACGATATTCAGGCCTATGTGGCGCCGTCGCTGGCGACGCTGGGCAGCGTCGCACAGGAACTGGCCGAAGAACGGTGGACCACCCTGGCGGGCGAGCGGAAGTTCGCCGCCGCGTCACTGGTCGGCGGCGGGGCGGCGATCCTGTTGTGGGTGCTGACACTGGGTTTGATCGTGATGCGCTCGATCACGCGTCCGGTGCAGGCCCTGGCCGATGCCGCCGATCGTCTGGCGCGCGGCGACCGCACGGTGCTGATCCCCGGACGCGGCAACAGCGATGCCATCGGCCAACTGGCCCGTGCCTTCGACGATTGGATGTCGGCCATGGCCGACGCCGAACACCTGCGTCAGGACCTGGACCACGCCCAGGCCAAGACCCTGCAGGCGGTCGAGAACATGGAGGGCGAGGCGCGCCGCGCCCAAGCAGCGTCGGACGAGGCCGAGGTCATGCGTCGCACCCTGGCCGACTATCGCCGCGAAATGGAAGAGATGGAAAACCTGTTGGCCGCGTTGGAAGAGGACCAGGCCAACCAGCCGCCGGTCCCGGCCTTGGCGCGGGCGCAGGCCGAAGCGCAGGCCCGCGCGATGGTCCATGCCGACCCGCAGGCGCGCGGGGGCGAGGTTGCTTTGGGGCAGGTCTCTGACCACTTGGCGCGGGTCAGCCGCGAAGCCTCGGCGGCGATCATCGATGTGGAGCTGACCGATGCATTGATCCGCAATCTGTCCGTGGCGCGCGAACAGTTGGACGGCCTGGGCGGCCATGTCGCCGCCGTGCGCGAGGAATTCAACGGCTTCCTGTTCGGCCGCCCGCAACCGGGGCAAGGGGGCGCAACCGGGGCCGACGGAAAGACCGTGTCGATGGGTGGCGGAGCCGTACGTGAAGCCAGCCTGAAGGATCCGGAATCGCGTCAGCGCCTGGCGGCCATCCGCGATGCGGTGGACCGCGCCGAACGGTCGTTGGCGGCCTGCACCAGCGAGGTCGAGCGCGTTACCGACACGGCCCAGATGTTGGCCGCCGCGGCATCTGACGAAGCCCGCGTCGCGACCGATCAACTGGCCCAGCAGTCCGATTATCTGAAATCGCTGCTCGATACCCTGACGCACCGGACCCGCCCGCAGGCGGTTGCGGGGCCCAGCGAAGGCCCCGCCGTGGTGTTACCCGCGAAGGACCGCGACGCCGGGTAGGTCCTTGCCTTCCAACCATTCCAGGAAGGCCCCCCCAGCCGCCGAGACATAGGAAAAGGCATCGCCGACGCCGGCGTTAGCCAGGGCCGCGACCGTATCGCCGCCACCGGCGACCGAGGTCAGGGTGCCGGCCTTGGTCAATTCGGCGGCCGCCTGGGCCAGGCCATTGGTGCCGTTGTCGAAAGGTTTGATTTCGAACGCGCCGAGCGGGCCGTTCCACACCAGGGTGCGGCAATCCTTCAGGCGGGCGGTCAGGTCGTCGACCGTGGCTGGGCCGACATCCAACATCATGGCGTCGCCGGGCATGGCGTCGACGGCGACGACTTCCGAAGCCGCCCCTTCCTTGAACTCGCGCGCGACCACGGCGTCGACCGGCAGGGCCACCACGCAGCCCGCCTGTTCGGCGCGCTTCAGAATGTCACGGGCGGCATCGGCCATGTCGTGCTCGCACAGCGACTTGCCGACGTTGATGCCCTGGGCATGCAGGAAGGTGTTGGCCATCCCGCCGCCGATGATCAACAGGTCGACCTTGCCGACGAGGTTGCCCAGAACTTCCATCTTGGTCGAAACCTTGGCCCCGCCGACCACGGCGGCGACAGGATGCTCAGGCGCTTCCAAAGCTTTGGTCAGGGCGTCCAGCTCGGCCTGCATCAACCGCCCGGCGGCGGCGGGCAGGATGCGGGCGATGGCCTCGGTCGAGGCATGGGCCCGGTGCGAAACGGAAAAGGCGTCGTTGACGTAGAAATCGCCCAAGGCGGCCAACTGCTGGGCGAAGCCCGCGTCGTTCTTTTCTTCCTCGGCGTGGAAGCGCAGGTTTTCCAGAACGCAGATGTCGCCGTCGTTAAGGTTCTTGACGACTGCTTCAGCCGGAGCGCCGACGCAATCGGCGGCGAAGGCGACGGTGCGGTTCAGAACCTGGGACAGGGCGTCGGCGACAGGCTTCAGGCTCATCTCCGGGACGACCTGGCCTTTGGGGCGACCGAAGTGCGACAGCACGCAGACCCGGGCCCCGGCGGCGGCCAGATCGGTCAGGGTTTCCGACGAGCGCTCCAGGCGCGTGGCGTCGGTCACTTTACCGTCCTTCATCGGCACGTTCAGGTCGCAACGGACCAGAACGGTCTTTCCCCGGACATCAAGGTCGTCGATGGTCTTGAACTGGCGCATGTGGGCGATCCCCTGGCTGGTTTCTTTTGAAAAGATTGCCGGGGTTATAGGGGCAGAAACGCCCCAGGCCAAGGGGGAGTTGCCGTAAAACGGCGCGGATCGGCCCTAGGGCGTCAGCCGTTTGATCTGCGCCGCCGCTTCATCGGCCTTGGCCGTGTCGCCCAGAACACGGTAGGCGCGCTCCAGCCGTCGCCATCCGGCGATATCGTCCGGGTTTTCCTTCATCCGGTCGGCTAGGCGTTCGACCATGCCGCGGATCATGGCGGCCCGTTCTTCGGGCGTCATGTCCTGGGCGGCTTCCATCTGTTCGCGGCTGGGGCCGGGGGCGGGCTGGGCCATGGGGGCCGTTTGCCCCGTCGCTTCGCTGGGCGACGGCATGATCGGCGTCTCGGTGCGCAGGATCGGCGGGCGCGAGGCAATCAATTCGCGGGCCGCGTCCGACGGTTCGATGCCGGCCGGATCGACGTTCAACTCATCGGCTGCGCGGACGACCTGTTGGCGGACGATGGGCACCCAGGGGGCGTCTTCGGACGAGATCGCGATCAGGTCGGCCCAGTCCTGAAGCGCGCCTTTCACATCGCCGGCCTGCGCCTTTTGCAGGCCCAGGTAATACCGGGACTTGGGCTC
>CAXGUG010000096.1:0-14040 GCA_964012715.1 uncultured Rhodospirillaceae bacterium | reverse complement strand
CAGTATCGACCGCACCCTGCGCGTATGGGACATCGCGACGCTCAGCCAATCTAAGGTGTTGGTTCACGGCGAAGATCGTAACGGCCAAGTCTATGCGGCGGATATTTCGCCGGACGGACGCCGTGTGCTGTCGGCGGGACGGGACGGGCGGCTTGTCTTATGGGACTTGGCCTCGGGCGAAATCGTGCGGACCATTCACGCCCACGACAAGATCGTTTGGGCGGCTCGATTTACGCCGGACGGTGCCTTCGCTCTGACGGCCAGTGCCGATGAGAGCACCGCGGTCTGGCATCTGGAGACGGGCGATAGGATCGGTCTTCGAGCGGACGACCGAGACGACGGGCGGCACCCTTGGCTGACCAGCGACCATCCGGGGGCCAAGCTTTATACTAAATGCGCCAATTGCCACGCGCTCGACGCCCAGGCGATCAGCCGGTCAGGCCCGCATTTCGAGGGGCTTTGGGGCCGAAAGGTCGGGGCCGTCGCCGGGTACAATTATTCGGGCGCGCTTCAGAACAAGTCCTTTACTTGGAATGAAAAGACCCTATTTGAGCTGTTCGATAAAGGGCCGGACAAATTCCTGCCCGGGACCAAGATGCCGGTCCAACGGGTGCCGAACAAACAACAACTTGCCGAACTGGTCGATTACCTGCGAATTTTGACCGGAACGGGTAAGGAATGACCCGACCGAACCCCTGGGGAGAGGAACGCCGACGATGACGACGCAGCTTTATTTCCATCAGGCCTGCGTGGAGCACGACCCGGGCCGTGGCCACCCTGAATGCCCCGAACGCTTGCGCGCGGTCATGCAGGCGCTGGAAACGGAACCCTTCGCCGATCTGCATCGGCTTGAAGCCCCGGTCTTGGATCTGTCCGTCGTCGAAAACACCCATGGCCACGATTATGTGGAAACGATCATGGACAACGTGCCGACCGAAGGGCGCGTGTACCTGGATCCAGACACCAGCATGTCGCCCAAGTCGGCCGAGGCAGCGTTACGGGCGGCCGGTGGCGCCTGCGCCGCAGTGGATGCCGTTCTGTCGGGCGAGGCACGGAACGCTTTCTGTGCCGTTCGCCCGCCTGGCCACCATGCCGAAGCCTCGCAAGCCATGGGATTTTGTCTGTTCAATACGGTTGCCGTCGCCGCCCGCCACGCGCAAAAAGCCGAAGGTGTTCAGAAAGTCGCGGTGGTCGACTTCGACGTTCATCACGGCAATGGCACGCAGCATTCGTTTCAGACTGATCCCAACCTGTTCTACGCCTCGTCGCACCAATGGCCGGCCTACCCGGGCACCGGGGCGGCGCACGACACGGGCGTCGCGGACAATATCTGCAATTTGCCGCTGGGGCCGGGCGAGGGAACGGATGCGTTCCGCAAGGGATATCGCGACCGGATTTTGCCGGCCCTGCGCCGGTTCAACCCCGATTTGCTGATCATTTCGGCCGGATTCGACGCCCATGCCCGCGATCCGCTGGCATCCTTGATGCTGACGACCGAGGATTTCGTATGGGTGACGGTCGAGTTGTTGCGGGTGGCGCGGGATTGTTGCGAAAACCGCGTCGTTTCATGCCTTGAAGGGGGGTATGATCTGAACGCCTTGGCGGAAAGTAGCGCCGGGCATGTCCGAGCATTGATGACGCAGTAACGAAAGGGCAGGTTTCCGCCATCTTTCCCCGCCTTCGCGCTTGCGGGACGGCGGCGGTGGCCCTACACTCCCGCGCCTTGTCGAAAAGGTATTTCATGGCCAAGCAGAACACTACAGGATCGGACGCCGAAACCGACATCCCCGAAGATATCCGAGCACTCAGTTTCGAGGATGCCATGTCCGAACTTGAGGATATCGTGCGCGGGTTGGAACAAGGGGCCGGGTCGCTGGATCAGGCGATCGACGCTTATTCCCGCGGGGTGGCGCTCAAGACCCACTGCGAAGCCAAGCTGAAGGAAGCGCAATTGCGCGTCGATAAGATTGTCGTCGGTTCCGGCGGCGCCTTGTCTAGTGAACCCGCCGATCAAGAATAGTCTGGAATTTCAATAAGATGACCATTTCCGAGAAGGAATTTAAGGCCGCTTTGGCGGAAAACGCCAAGCAGGTGTCCGATGTTTTGGACGAGCTTCTTCCCCTGACCGATACGCCGGAATCGCGTGTGGTCGAGGCCATGCGCTATGCCTCTCTCGAAGGTGGGAAGCGGGTGCGACCGTTCCTGGTGACGCAAAGCGCTTCCTTGTTCGAAGTCGATCCCCGATCGGCCTTGCGCGCGGCGGCGGCGGTCGAAATGGTCCATTGTTATTCCCTGGTCCACGATGACCTGCCCGCGATGGACGACGATAGTCTGCGTCGTGGTCAGCCGACCTGCCATATCAAGTTCGATGAAGCGACTGCGATTCTTGCCGGCGACGCCTTGTTGACCATGGCGTTTGAGGTCCTGGCCGATCCGGCGACCCATGCCGATCCTCATGTTCGGGCCGATCTGGTCCTGGCGCTTTCGAAGGCTTCCGGCGCACATGGTATGGTCGGCGGCCAAATGATGGACCTGTGGGCCGAGCAGAACGAATTGGACGTCGCCCAGATCACGCGGCTGCAGCGTATGAAGACGGGTGAGTTGATTGCGGTGTCGACCACCGCCGGTGCCATCCTCGGTAAGGCGTCGGAAGATGCCCGCACGGCCCTGCATGCCTACGCCCATGATATCGGCTTGGCATTCCAGATTGCGGACGACTTGCTGGACGTCGAAGGTGACGCCGAAACGGTCGGCAAGGCGACCGGCAAGGACGCCGACGCCAACAAGGCGACCTTTGTTTCCCTTCTGGGTGTCGACAAAGCCCGCCAGCAGGCTCAACTGCTGAGCGAGCAAGCCGCTGGACATCTTGAAATATTTGGGGAAAAAGGCGATCTTCTCAAACAAATGGCGCGTTTTATCGTAGAACGGCGCACCTAAAATCGAACACCTGTCGCGCTCGAACGCGCATTGTATTTTCATCACCGGGCAATGAACCGGGTGACAGACAAGGGCCTGTATTTTGGAACAAGAAAGCCTCACGCCACTGCTGGATCAAGTGAACGATCCCAAGGACATCCGGAACCTTACCGTCGATGAGCTGAAGCAGCTTGCGCGTGAATTACGTGACGATACGGTCCGGACTGTTTCGATCACCGGCGGGCATCTGGGCGCCAGCCTGGGTGTGGTCGAATTGACGGTGGCGATCCATCACGTGTTCGATACGCCCAACGATCGCCTGATCTGGGATGTCGGCCATCAGTGTTATCCGCACAAGATTCTGACCGGTCGTCGTGACCGTATGCATACCCTGCGTCAGGGCGGGGGGCTGTCTGGCTTCACCAAGCGCTCCGAGAGCGAATACGACCCGTTTGGTGCGGCTCATAGTTCGACCTCGATCTCGGCCGGTCTGGGTATGGCCGTGGCCGGTGATCTGGCCGGCGCGCCCAAGAACGTAATCGCCGTGATCGGCGACGGCGCGATGACGGCGGGCATGGCTTATGAAGCCATGAACAATGCCGGTTCCATGGATTCCAAGCTGATCGTGGTGTTGAACGACAATGACATGTCGATCGCGCCGCCGGTCGGCGCGTTGTCGGCTTATCTGTCGCAGCTGATTTCTTCGAAGCCGTTCCGCTCCGCCCGGCATTTCGCCAAGGACCTGTCCAAGAAGTTCCCTCGGTCGCTGGAACAGGCGGCGGCCAAGGTCGATGAGTACGCCCGTGGCATGGTCACCGGCGGCACGCTGTTCGAGGAACTGGGCTTCTATTACGTCGGCCCCGTCGACGGCCACAACATGGACCATCTGTTGCCGGTTCTGAAGAACCTGCGCGACGACAAGGAAGCGGGCCCGATCCTGCTGCACATCGTCACGGAAAAGGGCCATGGCTATAAGCCGGCGGAGGAATCCGCCGACAAGTACCATGGCGTGTCCAAGTTCGACGTCGTCACCGGCAAGCAGCACAAGGCCATCGCCAATGCGCCGAGCTATACCTCGGTCTTCGCCAAGGCGCTGATCGCGGAAGCCAAGGAAGACGACAAGGTTGTTGCCATCACCGCCGCCATGCCGGGCGGGACCGGGATCGACAAGTTCGGTGAAATGTTCCCCGAGCGGGCATTCGACGTTGGCATCGCGGAACAGCATGGCGTGACCTTCGCCGCCGGTATGGCGACCGAGGGCTATAAGCCGTTCTGCGCAATTTATTCGACCTTCCTGCAACGCGCCTACGACCAGGTCGTCCATGACGTGGCGATCCAGTCGCTGCCCGTTCGCTTCGCCATCGACCGTGCCGGTTACGTCGGCGCTGACGGCTCGACCCATTGCGGCGCGTTCGATCTGCCTTACCTGTGCACCTTGCCGGGGATCGTGGTCATGGCCCCGTCGGACGAGGCTGAGTTGATGCATATGACGGCCACGGCCTGCGCCATCGACGACCGCCCATCGGCGATCCGTTATCCGCGCGGCGAGGGCGTCGGGGTGGAACTTCCGGCCCGTGGGTCCGTGCTGGAAATCGGCAAGGGCCGGATTGTCCGCGAAGGTTCGACCATTGCCATCCTGTCTCTCGGCTCGCGTCTTCAGGAATCGATCAAGGCAGCGGAAGACCTGGCCGCTCGCGGCCTTTCGACGACGGTGGCCGACGCCCGCTTCGCCAAGCCGATCGATGAAGACCTGATCCGCAAACTGGCGTCCGAGCATGAGTTGCTGGTCACGGTCGAAGAGGGGGCTATCGGCGGTTTCTCGGCTCAGGTGCTGCAGTTCATGGCCAATGACGGCCTGTTGGAAAACGGCCTCAAGGTGCGCTCGATCACCATGCCCGACGAATTCGTGGAACAGGACAAGCCCGAGGTGCAATGCGCCCAGGCGGGCCTGGATGCCGCCGGTATCGTCGCCACGGTTCTGGCGGCTTTGGGCCGGGCCGATGAAGTGACGGAACCCGCCCGCGCCTGACCGGTCGGGCGCCCGGGGGCGCCATGGCGAAACAACCGAAAATCCGGCTCGACCAGCTCTTGGTCGAACGTGGCTTGGCCGACAGCCGCGCCAAGGCGCAGGCTCTGATCATGGCTGGGCTGGTTCATGGCGCGGACCGCCGTTTCGATAAGCCGGGCCAGCAACTTGCCGCGGACACGGAGGTTTCCGTCAAAGGCCGCGAGCATCCTTGGGTGTCGCGCGGCGGGATGAAACTAGCCAAGGGGCTAGACCATTTCGCGGTCGACCCGACGGGCTTTACCTGTCTCGACCTGGGGGCCTCCACCGGCGGCTTCACCGATGTCTTGCTGACCAACGGCGCCGCCAAGGTCTTTGCCGTCGATGTCGGCCATGGGCAGTTGGATTGGAAGTTGCGGACCGATGAGCGGGTCGTCGTGCTGGAAAAAACCAACGCCCGTCACCTGACGGCAGAACAGGTGCCGGACGCCATCGACCTGATCGTCAGCGATGTCAGCTTTATCGGCTTGGAAAAGGTTCTGCCGCCCGCCATGGCCCTGGCCAAGCCGGGGGCGAAACTGATCGCGCTGATCAAGCCGCAGTTCCAGGCCGGGCCGGAACATGTGGGCAAGGGCGGCGTGGTCCGCGACCCGGCGGTCCATCAAGCGGTTTGCGAGGAAATGCGCGACTTCATCGCCAACGACTGCGGCTGGCGCGTGCTCGGCCTCACCGAAAGCCCGATCAAGGGCCCGGAAGGCAACATCGAATTCCTGATCGGGGCGGAACGCCCGGAAGCGTAATCGGAAAGAGCGAGGATTATTGGATTATTGAACAGAGAAGGTTCCTGTGACCGCCACGCGACCGGATGGGGAATCTGTTGAAACTTTGATGGCCGATGCTTCAATAACCACACAACTGCCGTATAAGGCTGTGGTTTGGGTGGAAGGGCCCTTGTCGCCACCCTCCCGACTGTACTGAATTTGTAAATTGGGTGACCCGTCAATCGTCGGGGCATTCGATCCAATCGCACAAACACTATACTTACAGGCAGATGTCGTATTTACGATTTCAGCAGGGTTACCTACAGTCCCGGAAACAAACGGAGTAGGGGCCGAGGCTCTACATTGCGTTCGTAGATTTTCGATCCATACGCCACCGATCACGCCAATCACTGCGACGGTAGCGGCTATAAGAAATTTCCATATCATCGCATTGGCCTCTATTTTAATGTCAGTTTTCACTCCTCATATTAGTATAAAATAATATAAAATGCAGATAAAAAGGGCAAATTTTCGCGTCAGATGCCGTCTAATTTGAGGGTTAGGTATACAAAGACGCTAATGTATGTGAACAAAGAATAGGGTTATCCCTGTTCAACCGGATATCCCGACATCATCCAGCCCTGAATGCCGCCGGCTAGGTTATAGGCCTCGTCGATCATGTCGTTTTGCAGCAGGTAGGTGCCGACCTGCATGGAGCGCATGCCCATGGCGCACATGAAGACCAGTTTCTTGCCTTCCAGCCCCGCCACCATGTCAGGGTCGAACGCGGACATGGGGTTGTGCAGCGCGCCCGGCACGCGGGCCTGGCGCAGTTCCTCGGCTTCGCGCACGTCGATGATCACGGCGTCCCCTGCATCCATCCATTGCTTCACTTCGCGGGCGTCGGTCTCGATCATCTGTTTCATGGCTGGAAGGCTCCGGTAAGGATGAGGGCAGGAGGGCGTAGACAGGAAGTCGCACCTGTAACACGGATAGTGTAGCCTGATCGCATAAACGACGATACGAACCAACCGAAGAAACATCCACGGACATCCCCCCATGCCGATTTTCAAAGACAAACGCGACCTGGACCTGACGGCGGCAAGCGCCGAAGCCGCCACCGCTTTCGATCATGTGATCGATGGCTATCTTTCGATGGCGCCGGATACGGGCGAGCGGCTCAAGGCGACCTTCGCCGCCGACCCCGACATGGCGATGGCGCATTGTCTGAAAGCCTATTTCATGATGCTGATGGCCATGGGCGGACTGATGCCGAAGGCGCAGCAGGCGGCGGCGAAGGCCGGTGAACTGGCCGCCAACACCACGCCGCGCGAACAGGCTCATGCCCGCGCGGCCGGCTTATGGACGGCGCGCAACATGGAAGGGGCGGCCATGATCTGGGAGGAAATCCTGCTCGATCATCCGCATGACATCCTGGCGGCGCGGCTGGCCCATTTCGCGCATTTCTATGCGGGTGACGGGCGGCATCTGCGGGATTCCGTGAACCGGATCATGCCCGCCTGGAACAAGAGTGTGCCGGGGTTTTCCTATCTGAAGGGGATGCAGGCATTCGGTTTCGAGGAAGCGGGGAATTTCGGCCCGGCTCAGGCGGCGGCGGAAATGGCCATCGAACTGGAGCCCAACGACCCCTGGGCGACCCATGCCTACGCCCACGTCATGGAAATGCAGGACCGGCAGGAAGAAGGGCTGGCCTGGATCGAGCGCCTGCGCCCCCATTGGACCCAGGCCAACAACTTCCAAAATCATATCTGGTGGCACGAAGCCCTGATGATGCTGGATCAGGGGCGGATGGACGACGCCCTGGCGCAATACGACGCCCGGGTCGCGGCCTCGGACAGCGATGAATACCTCGATATCTGCAACGCGGCCTCGCTGTTGCAGCGTCTTGAAATTCTGGGCGTCGACGCGGGCGACCGCTGGGCCCCCATCGCGGCCAAGGTGCGCGAGCGGACCGAGGAACACTTGTTGACCTTCGTCGATCTGCACTTCGCCTTGGCGCTGGCCGCTGCCGGCGATGCGAAGGTCGAGGAGATGCGGGAGTTCGCCGCGGCCTACGAAGGGCCGGAAGACGAAAGCAACCTGCCGATCATGAAGGCCCTTGGCGTGCCGTTGATGGATGCCCTGATCGCCTATCGACAGGGCCGCTACGATGTGACGACCGAAACGATGATCCCGATCCGCTACGAGATGTGGCAGATGGGCGGCAGCAATGCGCAGCGGGATTTGTTCGATCTCGTGTTGATCGACGCTGCCAAGAAGTCCGGCAATCGGACCTTGACCCGTGCTTTGTTGGCCGAGCGCCAGGCCGCCATGCCGGGCGATCACTGGACCGAAAAGACCTTGGCCGAAGTGGCCTGAGCAAATCTGAAGGGGTGACGCCGTGACGATGTTGATTTCCGGCCTCCTGCTGTGGAGCGCCGCCCATCTGTTCAAACGGATCCTGCCGCGCCAACGCGAAGCGCTGGGCAAGGCGGGGCGGGCTTTGGTCGCCCTGGCGATCCTAGGCAGTTTGATGCTGATGATCTTCGGCTACCAAGCGGCGGAAACGGAATACCTTTATGCCTTACCGGGTTGGGCGTGGCACGCCAACAACACGCTGATGCTGATCGCCCTGTTCCTGATGGATATCGGGCGGGTGCGGGGCGTGGTGCGGACCAAAATCCGCCATCCCATGCTGACCGGCGTGTTGCTCTGGACCATCGCCCACTTGTTGGTCAACGGCGACACGGCGGCGGTCGTGCTGTTCGGTGGCATCGGCCTGTGGGCGTTGGTCGAGATGGTCGTAATAAGCCGAGCTGAAGGCCCCTGGGCCCGGCCTGAGCGGGGAACTTACGCCAAGGACGCCATGATGGCGGGGATCGCCCTGGTGCTTTATGCGATCATCGCGGGCATCCACTATTGGCTGGGATTCCCGGTGTTCGTCGCACCGCACTGATTGGCGATTTCATTCAGCCCGTTTCCATGGGCAGGGCCGGGTCGGCGACCCATTCGCTCATGGAATTGTCGTAGACCGCGATGTCTTCGTACCCCAATTGGTACAGGATGAAGGCATCCAGGGTCGCGGCGATGCCGCCGCCGCAATAGGTGATGACCTTTTGGTTCGGCGTTGCGCCAATTCCTTCGAACATCTGCGCTGCGGTTTCGGCGGGCAGAAAGGTCAAATCCGAATTCAGCAGTGATGCCGCCGGAATGTTGGTGCTGCCGGGGATGCGTCCCGCGCGGCCATAGCTGGCATCTTCGCCGCTATGCAGTTTCGGGCCCAGGGCATTGATGGTGCAGGTCCCGGGGTCGCCGATCGCGACCAGAACGCCGTCCTTGCCGACGAACAATTCCGGTCGGGGTCGGACCGTCAGGCTACCTGGAGCATAGTCGCAAGGGGCGGTCGTGGTGGCGCGGCCTTCGGCCTCCCACTTATCGATGCCGCCGTTCAGCACGGCCGCATTGTCGAAACCCAGCCAGCGCAGCATCCACCAGAACCGTGTCGCCCGCTGCATGTTCGCCCGGCTATAGAGGATCACCCGGCTGTCGTCGCCGATGCCGTGGCGGGCGAAGGCCTGGCCCGTGGTTTCGGGGCTGGGCAGGGTGAAGCGGTAGGGCGCCGTCGGGTCCGAAAAATCGGCCTGTAGGTCCAGGAAGCCCGCGCCGGGAATATGCGCGGCGTCATAGTCGGCCCGTCCGCTCTCGACGCGGAACGGCTCGCCGCCCCCCGTTTGATGATGCAGGTAGAACGAGCAATCGAAAACCCGAAGGTTTGGGTTGCTCAGGTTGGCTTCCAACCAGTCGGTGGAGACCAGGGCTTCTGGGTGCTGATAGGCGGCGGTCATGGCCTTAGTCTGCCAGGGCCTGCATTTCCGCGTAAAGATCCGATTTCCCTTCGAAGCCGATACCCGGCAGGTCCGGCATGGTGAGGTAGCCGTCCGCAACCTTTACCGTGTCGGGGAACCCGCCATAAGGCTGGAACACGTCCGGGTAGCTCTCGTTGCCGCCCAGGCCCAGGCCCGCCGCGATGTTCAGCGACATCTGGTGCCCGCCATGAGGGATACAGCGCGACGGCGACCAGCCGGCCTGTTCCACGACTTCGAGCGTGCGCATGTATTCGACCAGCCCATAGGATAGGGCGCAATCGAACTGCAGCCAGTCGCGGTCGGGTCGCATGCCGCCATAGCGCAGCAGATTGCGGGCGTCTTGGTGCGAGAATAGGTTTTCGCCCGTGGCCATCGGGCCGGGATAGAACTCGGCCAGGGCCGCCTGCAGATGGTAGTCCAGCGGGTCGCCCGCTTCCTCGTACCAGAACAGGGGGTAGTCGCGCAGCATCTTGGCGTAGCCGATGGCGGTTTCCAGGTCGAACCGACCGTTGGCATCGACCGCCAGCTGCGCCTCGCCGTCGATTTCCTTCAGCACGGCCTCGATACGTTTCCGGTCGTCGGCGATGCTCTCGCCGCCGATCTTCATTTTGACGACGTTGTAGCCACGATCCAGATAGGTCCGCATTTCGGCGCAAAGAGCGGAATTGTCCTTGCCGGGGTAGTAGTAGCCACCCGCCGCATAGACGAAGACCTTGGGGTTGGCTTCGATACCCTTTTGCTCGGCCAACAGGCGGAACAGGGGTTTCTCGGCGATCTTGGCAACCGCGTCCCAGACCGCCATGTCGATGGTGCCGACCGCGACCGAGCGATCGCCATGGCCGCCCGGCTTTTCGTTGGTCATCATCGCGGCCCAGATCTTGTGCGGGTCCAGGTTGTCGCCGACATCGTTGAGCAAGCTGTCGGCATCGGCTTCGAGGATGCGATCCTTGAACCGCTCGCGGATCAGGCCGCCCTGGCCGTAGCGGCCATTGGAATTGAAGCCATAGCCGATGACGGGTTTTCCGTCTCGCACCTGGTCTGTGACGACGGCGACCAGACTGGACGTCATTTTGGAGAAATCGATATAGGCGTTCCGGATCGGCGACGAGATCGGCTTAGTGACTTCGCGGATGTCGATGATGCGCATTGGGGAAATCTCTTCGGCTAAAGCTGTTCGGGGAATATTGCTAAGAGTGATACATAAGGCCCCGGCCCGAAGGCCAATGCCAAGATCGTATTGAGTTATGCAAGAGCCACATCGCCATGGAAATTGACTGGTTGAAGGACTTCCTGGCGCTGGAAGAGCATGGAAATTTCTCCCGTGCGGCCGACGCCCGGAACGTCTCGCAGCCGGCGTTCAGCCGCCGTATTCGCGCGCTCGAGGAATGGATCGGCGCGCCTTTGTTCCGGCGTGGGGCGCAGGGGGCGGAACTGACCCAGGCCGGGGTGCATTTCAAACCGCAGGCAGGCGATTTGCTGCGCGCGGTCGAGCAAGCCCGCCGCGATACCCGCGCCATCGGGGAGCGCGATACGGCGTCTTTGTCCATCGCTGCGACCCACGCCTTGTCCTTTACCTTCTTCCCGGCTTGGCTTCGCGCACATGCTGATTTCCACGACCTGGGGGCGGTCAACCTGCTGTCCGACAGTATGGAAGGATGCGAGCGCATCATGCTGGCAGGCGAAGTTCATTTTCTGCTTTGCCATTGTCATCCGGGCGTCGCGAACCGCCTGTCCCCGGATCGGTTCGACAGCATTGTCGTCGGCGGCGATACGTTGCTGCCGCTGCGGGCGCCTGCGGGGGCGGAGGGGCGCCTGCTCGGCTACAGCCCGGCGTCGGCCCTGGGGCGTATCCTCGACGCGGTAGCGGCGGTGCGGGACGAAGCATCGGCAATGGAAACCGCCTTTACCTCGCATCTGGCCGCGACCCTTCAGTCGATGGCAAGGGAGGGGCATGGCGTCGCCTGGCTGCCCCAAGTTCTGGTTGAAGACGACCTGCGGGATGGGCGGTTGGTCCGCGCCGGGGGCGCGCATTTGGACGTGGCGATGGAGATCAGGCTGTTCCGGGCCCCTGATTGCCGCAATAAGGCCGCCGACGATCTATGGGCGCGGCTGCAAACGCAAGAACCCGGAGCGGTGAGAGAAGCCTAGCCGCACTGCGCCCGGTGGCGCAGCATGTGATCGGCCAGGACGCAGGCCATCATGGCTTCGCCGATCGGGACGGCGCGGATGCCGACGCAGGGGTCATGACGGCCCTTGGTGACGATCTCCGTGTCTTCGCCGGATTTGGTCACGGTCTTGCGCGGCGTCAGGATCGACGACGTCGGCTTGACGGCGAAGCGGCAGACCACTTCCTGACCGGTCGAAATGCCGCCTAGAATACCGCCCGCGTTGTTGGACATGAATTCGACGTCGTTGCCCTTGGCGCGGATTTCGTCGGCGTTCTGTTCGCCGGTGATCCGAGCGGCATCGAAGCCGTTGCCGATCTCAACGCCTTTGACCGCGTTGATGCTCATCATCGCCGAAGCCAGGTCCTGGTCGAGCTTGCCGTAGATCGGCGCGCCCCAACCGGCGGGCACGCCCGAGGCCACGACCTCGATCACGCCGCCGACGGAAGAGCCGGACTTGCGGATACCGTCCAGGTAATCGGCGAATTCCAGGGCCGCCTGGGCATCGGGGCAGAAGAAAGGGTTGTTATCGACCTCGGCCCAGTCCAGGTGCGAGCGGTCGATTTCCTTTTCGCCCATGGCGACGAGGCCGGCCTTGATCGTGATGCCGGGGCCCAGCACCTTGCGCGCCACAGCACCGGCGGCGACCCGCATCGCGGTTTCGCGGGCGGATGACCGTCCGCCGCCCTTGTAATCGCGGATGCCGTACTTTTTCCAATAGGTGTAGTCGGCATGGCCGGGGCGGAACTTCTCGGCGATTTCCGAGTAGTCCTTGGAGCGCTGGTCCACGTTTTCGATCAACAGGCCGATCGAGGTTCCCGTGGTCACGCCGTCGAACACACCGGACAGAATCTTGATCTGATCCGGTTCCTGACGCTGGGTGGTGTATTTGGACTGGCCGGGGCGGCGCTTGTCCAAATGGACCTGAATATCGGCTTCGCTCAGCGACAAACCCGGCGGGCAGCCGTCGACCACGCAGCCAAGCGCGGGCCCATGGCTTTCGCCGAAGGTCGTGAACCGAAACAGATGGCCGAAGGTGTTATGGGACATGGTGCGCCCCTTTTAGCACAAGCGCCTGATCAGACGACGGAAATATCGGGCGCGTCGACCGCTTTCATGCCGACGATGTTGTATCCGCAATCGACGTGATGCGTTTCACCTGTGACGCCCGACGACAGGTCGGAAATCAGGTACAGCCCGGCACCGCCGACGTCTTCCAGGGTCACGTTCCGGCGCAGCGGCGAATTGAACTCGTTCCACTTCAGGATATAGCGGAAATCGCCGATACCGCTGGCGGCCAGGGTCTTCATCGGACCGGCGGACAGCGAGTTGACGCGGATGCCGTCCTTGCCCAGGTCCTCGGCCAGATAGCGTACGCTGGCTTCCAGTGCGGCCTTGGCCACGCCCATGACGTTGTAATGCGGCATCACGCGCTCGGCCCCGAAATAGGTCAGGGTGATCATCGCGCCGCCATCGGTCATCAGCTTGCGCGCCCGTTGGGCCACGGCGGTGAATGAATAGCAGGAGATATTCATGGTCTTGAGGAAGTTTTCCAGGGTGGTGTCGATGTAATCACCCTTCAATTCTTCCTTGTCCGAATAAGCGATGGCGTGGATCACGAAATCCAGCTTGCCCCACTTTTCGGCGATGGCGTCGAAGGTGGCGTCGACCGAAGCCATGTCGGTCACGTCACAGGGGAGAACCAGGTCCGAGCCGATGCTTTCCGCCAGAGGCATGACGCGCTTCTGGAGGGCTTCGCCCTGATAGGTGAAGGCCAATTCGGCCCCCTGGTCGTAAGCAGCCTTGGCGATACCCCAGGCGATGGAGCGATCGTTGGCCACACCCATGACCAAGCCTTTCTTACCGGACATCAGGGGCGATGCAGAAGCCATGAGTCTCCTCGAATTTTTGTTGTCTACCGGGTCACGTTCCGGCCCACTGCCGGTATCGGTCCGGGCAATATGTTGAGGTTTGCCCGAACCCCCATGCCATATAGTATGGGGCCGAGAACGTCAACGACGGGTTCCCCGGGGGAGCGCAAGGCCATGGAAAACCGCGATTTCGTGCGGCGGGTAAAGGCGGAGTGGCGCATGTGGCGCGGCATTCTGGGAATCGCTGTGGAACGCTTTCAGGGCGATCAATGCCTGCGAATGGCGGCCTCGCTCAGCTACACCTCGCTGCTCGCCGCCGTGCCGCTGACGGCGATCGCTTTCGCCATGCTGGCGGCCTTTCCGGTGTTCGAAGGGGTGCGAGAGAGCTTTCAGGACGTTTTGTTCGCCAATTTCCTGCCCGACGCGGCGGAATCCATGCGCGAGCACTTCGATAAG